>DATJIM010000030.1:0-19686 GCA_035493195.1 Caldimonas sp.
AGCCGCTCGACGCCGAGACGGCGCGGCTGATGGGCGACGTGCTGGCGCTTCTCGCGGACGCCGGCGCGGTGCTGGTCGAGGCCGACATCCCGGACGTCGCGCGGCTCGACAACGAGGCCGGCTTTCCGATCGCGCTCTACGAGACGGTGGTCGATCTGAACGCCTACCTCGCCGGGCACGGCTCGAAGCTGACGTATCCCGAGCTGGTCGCGCAGTGCGCGAGCCCCGATGTGGCCGGCCTGCTGCAGAGCCTGCACGGCGCGGGCGCGATCCCCGAGGCGGCGTATCGCCAGGCGCTCGACGTGCTGCGGCCGCAGCTGCAGGCCGCGTACCGCGACCACTTCCGCCGCCACGATGTCGCCGCCGTCGTGTTCCCGACGACGCCGCTGCCGGCCGCGCCGATCGGCGAGGACGAGACGGTGCTGCTGAACGGCGAGCGCGTGCCGACCTTCTTCACCTTCATCCGCAATTGCAGCCCGGGCAGCGTGGCCGGCATTCCCGGCATCAGCCTGCCCGCGGCGCTGACGGCATCGGGCCTGCCGCTCGGCCTCGAGCTCGATGCCGATGCGGGCGACGATGCGCGGCTGCTCGGCATCGCGCTGGCGATCGAAGGCGTGCTGCCGAAGCTGCCGCCGCCGAGGCTCGCATGACCGCCGGGTCACGCTCGGGGCACGGCCACAACATCACCACAAAGAGGAGACCACCGCATGACCCACGTCTTCATCCCCGGCCGCCGCCGCATGCTTTCCGCCGTGGCGGGGAGTGCGGCGCTCGGCCTCGCGCCGCGCGCCTTCGCGCAGGCCAAGGAGTTCAAGATCGGCTTCTTCATCGCGCTCTCCGGCCCGGCGGCGCTGTTCGGCCCGACGCAGCGCGCCTGCGCCGAGCTCGCGGCGGAGAAGATCAACAAGGCCGGCGGCATCCTCGGGCGGCCGATCCGGCTCATCTTCACCGACGCCGGCGGCCCGCCGGCCGAGACCGCGAAGTCGGCGGTGCGGCTGATGCTCGAGGACAAGGTCGATCTCTTCATCGGCTCGCACGACAGCGCCACGCGCGAGGCCAACATCGCGACCATCAAGGGCAAGACGCCCTACATCTATTCGCCGGTCTACGAGGGCGGCGAGTGCTCGCCGAACGTCTTCTGCCTCGGCGAGACGCCGCCGCAGCAGGCGCAGCCCGCGATCGAGTTCCTCGCCAAGGAGAAGAAGGCGAAGACGTTCCATCTGATCGGCGACGACTACGTCTGGCCGCGCAAGGTCAACGAGCAAGTGAAGAAGTTCGTCGCCGCGGCCGGCGGCAAGGTCGTCGGCGAGGAATACGTGCCGTTCGGCGCGCCGAACAAGTTCGAGGAGGCGGTGACGCGGATCAAGGGCGCCAGGCCCGACGCCGTCGTCGCGACGCTGGTCGGCGCCGACAACGTCAACTTCAACCGCACGTTCGCCGGCTTCGGCCTCGACAAGAGCATCGCCCGCGTCTCGCTCCTGCTCGAGGAGAACACGCTGCTCGGCATCGGCGCCGAGAACAGCGGCAATCTCTATTCGTGCATGGGCTACTTCGCGAACAGCCCATCGGAAGGCGCGAAGGCGTTCAAGGCCGCGTACCTCGCCAAGTACGGCGACAAGGCGCCGCAGCTCGCGACGATCGGCGCAGACTGCTACTCGGCGCTCAACCTCGCCAAGGCGCTGTTCGACAAGGCCGGCAGCGCCGATGCGAAGAAGCTCGCCGCCGCGTCCGAGGGGCTGCCGTTCGACAGCGCTTCCGGGCGCGTCACGATGCACGGCCGCCAGGTCGACAAGGATATGTACCTGGCGACCTGCAAGGGCACGCAGTTCGAGGTCATCGAGACGATCAAGGGCGTCAAGAGCGGCACCGCGTGCCGCGCCTGAGCGCGCCGTGACGGCGCGGCGATGGATCCGGCCTCCTTCGTCGCGCCGGCGCTGAATGCGCTGTTCGGCATCGCGTCGCTCGCGATCGTCGCGCTCGGCCTCGCCGTCGTGCTCGGCCTGCTCGGCGTGCTCAACCTCGCGCACGGCGAACTGGTGATGGTCGGTGCGTACTGCGCCTACGTCGCGCAGTCGCAGGGCTGGCCGTACCTCGCGGCGGTGCCGCTCGCGCTCGCGCTGTGCGCGCTGCTCGGCTGGAGCGTCGAGCGCTGGCTCGTCCGGCCGCTCTACCAGAGGCCGTTCGACACGCTCGTGCTGACGTGGGGCCTCAGTCTGCTGCTGAGAAAGAGCGCCGAGGCGATCTTCGGCCTCGGCTACAAGAGCCTGACCGAGCCGATCGGCGGCACGCTCGAGGTGCTCGGTACGAGCTACCCGCGCTACCGGCTGCTCCTCATCGCCACCGCCGCCGTCGTGCTCGGCGCGCTCTTCGCGTGGTACCGCAGGAGCCGCACCGGGACGCGAATCCAGGCGATGGTCGGCAACCCCGACCTCGCGCGCGCGCTCGGCCTGCCGGTGCGCCGCTACGCGTCGGCGACATTCGTCGCCGGCACCTGCCTCGCCGGGCTCGCCGGTGTGCTGATCGCGCCGCTCGTTCCGGTGCAGCCGTTCATGGGCCTCGACTACATCCTGATGTCGTTCTTCGTCCTCGTCGTCGGCGGCCTCGGCTCGCTGGCCGGGCTCTCGACCGGCTCGGCGCTGATCGGCGGCGTCAACAGCGCCGTCTCGGCGCTCAGCGACAGCACTGGCGGCTACCTCAGCGTTCTCGTCATCGCGATCCTCTTCCTCTGGCTGCGGCCGCGCGGCATCCATGCGCGCTAACGGCGCGGCGACGGCGCTGCGTGTCGGCGCGGCGGCGCTCGCGCTCACCGCGCTGCCGCTGCTGGTCGGCGACTTCTGGGCCTACCAGCTCGGCCTCTTCTATCTCTACGCGATCGCCGCACTCGGCGTCGGCGTGTGCTGGGGACGCGCCGGCTTCCTGCCGCTCGGCCAAGGACTCTTCTTCGGCCTCGCCGCATACCTCTCGGGGCTCGCGCTGATCGCGTTCGAGCAGAGGCCGGGCTGGCTGCTGCTGATGCTGCCGCTCGCCGTCTGCGTGCCGGGCGCGCTCGCGTTCGCGATCGGCGTGCTCGTGTTCCGCCGTCGCGGCGAGAGCGGCCCGTATTTCTCGATGATCACGCTCGCGCTCGCGCTGCTCGCGTTCCAGGTCGCGAACAACTGGGAATCGGTGACCGGCGGCTTCAACGGCCTGAAGGGAATCCCGGGCCTGCCGGGGCTCGACAGCTACGCCGCGGCGTACGCCGTCGCCGCCGCGGCGCTCGTCGCCGCGGCGCTGCTCGTCGCCTGGCTGTACCGCGCGCCGCTCGGCGTGCTCTGGGCAGCGCTGGCGCAGAACGAGCGCCGCGTCGTCATGTTCGGCTTCGACAGCAACCGGCTGAAGGCGGTCGCGTTCGCGGCGAGCGGCGCCCTCGCCGGCATCGGGGGCGCGCTCTACGCGCCGCAGCAGGGGCTGGTGACGCCGCAGCTCGTCGGCTTCGCGCTCTCGGCCGACCTCGTGATCTGGGCCGCGGTCGGCGGCCGCGGCAGCCTGCTCGGCCCGGCGCTCGGCGCGATCGCGATCGGCGTGCTTTCCGGTGAGCTGCGCGACCGGTTCCCGTACTGGGAGATCGTGCTCGCGATCGTGTTCATCGCCGTCGTCCTGTTCGCTCCCGAAGGGCTCGCCGGCGCGATCGCCCCGCTTGCGCGCTGGCGGCGACGCCGGCAGGCGCAGGCGGACAGTCCGGCGATCGCGGCGCCGCCGCGCGCCGATGCGGGTCGGGCGGCACGGCTCGAGCTCGACGGCGTCGACGTCCGCATCGGCGAGGTGACGATCCTCGATCGCCTCGCGCTCTCGTTCGACCGGCCGGCGATCTACTGTGTGATCGGCCCAAACGGCGCCGGCAAGACGTCGACGTTCAACGTCATCACCGGCGAGTTGGCCGCGCAAGCGGGTTCGGTGCGCTTCGACTCGCGCGCGATCGAGAGCTTGCCGGCGCACCGCGTCGTCCGTCTCGGCATCGGCCGCAAGTTCCAGATCCCGTCGGTGTTTCCAGCGCTCTCGGTCGCCGACCACCTCGCGATCGCGCTCTGGAGCGCGCGCGCGCGGCCGCTCGACCTGCTGCGGCCGAGCCTGCGACGCTGGTCGAGCCCGCTGCTCGATGCATTGCGCGCGCGCTATCCGTTCCTCGCCGACGGCACGCGCGCCGCGGCGGCGCTCTCGCACGGCGAGCGGCAGATCCTCGAGCTCGCGATGGCGCTGCTGGGCGAGCCGCGCCTGCTCCTCCTGGACGAGCCGTGCGCCGGCCTCTCGCCGCAGGAGACCGCCGCCGTGATCGACGTCATCCGCTGGGTGCGCACGCAGCACGGCGCGACGATCGTCGTCATCGAGCACGACATGGCGCTCGTGCGCACGCTCGCCGACCACGTGTTCGTGCTCCACAACGGCAAAGTGCTCGCCGAAGGCACCGTAGCGGCGATCCAGGCAGACCCCGCCGTGCAGGCGATCTACGTCGGCGCCGCGAAATGAGCGCACTCGCGCGACTTGACTTCGACGGCGTCGCGGGCGGCTACGGCGACGCCGACGTCGTCCGCGGCGTCTCCGGCGCGGTCGCCGCCGGCGAGACGCTTTGCGTCGTCGGCCGCAACGGCGTCGGCAAGAGCACGCTCCTGAAGCTGCTCTTCGGCGAGCTCGCGTGCCGCGCCGGCAGCGTCCGCTTCGAAGGTCGCGAGGTCGCCGCGCTCGACGCTTCCGCGCGCCGCGCGCTCGGCATCGGCTACTGCCCGCAGGAGCGCCCGGTATTCGACGACCTGAGCGTGCGCGACAACCTGACGCTGATGCGCGCCGATCGCAGCGTCGACGCGTTCGCGCCGCTGTTCCGGCGCTTCCCGGTGCTCGGCCGCCGCCTCGCGCAGCACGCCGGGACGCTCTCGGGCGGCGAGAAGAAGATGCTGTCGTTCGCGCGCGGCCACGCCGAGGCGCTGCCGCTGTGGCTGCTGGACGAGCCGAGCGAAGGCGTGCAGTGGGAGAACGTCGTGCAGATGGCCGAGCTCGTCGACGAGGCGAAGGCGGCCGGGCGCGCGCTCGTCGTCGTCGAGCAGAACCTCGCGTTCGCCGAGCGCATCGCCGACTGCTATCTCGTCATCGACCAGGGTCGCGTCGTGCTCGAAGGGCGCGCCGGGACGATCGATCGCGTGCGGCTGCTGGCGCATCTGCACGTCTGACGCCTCGTCAATCGACGATCTCGTCGTCCCTCATCAGCGATGCGGCAGCAAACAGATCCAACTTGAACAACGCGATCCATGTCGCGCCGCCGGTTCGGGCGCGGCGGCGTTCACATCGCCGGCCCTGACAGGTTCGCGACCGCCCGCGCCGCCTCGACCGCCTCGTCCCGCAGCGGATCGCGGGGCGCGTGGTGCGAGACCAAGATCTGGCCGAGGAAGTTGCGCGTCCTCTCGTCTTTCGGGTTGGCGAAGAAGTCCCCGGGCGGCGCCTCCTCGACGATGCGGCCCTCGGCCATGAAGACGACGCGGTCGGCGACGCTTCTCGCGAAGCCCATCTCGTGCGTCACGCACAGCATCGTCATGCCGTCCTCGGCCAGCCCGATCATCGTGTCGAGCACCTCCTTGACCATTTCCGGGTCGAGCGCCGAGGTCGGCTCGTCGAACAGCATGATCTTCGGGTTCATGCACAAGGCGCGCGCGATCGCGACGCGCTGCTGCTGGCCGCCCGAGAGTTGGCTCGGGTACTTGTTCGCCTGCTCGGGGATGCGCACGCGGGTCAGGTACTTCATCGCCGTCGCTTCCGCCTCCTGGCGGCTCATGCCGCGCGAGCGCATCGGCGCGAGGGTGCAGTTCTGCAGCGCCGTCAGGTGCGGGAACAGATTGAACTGCTGGAACACCATGCCGACCTCGCGCCGCACCACGTCGACGTTGCGGCGGCCGGCGGCGAGGTCGACGCCGTCGACGATGATGCGGCCCTTCTGCGCCGTCTCGAGCCGGTTGATGCAGCGGATGAGCGTCGACTTGCCCGAGCCCGATGGGCCGCAGATGACGATCCGCTCACCCGGCCTGACCGACAGGTTGATGTCGGTCAGGACCTGGAAGTGGCCGAACCACTTGTCGAGCCCTTCGATGCGAATGATCGGCTCGGCGCCGCTGTCGCTCATCGCCACACCGCCAGGTCAACTCGCCTGCATCGCAGGCAGCTTGGTGCCGAGCCATTTCTGGTAGAGCTTGTCGAGCTCGCCGTTGGCCTTGTTCTTGTCGATGAAGTCGTTGACGGCCTTGTCCAAGGCCGCCTGGCCCGGCCGCATCGCGATGGCCATCACCTGCTGCTTGAGGACGAACTTCTCCTCGTAGGTGTTCGCGGCTGCGCGCTTCTCGATCTGCGCGGCGACCGTCGTCGAGCAGCCGAGCGCGTCGACCTGGCCCGACATCAGCGCCTGCATTCCTGAGGCATCGTCGTCGAAGCGGCGGATCTCGGTGCCGGGCGGCGCGACCGCGGTGAGCGCGATGTCCTGGGTGCTCGCCCGGGCGACGCCGACGCGCAGGCCCTTGAGGTCGGCGGGGCCCTTGACGTTGGTCTTCTTGCCCGCGAGCAGCACGATCGTCGCCGCCGCGTACGGCTTGGAGAACTGCACCTGCTTGGCGCGCTCGGGGGTGATCGCCAGCGAGGCGATGAGCAGGTCGACCTTGTTGGTGAGAAGGAACGGGATCCGGTTCGGCCCGGTGACCGGAACGAGCTTGAGCTTGACGCCCCAGTCCTTGGCGAGCAGGCGGGCGACGTCGGCGTCGTAGCCGTCGGGCTCGTTGTTGCTGTTGACCGTGCCGTAGGGCGGGAAGTCGACCAGGAGGCCGACCACGAGCTCGCCCTTCTTCTTGATCTCGTCGACGGTCTGCGCCTGGGCCGTCAGCAGCCAGGCGGGCACGGCGGCCGCAAGGCCGAGGCTCAGCGCGCCGATGCCGAAGCGGCGTCGTTGGGGGGATCGGATCATGCCGTTGTCTCCTGTCGAGTCACTGATGAAGCGATCATGGGCAATCGGCGCGCCCCTGAACGCTCAGCGGGCAAGCACCCTGCGGTGCCGCCGCTCGATGCCCGCCGCCAGCAGTGAGAGCGGCCAGCACAGCACGAAGTAGATGGCGGCCACCGTGCTGAAGACGATCAGCGGCTGGAACGTGGCGTTGTTGATGATCTGGCCGGCGCGGGTCACCTCGGTGAAGCCGATGATCGCCGCGAGCGACGTGCCCTTGATGATCTGCACCATGTAGCCCACCGTCGGCGCGACTGCGATGCGGACCGCCTGCGGCAGGATGACGTCGCGCATGCGGTCGCGGTACGAGAGGCTGAGCGCATCGGCGGCCTCGCGCTGGCCGCGCGGAATGGCCTCCACGCAGCCGCGCCAGATCTGGCCGAGGAAGGCGCTGCTGTTGAGGACGAGGGCGACGCCGGCGGCGACCCACGGATTGATGTCGAAGCCGAGCACCGGCGCGCCGAAGAAGATGAGGAACAGCTGCAGCAGCAGCGGCGTGCCCTGGAACAGCTGGATGAACGCTGCCGAAGCGCTGCGCAGCCAGGGGATGTCGCTGGTGCGGCTGAGGGCAACGACCAGGCCGCCGATCGCGCCGCCGATGAACGCAATCAGCGAGAGCGCGAGCGTCCAGCGCGCCGCCTCGAGGATGAACAGGAAATCGTTCGGGCCGAACGTGCGCATCCGTCGTCTCCTATCGCCGGTCGGGGTAGTCGAACGCGCGCCGGTAGACAGCGCGGAACAGGGTCGAGAACGAGAGCGCCAGCGCGAGGTAGATCGCCGCCACGACGATGTAGATCTCGAAGCTGCGGAAGGTCTGCGACTGCAGGTTGGAGGCGACCGACGTGAGGTCGTCGGCCGAGATCACCGAAACGACGCTCGAGCTCAGCATGAGGAGGATGAACTGGCTCGTCAGCGCCGGATAGATCGCCTTCAGCGCGGGCTTCAGGACGACGTAGCGGAAGATCTCGTGCGCCTTCAGGTTGAGCGCGAGGCCAGCTTCGATCTGACCCCTCGGGATCGCCTCGATGCCGGCACGGATGATCTCGGTCGCGTAGGCGCCGAGGTTGACGATCATCGCAGTCAGCGCCGCCGTGTGCGCCGACCAGCGCAGGCCGATTGCCGGCAGCGCGAAGAAGAAGAAGAACAGCTGGACCAGGAAAGGCGTGTTGCGGATGAGCTCGATGTAGGCGTTGACGAGCCAGCGGAGCGGCGCCGGCCCACCGGTCTTCGCCCACGCACAAACGATCGCCACCGCGAGGCCGCCGAGCATGGCCAGGAACGAGAGCTCGATCGTCTTCCAGGTGCCCTCGAGCAGGAGCGGCCAGGCCGCGAACACCGCCCCGAACTGGAACGAGTAGTTCATTCGCTGCCCTGCTGGCGACGCATCCGGGCCGACGAGGCGCGCCGAGCTCAGGTCTTGGCGGACTTCCGCTCGGCTTTCTTTGCGGCATCGACGTTCGCCGCCTTCTGCATCTGCTTGTCCGCGCGCGAGGGCTTGTTCCCCTTGGTCGCCTTGGCTTCCTTCGGCGGCTTGGCCGGCTTCGGCGCTTTCGGCGCTTTCGGAGGCTTGGCCTCTTTCACCGGCCTCACCGCCTTGGGCCTGGGCAGCAGCGCCTGAGCGCGACGTTGCTGCTGCTGCTCTTTGAGCCGGCGGTGCTCTTCTCGTAGGGCCTGCTCCGCCTCGTCGGCCGGCTGCTCCGGGCCCTGCGAAAACGCCCGGCTCGCCATGACGAAATGGAGCCGCTGGCCATTCCTGTGGATCCGGCGGGAAAGCGATGCGAACCGTACAGGCATGACAGTGCTCCTGGTTGGACGAGTTGGACTGTAGACCCGCGCGCGATCAAGCGCCGCGAGCTGGTCGCTCGCGCCAGGGCCGGCTTCCGCCAGCCGTCTGCAACAGTCGGCCGCGAGTGCCGGACGTCGGCGAGCCGGCACCCGACAGTGTGAACGCGGGCGAGAATCGGTCCATGACCAAGACCCTCGCCTCCCCCCGCTCGCTCGGCTTCGACGCCGACCGCCTCGCCCGCATCGACCGCTTCCTCGCCGAGCGCTACATCGAGCCCGGCCTCTTGCCGTGCGCGCAGCTGCTCGTCGCGCGTCGCGGCGAGCTCGTCCACCGTTCCGTTCTCGGCCATGCCTCGCTCGAGAAGAAGCAGCGGCTCGCCGACGACACGATCTTTCGCATCTACTCGATGACCAAGCCGGTGACGAGCGTCGCCTTCATGATGCTCGTCGAGGAAGGGCGGATCGCGATCGACGACCCGGTCGCGAAGTGGATCCCGTCGTGGCGCGACCAGGCGGTCTACCGCTCCGGCGTTCCGGGCGCGTTCGTCACGCGCGCGGTCGACGCGCCGATGCGCGTGCTCGACCTGCTGCGCCACACGTCGGGGCTGACGTACGGCTTCCAGCTGCGCACCAACGTCGACGCTGCGTACCGCGCTCTCCACGTCGACGCGTTCGAGTCGGAGAGCCTCGAGGCGTTCGTCGACAAGCTCGGCCGCCTGCCGCTCGAGTTCTCGCCGGGGACGGCGTGGAACTACTCGGTCTCGACCGACGTCATCGGCCACCTCGTGAGCGTCGTCTCGGGAGTGCCGTTCGACGACTTCGTGCGCACGCGCATCCTGCAGCCGCTCGGCATGCGCGACACCGACTTCTTCGTCCCCGCAGAAAAGGCGGCGCGTTTCGCCGACTGCTATGTCAAGGGAGCGAGCGGCAAGCTCGAGCCGGCGCCGCCGGTCGATTTCTCGAAGCCGCCCCGCGCACCGTCCGGAGGCGGCGGACTCGTCTCGACCGCCGCCGACTACCTGCGCTTCTGCGAGATGCTGCGTCGCGGCGGCGAGCTCGACGGCGTCCGGCTGCTCGGGCCGAAGACGCTGCGGCTGATGTGCGCGAACCACCTGCCCGGCGGGCGCGACCTCGCCGACATCTCGATCTCGATGTTCTCGGAGGCGATGTTCCAGGGCGTCGGTTTCGGCCTCGGCTTCGCGATGACGACCGACCCGGTGCGCTGTGGCGTGACGTCATCGCCGGGCGAATTCTGGTGGGGCGGGATGGCGTCGACCGCGTTCTGGGTCGACCCGGTCGAGGACGTCTGCGTCGTCTTCCTCACGCAGCTCATCCCGTCGAGCACGTACCCGATCCGCCGCGAGCTGCGGACGTTGATCAACGCGGCGATCGTCGAGCCGGCGTGAGCCGGTGCCGCGCCGGCGAGCGTGAGTGCGCCCGCGGCAACGCTCGCGGCGCGCGCCGGATCAATCGACGCGCACGAAGCTGTGCCGAACGTGCTCGCGGTCGCCGAGCTCGAAGTGCCACCACTCGTTGGCGATGCCGCGGAATCCGGCGGCCCGGAGCGCACCGCGCAGCAGCTCGCGGTGCCCGTGCTGCGCCGCGGTCAGCGCGCCGCTCGCGAGATGGCGCTGCTCGAGCTCGGGGTGCGACAGCTCGGTCATCTCGTCGAACGCCGTGCCCATGTCGAGCTCGCGGCCGGCGGCGTCGACGATCGTCGCGTCGATCGCCATCCCGAACGAGTGGATCGAGCCGCGCGCCGGATCGGCGACGTAGCGGCGCAGCCCGGTGCCGTCGAGGTGGTCCCAGAGCTCGATCTGCACGCGGTGGGGCCTGAGCGCATCGAGCAGCACGAGGCGGTGGCCGGGGGCGGTCTCGGCCAGGCGCGCGACCGAGCGCTCGACCGCATCGGCGGCGTCGCGGTGCAGCCAGGCGCAGTCGAGGCTGCGGTAGAGATCGCGGCCGACGAAGTTGCGAACGCCGGCGTAGCGCAGGTCGACGGCGACGCCGGCGATCGTCGCCAGGCGACGGAAGTCGCCGTGCGAGGCGATGTCTTCGCAGCGGATCGTCACGCGCTGCCTTCCGCGGTCGAATCGATCAGAGCGGCTCGAGGTTCGCGCCGCGCAGGCCGACGAGCAGCGCGCGGCCGTTCGCGTCGACGCGAAACTCGCCGAAGCGCGCACCCGCCCAGCGATGCGCCTCGCCTTCGGGAAACGACCACGCATCGCTGACGAGCACCCAGTCGCCGTGCATCGGCGTCAGCTCGATGCGCAGCTCGTCGGCGGCGAGCGGCTCGCCCTGGTGGAGCCGCAGCAGCGTCGCGACGTTGCGGCCGTCGCGCCGCGCGACGACGTGCGGGCGGCCGCGATCGAGCAGACCGCCGACGTCGTCTCGCACCTGCAGCGGCATCGCGAAGTCGAGCCGCATGTAGTCGCCCTGCATCAGCGAACGCGGGTCGACCGGAGCGAGACGGACGAAGACCGGCTGGCCGTGCGCGATCAGCTGCTCCTTCTGCGCGATGGCGACGTTCGCAGCGACGACGACGAGAAGCGCGGTGACGACGATGCCGATCTGATCGATCGAAACCGCGACGCCGCCGATCTGCCAACGCGGCGCGCGCGGCGCCGCGGCCGTCGAGGCAGTGGACGCCGCCGTCGTCGTGCGCGACGACAGCCACGCGAGCGCGCCGAGCGCGACGCCGGCGGCGACGAGGACGATCGCCTTCGTCGCGAGCGGCCACGCCAGCTGGTAGTAGAAGCCGCCGACGATCCACGCAGCGGCGAGCGCCGCTGTCGACGCGAGTCGCCAGCGCTTGCCGGTCGCACAGACGGCGAGCGCGATGAGGGTCGCGCCGAGCGCCGGCAGGAACCACGCGAGCGCGACGAGCACGGCAGCGACGCCGATCCCGGCGACGCTGCGCAGCGTCGCCCAGCATCGCATCGCCCACGCGGCAGCGCCGGCGGCGAGCAGCAACGACGCGAGCCGCAGCGGCGTCATCGCGCCGCTGCGCGACAACGCCGGCGCGATCTCGCGGCCGAGATCGGCGAGCGGACCCGACGACAGCGTCGCGCCGACGAGAAACGTCATTCCCGACCACCACGCGAGGCCGACCAGCGTCGCGAGCAGCCAGCCGGCGCGCACGGAGTCGCACGCCGCTGCGAGCCGTGCCTGCGCGCCATCGTTCAGTGCCCGCGCCGCGACGACGCCGGCGCCGAGCCAGAGCAGCAGGTCGACGTGCCAGGCGAGCCAGAAGCGGATCAGCGCCTCGGACCGCCAGCCGCCGCTCGAAGGAAACCACGCGAAGACGACGAGCGTCGCGGCCGCCGCGCCAAGAACCACGCGCAGCCAGGCGCGCGGGATCGCGAGCGCCGTCCCGATCGCGACGAGCGCGAGCACGACCGCCGCCAGGGCCGGCGGGAAATCGCGGAAGACGCCCCAGCCGACGAGCCCGGCACCGACGATCAGCGTCGGCGTCACGAGCTGCTCGACGAAGAGCGGCAACCGCTCGTTGCGCAGCGCGACGACGGCGCCGGCGAGGACGAGCGCGCCGACGACATACGCGCCGACGGCGTGGCGGAGCAGCTCGCCGAACATCATGCCGACGACCGCGAACAGCGGCAGCGCAGCGAGCCACGCGCCGAACGCCGTCAGCAGGACGACCGGCCACGGGCGGTCGTCGTGCTGCGGCACCGTCGCGGTCGCGGGCAGCACGCCTTCGGCGATCGCCGCGCGAACGACGTCGGCGAGCCGCTGCTCGGCGCTCATCGCGCCGCTCCGTGGCGCCGCGACAAGCGCAGCAGCAGCGACACCGTGCCCGCGAGCAGCGCCGCAGCGACGAGCGCGAGCAGCATCAGCCGGGCGAACGCGTCGCTGCCGCTCGCACCGTGGAAGAGCGCGTACGCGAGGCCGCCGACGACGAGCGTGTCGATGCCGAGCGCGACCGCGCTGAGCCCGAAGATCTCGAACGCGTCGTCGCGCGCGAGCAGCACCGCGGCGACGGCGAAGACGGCGAGACCGCAGAAGTAGTGCGCGAGCGCCTTGTCGCCGACCAGGCCGGCGATCGCGGTCAGCCCGATCATGACGACGGCCAGCGCGATCGCGACGCGCTGGCCCCAGACGCCGGCGCCGGTGACGTTGCGCAGCGGTGCGCTTAGGAAGGCGACGAGCGCGAGCGCGGCAGCCCAGCCGGCGAGGTGCGCGGCGAGGTCGTCGGGCTGGACGCGCCAGCGGTGTCCGGTGTGCGCGTGGACCCAGAGCGAGACGCCGGTCATGGCGACCAGCGCCCACGGCGCCCACAGCACGTCGCTGCGCGCAGCGATGCAGAGCGGCAGCGCGAGCAGCGCCCACACCGCGAACAGCTGCCACGGATCGGCGCCGGTCTGGTAGGTCTGGCCGAAATAGGCGAAGAGCGCGCCGATCGCGAGCAGTGCGACGAGTCCGAGCGGAGCGCGCGCCGCCGGCTTCCAGAGCGCGCCGGCGCACATCGCGAGGACGAAGCCTTCGAGCAGCGCGAAGCGACCGAAGCGGCCGAGCGTCTGCCAGTTGGCGGCGATCCAGAAGACGACGCCGAGGCCGCCGAGCGCCGCGGCGAGCACGGCGACGCCGCGCGGCAGCCACGTCGCGAGCGACGCCGGCTCGTCGTGCAGGCCGGCGAGCGCTTCGAGCCGGCGCGTCGCCGCGGCGTCGAGACGATGCTCGACGGCGATCTCCGCCAATCCCGTTCGAATGTCCATCGAAGGCTCCGCTGCCGCGGCTTGCTACACGCAGTAGAAGTCGAGCATCGTCGGAATCGTGTCGTTCATGAGCACGATCGTCTTGGCGGCGATGCGCCATTGTTCACGGTCGCGGCGCAGTCGATGCGCGTAACGGCCGTGGAAGACGTGCGTCGTGCGCTCCTTGAGCGCGAAGACGTGGCAGGTCCAGCTCGACTCGACGACGACGTCACCACCGGCAGGATCGTCGGCGAGCCTGGCGACGCTGTTCGCGACCGAGTGCGTCGTCCGCGGCAGCGGCCGCGATGCGACCGAGAGCCCCGAGCGGATGCGCCAGACGCGGTCCTCGAGGCCGGCGCGCGAGCCGCAGTAGATCAGCGACAGCTCGCGCTCGGGCGATGCCGCGCATCGCTGGTCGTCGGTCCACGCCGGCAGCCAGAAACGCGCGTCGTCGGCGTAGAGCGCGAGCCAGTCGTCCCAGCGCTGCGCATCGAGGAGCAACGCCTCGCGCGCGACCACGTTGCACGCCGCGAACGCGACCTCCATCGCGACGTCGCTCATCGCGCGGTCTCGGCGAGCCGGTGCGCCCAATGCCGGTAGAGGGACTGGAACACGGTTTCGTCGGCCATCGTGAACGTGCCCGACGTCGACGTCTCCGGCGCGATGCCGAGCTCGGCAGCGTGCGCGTCGGCGCCGCGCTGCACGAGCGTCTGGCCACGCGCCGAACCCTGCTGCCAGGCGATCGCGCCGCTGCGAAAACCGCGCTGACAGTCCTCGAACGTCGTCGTGTCGTCCGGCGTCGCGAGGCCGCTCGGATTGAAGAAGTCCTCGTACTGGCGCAGCCGCCGCGCGCGCGCCGCGTCGCCCTCGCCGACCGGCGCGAGGCAGTACGACGTGATCTCGGTGCGGTCGACCGCGAGCGGCGTGACGACGCGCATCTGCAGCGCGGCGTTCGACGCGATCTGCAGATTTGGAAAGACGTTGAGCTGACGCGTCCGCATCATCCAGTCGGCACGGACCGCGCCGACGCGCGCGACCAGCGCCTCGCGGCCGGCGTAGAGCGGATGGTGCTCGACCGGCGACGTCGTCCAGACCATCGCGTGACCGTTGCGCAGGCCGAACGAGCCCATCCGCTCCTCGTCGTTGCGCTCGCTCTGCCAGATCGCCTTCGGCACGTCGCTCCGCTCCGACTGCGTCGAGCGGCGCTCGAGCAAGCGCAGATACGAAGGATGCGTCGACGTGAAGTGGTAGGCGTCGAGCGAGTTCTCGAGCTGCAGCTTCCAGTTGCCGCGGTAGGTGTAGCGGACGACGCCGGGAACGAGCTCGAGGCCGCCCGGCGATTGGTCGACCGCGAGGTCGAGCAGCGCGCGCGCGTCGCCGAGATGCTCCTCGAGCGGCTCGACGTCGGCGGCGAGGCTCGCGAACAGGAAGCCGCGGTATTCGCCGAAGCACGCGACCGCGGCGAGGTCGTGGCCGTCGGCGTCGAACGCCGGCGCATACGCGCCTTCGGCCTTCGCCTTGACGGCGACGTTGCTGCCGTCGCTCGCGTAGCTCCAGCCGTGGTACTGGCAGACGTGGACGCGGCGGCAGCCGCGCGCCTCGTGGCAGACGAGCGCGCCCTTGTGGCGGCACGCGTTGTGGAACGCGCGCAGCGTGCCGTCGCCGCCGCGCATGACGACGAGCGGCTGGCCGCGCACCGCGAGCGTCATGAAGTCGTGCGGCGCCGGCATCTGGCTGGCGTGGCCGACGAACACCCAGCCGCGCTCGAAGAAGGTCGCCATCTCGCGCGCGAACACGTCGGCATCGCGGAAGGCATCGCGGTGGACGCGAAAGACGCCGTCGCCGGGACGGTCGTCGACGAGTGCGGAGAGGTCTGCCGGGTCGCGCATGGCGATCGACATGCTAGGCCCTGCAGGCGCCCGCCTGTCGCTGCGCGGTCGGGCGCAGACAGCTTCGCCTGAGCGCACACAATGGCGGCTCCGGCAATCGAGGAGCTGTGCGATGCAATGCGTTCTGGCGGGATCCCGCTACTTCGGCGCGACCGTGCTCGAGGCGCTGCGCCGCGAGGCGGGGGTGACGTTCGCGTGCGTGATCGTCCCCGCCGCCGACGATCGCCTCGCCCTCGCTGCCGCCAAGAGCGGGCTGCCGGTGCATGTGCTCGCGAATCCGAAGATCGTTCCCGCCGAAGCGATCCCCGAAGGCACCGACCTCGTCGTCGCGGCGCACACGCACGCGCGGATCAGCGACGAGGCGCTGGCACGCTCGCGCCTCGGCGGGATCGGCTACCACCCGTCGCTGCTGCCGCGCCATCGCGGCATCGCCGCCGTCGAATGGACGATCCTCGAAGGCGATCCGATCGCAGGCGGCTCGGTCTACCACCTCGCCGACGGCTGGGACGCCGGCCCGATCGCGGCGCAGGACTGGTGCTTCGTCGCACGCGGCGAGTCGGCGCGCGAGCTGTGGGAGCGCGCGCTCGCGCCAATGGGGCTCGACCTGCTCGCGCGCGTCGTCCGCCACGCGCGCGATCACGGCGAGCTGCCGGCGAAGCCGCAGGATGCGCGCTTCGCGACGCGCGCGCCGATGCTGCGCCGCGCCGTCGTCCTCGACGAGCACGCCCCCCCGGGCACGACGTCGCTCGTCGTCACCGTCGTCGGTCCCGACCGGCCCGGCATCGTGCGGATGCTCTCCGAGCGCGCGCAGCGCTTCGGCGCCAACTGGGAGGCGAGCCGGCTGTCGCGGCTGGCGGGCGAGTTCGCAGGGATGGTGCACTTCGAGGTGCCGGGCGAGAACGCCGACGCACTGGCCGCATCGCTGCAGGGCCTCGAATCGTCGGGGCTGAAGCTCGTGATCGCGAAGAGCGACGCGTCGGGAGCGCCCGCGGGGATGCGCAGCATCGACCTTTCGCTCGTCGGCGACGACCGCGTCGGCATCGTGAGCCACCTGACGCGCATCCTCGCCGAGGCGGGAATCAGCATCGAGCACATCCACACCGAGGTCGTCGGCTCGACCGCCGCGGCGCCGAAGAAGTTCAAGGTCTCGGCGCACCTGCTGGTTCCGAACGCGGTCGCGACCGACGACCTGCGCAAGCACCTCGAGCCGGTGGCGAGCGAGATGAAGGTCGACATCGCGCTCGGCAACCGCGGCGACTGAGCGCATCGGCGTCCCACCTCCGGTGGATGGCTGCGCAGCCCGTTGAGGGCTTTAATGCGGCGCTCTTTCATCGCCCGCTCGCCGGGTGGAGGAATGTCGCCATGACCACGACCGACACCGCGCTGCGGCAATGGCTGCCGCAAGTCACGCACGAGCTCTTCAGCCGGCGATCGCTGGCGCTGCGCGCCCACGACCATCCGACCGCCGCCGCGTTCGACCGCGCGATGGATCGCTTCGAGCACGGCGAATGGTCGCGCGCGTTCGCCGAGCTCGTTCCGCTCGCCGACGCCGGCGACCGCGAGGCGGCACGGATCGCGCTCTTGATGGCGGTGCGCGGCCCGCGCCTGTTCGGCCGTTCGTTCGTCACCTCGCCGGAACAGCGCGAGCGCTGGAGCGAGGCGTCGAGCGGCAGCCGCTGGTCGTGACGTTCGGCTGCGGCGGCGATGCGGCGCTTCAGAAGCGCCACGCCACTGCCGCGTAGACACGCCACTCGCTCGCCGACGCCGTCAATGGGCTCGCCGCCGCCGGGCCGAGCAAGCGCCCGATCGACCCGCCCCAGAGCACGATCCAGTCCTGGCCGATCTCGGTTCGCCAACCGCTCGAGAAGCTGACGTCGCGCAGCCCCGCGCCAGGCTGGTAGACCGGCTTGCCGGTCGCGGCCGAGCTGTTTTCGCTGACGCCGAACCAGCTGCGCATGTAGCGGGCATCGCCGGCGGTGACGACCGCACCGAGACTCCAAGTCGTCGCCTCGCTCCAGCGGCGGTCGTGCGTCGCGCCGAGGTCGAGCACGTTGCCGCCGCCGTGGCCGAGCAGGTCGACGTTGAGGCCGCTCGCGACCTTCCAGGCCGGCTCGACCTGCCACGTCGCCGAGAAGCGCGCGCGCAGCGTTCGCCTGACGTCGTCGATGCCCTCGAGCCCGCGCGTGTCCGAGGACTTGCGGCCGTTGTCGATCCGCAGCGTCGCGTTGTAGCGGACGGTGTCGCTGCGCTTGAGGTCGAGGCCGAGGCCCTGGAAGATGTCGTCGGTGTTGCGGCGGGTGACGAAGCCGCCGACGTTGCTCGCGGTGAGCCGGCCGTAGCGGATGTAAAAGCCCGGCGTCACGCCGACCTTGCGCGTGTTCGCGCCCGAGTAGTCGGGAGCGAGGTTGACGACCGGTCCGATCGCGCCTTCCCACTTCCAGTCCTTGAACGGCAGCGGCTCGGGCGACGCAGCGCTCGCCGCGGACGCCGGCGCGGAGGCGGCATTCGCAGGTGCGCTCGCCGATGCTGCAGGCTCCGCCCCGCTCACGGCCGCCGGCGCGGAGGCCTGCGCGGCCGGAGCCGCGGCAGACGGCTCCTGCGCCGATGCCGCTGCGGAAACCACCCACACCGACGCGGCGAGGACGAGTGCCTTCGACGTCACGGGGCCCCTTCGCCGCGACGATCGCCTGCGAACGCGACGGCGGCGATCTCGGCGTCGCGCAACGTCGCGCCTTCCGCGCGCAACCGCTCGATCGTCCCGGCGTCGAGCGCGCCGCGCGCAAGCGACCACGCGCGCGCAGTCGCCTCGGCTTCGTTGCGCTCGCGCGCTTCGCCGCGCGCGGCGTAGATCGCTTCCGAGTACGCGGCGAGCTTGACCGCCGCATCGCATCGCCCCTCGAGCGCGCAGAAAAGTGCCAGGTAGGCGGCGGTCGCGTGCTGCACGTCGAACACCGGGGCATTCGCCCATGCCGCCTCCGCGAGGCCGTGCGCGGCCCCAGCGTCTCCCTGCGCGAGCAGCGCCGCGAGCAGGTTGATGCGCGCGAAGGCGAGGCCGTGTTCGTGTCGCGTTCCCGTGAGCGACGCGATCAGCTCGCGCCCGAGCGATGCCGCCGCACGCGGATCGCCGGCGGCGAGCTCGGCATCGATCAGGTTGCCGGTCGCGACCACCGGATGGCTGCCGCGTTCGCGGTCGAGCGCGAGCAGACGTCGCCCGCGCCGCAGCGCCTCTGCGGCGTCGCCGCTCATGCGCGCGATCCACTGCGCCGCCTCGGCGCGCCAGAGCAGGCGTTGCGCCGGCCATGACGGCTGCTCGAGACGCTCGGCTTCGTCGAGCAGCACGCGCGCAGCGGGCAGGTCATCGCATTGCGCCGCCGCCGACGCCGCACGGCAGAGCGCGTGATAGAGGTTGAAACGATCGCCTTGCTCGTCATCGAGGCGGCGCGCGACCGCGAGCGCGTGATTCGCAGCAGCGCGTGCACGCGGCTTTTGCGTGTCGGCGAGGACGCAGCTGAGCTCGATCCACGCCTGCAGCCTGAGCGGCTCGGCGATTTCCGCGCCGATGCGCGCCTCGCACGCGTCGGCGAGCGCGAGCCGCTCGGCGTGCAGCGTAGGCGGCAGCGCGCGCAGCAGCGTCGCGCTGATGCGCAGCTCGACATCGGCGGCGGCGGCGGCACGCGCCCAGCGCAGCGCGTCGCGCGCGTTGTCGAAGTCGAGCTCGACGCGACGCAGCCACTCGTCGACGCCGACCTCGCCCGCGAAGTACTCGCGGTACGCGGCGTCGAACAGCGCGGCGATGGCGAGCGCGTGGCGACGGCGCAGCGCGGCGCGCTCGCCGGCGGCGTCGAGCCGCTCGAGCGCGTAGGCGCGCGGCGTCTCGAGCAGGCGGTAGCGAACGCTGCTCGCGTCGGCCGTCATCACGACGGCGACGAGCGAGCGGTCGACGAGGACGTCGAGCGCATCGATGACGTCCCAGCGGTCGAGCCCGGCGTCGGCGTCGACGAGCACCTTCTCGACGCACTCGAGCGACGCGCTGCCGGCGAAGACGCCGAAGCAGCGGAACACCTTGCGCTCGCGCTCATCGAGCAGCGCCTCGCTCCATTCGAGCGCCGAGCGAAGCGCCCGCTGGCGTGCCGGAGCGGCGCGGTTGCGGCCACCGGTCAGCCAGCGAAAGCGCTCCTGCATCGACGCCAACAGCCGATCGACGCCGAGCGTCGGCGCGCGCGCCGCGGCGAGCTCGATCGCGAGCGGCACGCCGTCGAGCGCGCGGCAGGTCGCGATCACCGCGCCGGCGTTC
>DATJIM010000031.1:0-15964 GCA_035493195.1 Caldimonas sp.
TACGGTACGGTCACCGCGAGGACGTCGAGGTCGCCGGTCGCGTCGACGTAGCGCGCGAGCGCGAGCGGCAGCCAGAGGTAGTCGTCGGAGATGTGCGTGCGCACGCCGCGCCCCTGCGGCGGATGCCACCAGTGCTGGACGTCGCCCTCGACGAACTGGCGGCTTGCGCACAGCAGCAGCTGCTCGCGCAGCATCTCGGGCCGCGCGTGCACGAGCGCCATCGCGTCCTGCAGCTGATCGCGAAAGCCGAACGCGCCGCCCGACTGGTAGAAGCCGCTGCGCGCCCAGATCCGGCACGCGATCGTCTGATAGAGCAGCCAGCCGTTGACGAGGACGTCGAGCGACGGGTCGGGCGTCTTGACCTGGACCGTGCCGAGCGTCTTCGTCCAATGCGCACGCACCTCCTCGAGCGCGCGCTGCGCGGCGGTGGCGCCACGGTACGTCTGCACGAGGTCGTCGGCTTCATCGACGCTCCGGCCCATGCCGAGGCGAAAGACGATCTGCGTCGAGTCGCCGTCGACGAGGGTGAGCGGAACCTGGAGCGCCGCGCACGGGTCGAGCGCCGCGCCGGCGCGCCCCGAGAGCCGCGTCCGGCCGAGCGCCGCGGGGTTGCGGAGAGAGCCGTTCCTGCCGATGAATTCGGCGCGGTCGCAGGTGAAGCTGCTGCCCGAGAGCGTTGCGCCGTCGACGTGGAAGAAGCCGATCCAGTCGCCGTAGTCGTTGCTGTACGGATTGCGCGCGTAGACCGCGCCGGTTTCGGTCTGGACCTTGCTGACGATGTGGGGTGCCGACTTCGCGCGCAGGTCGCCGAGCACCCATTCGACGTAGCCGGTGACGCTCAGCTTGCGGTTGCGGCCCGAGTCGTTCGTGATTCGCAGCACCGAGAACTTCACCGCCGCGTCGAGCGCGACGAAGACCTCGAGCTCGCTGCGGATGCCGTGCGCCGTGTGCTCGAAGATCGTGCTGCCGAAGCCGTGGCGCGCGACGTACGGCTCGGACGCGTCGGCCGACGACGGCGACGGCAGCGACGTCGGCGACCAGAACTGGCCGGTCTCGTCGTCGCGCAGGAAGAACGCCTCGCCCGACGCGTCGCCGATCGGGTCGTTGTGCCACGGCGTCAGGCGCAGCTCGTGCGCGTTCTCGCACCATGTGTAGGAACTCCCCGCTTCCGAGACGATGGCGCCGAAGCGGGGGTTGGCGACGACGTTGATCCAAGGCGCCGGCGGCCGCTCGCCGGCGACGGGCGCGACGACGTACTCGCGGCCGTCGGCGGAAAAGCCGCCGATGCCGTTGTCGAGCAGCAGCCGCCGGCCGCCGCCGCGGCGGAGCGACGCGGCGAGCGCGTCGTCGTCCTCGCGCGCGCTGCGCGGCGGCGCGGTGCGTGCGCGCGGCTCGGGGCTTCGCGTCGCCGCGAGCGCCGGCGGCCGCCGCTCGCGCAGCGGCCGCCGCTGCACCTGCTCGGCAAGCGTGCCGCGGGTGTCGCTGAAGACGGCGCGCGCGACCGCCTGCATCAGCGTGCGGTCCTCGGGCGCGATCTGCTCGACGTGGCGGACGAAGATGCCGCCCGGCCGGTCGATGAACTGGGCGCCGGCGCTGCCGACGATGAGGCCCATGATCTGCTCGTGCAGGCGCTGCCGGTAGACGTCGCGCTCTTCGTTCCAGACGACGAGGTCGACCGCGAGCCCCTTCAGCCGCCACCACGCGTGCGCCTGCACGAGCTGGCGGACGAGCTCGATGTTGTCGGCGCTGCCGATCTGCAGCAGCACGATCGGCAGGTCGCCCGAGATCGCGTAGCCCCACAGTCCGGATTGCGGCCGCCGGTTTCTCGTCATCACGTCCGGGTCGGCGCGCAGCGCCGCCTGCGCATAGAGGATCGCGCCGGCCAGACGCGCGTAGAGCTGGGCGTCGGCCTCGCTCGCGTTGAGCTGGCGCAGCACGACGTGGGCGTGCGTCCAGGCGAGCTCGAAGACGCGGTCGGCGAGACGACGATCCTGGTACTTGCTCGCCATCGCGACGCACGCGTCGCGGGTGTCGGCCATGCCGACGACGACATCGACGGTGACCGTCTGGTCGGGCTCGATCGTCAGCACGCAGCGGCTCGCAGCGATCGGATCGAGCACAGACCCGACCGTGTTCGAGAGCGGCCCCGACGGCTCGACGAGCGCCTGCGGCAGCTCGACGGTGCGGCCGCGGCCAAGGAAGCGCGCGCGGTCGGTCTCGTGCGAGATCGCGCTCGCGCGCATCTCGCCGCTGCCGCCGCGCGCGCCGTGGATCGCCATCAGCTGAAACCCCCACGGCGTCACCTCCTCGGGTGCGCGGCGCCTGCGCGTCGCCAGGATCGCCGGCGGCCGCTCGAGGATCTCGGTTTGCACGAACAGCTTGCTGAACGCCGGATGGAGCGCGTCGGCGATCGCCGGGGCGAGGACGATCTCGCCGTAGGTCGTCACCTCGATCGTGCGCATCGAGCGGCTGCTGTTGGTGATGCGCAGCCTGCGAAGCTCGATGTCGTCTTCGGGCGAGACGACGATCTCGGTGTGGGTGTCGATGCCTTCGTCGCGCCGCCTGAACTCGGCGCGGCCTTCGGAGAAGATGGCCTCGAAGCGGCCGGCACGCTTCTTGGTCGGCTGGTACGCGGTCGACCAGACCGCGCCGCTCGCGACGTCGCGCAGGTAGCAGAAGCTGCCCATGTCGTCGACGGTGCCGTCCTCCCGCCAACGCGTCACCGCGAGGTCCTTCCAGCGGCTGTAGCCGCCGCCGGCGTCGCTGACCATCACGTGGTAGCGGCCGTTCGAGAGCAGCTGGACTTCCGGCGTCGGCGCGTCGAGATCGGTGACGACGCGCACCGACGGCTGCTCGGCTTCGACGTCGGCGCGGCGGCCGGCTCGCTCGTCGATGTCGGGCTGGAAGACGGTGACGCGCGGCACGCGCTCCTGCAGCAGCAGCAGCGTCGCCTGCAGCCGCGGGTCCGCCTCGAACCAGCGCTGGATCGGCTTGTCGAGCAACAGGTTGGCGATCGCCAGCAGGCCCATTCCCTGGTGGTGCGTCATGTAAGAGCGCACGATCGCGCACGGCTGGCCGCGCGGCAGCCGCGACGGCGTGTAGTCGACCGCTTCGTAGAAGCCGTAGCGGCCGAAGGCGCCTTCGTGGACAAGGCGCTGCAGGTTCATGCAGGCCGCGTCCGGCGCCACCATGAGCGCCATCATCGACGCGTAGGGAGCGACGACGAGGTCCTCGGCAAGGCCGCGCTTGAGGCCGAGGCCGGGGACGCCGAACGCGCGGTACTGGTAGTTGAGCGCGGTGTCGGTCGCGTTGTAGCCCGACTCTGAGACGCCCCACGGCACGTCGCGCTGCTCGCCGTACTCGATCTGCCGCCGCACCGCGCCGCGGCACGTCTGGTCGAGCAGCGTGTGCGGATAGCTCGGCATCAGGAGCATCGGCATCAGGTACTCGAACATCGAGCCGCTCCACGACAGCAGCACCGGCTCGCCGGCCGCAGACGTCAGGAGACGCCCCAGCGCGAACCAGCTCTCCTGCGCGATGCGTCCCTGCGCGATGCAGACGAATACGCCGAGCCGCGCTTCCGACGCGAGCAGGTCGTAGTGACCCGCGTCGGCGCGACGCTCGTCGACGTTGTAGCCGATCGTCATCAGGTGGCGCGACTCGTCGTAGAGGAAGCTGTGGTCCATCTCGGCGAACGCGCCGGCGCGATCGGCGAGGTCTTCGAGCAGCGTCAGCGCGCGCGTCGCCGCGGCCGCGCCGGCACCGGCGCTGGCGCGGCCGGCGAGCGCGCGCAGCGTCGGCGGAGGCGCTCCGGCGAGCTCGCTGCCCGCGGGGATCAGCTCGTCGAGCTCTTCGAGCGCGTCGGCGATGTCGCGCGCCAGCGCGTCGGCCCAGAAGCCGGCGTCGTCGGCGTCGTCGCGCTCGCTGTCCGAGCCGAGGAGATCGGTCTCGCCCGCGGTCGCCGCCGCCGGTGCTTCGTCGCCGGCGCCGGCCGCGACCGCCTGCTGCAGCGCGAGCGCGCCGCCATGCAGCGACGCGATCGCCTCACGCCACTGCGCGACGGTGTGCGGCGGCTGCGCGCGCAACCGCTCGACCGCGTCGTCGAGCGCCGCGAGTGCGGCGGCGATGCTGCGCCGCTCGGCGGCGTCGAGCCGCGACTCGAGCGACTCGCGCAGCACGCCGAGCGTGTCCTGCACGCCCTCGAGCCACGCCGGTGCGAGGAGCGGCGCGTCGACGAGCGCGAACAGTGCGGCGCGCAGCGTCAGCAGCTGGCCGGCGAGGTTGCCGCTGTCGACCGTCGAGACGTAGCGGGGACGCAGCGGCTGCAGCGTCTGCGTGTCGTACCAGTTGTAGAAGTGGCCGCGATGCCGCTCCATGCCCTGCATCGTCGTCAGCGTCGCGTCGACGCGGGCGAGCAGCCGCCGCGTCGTCAGGTAGCCGAACTCGCGCGCCGCGAGCGCCGCCAGCAGGGCGAAGCCGATGTTGGTCGGCGACGTCCGGTGGGCGATGCGCGCGACCGGATGCTCCTGCATGTTGTCGGGCGGCAGAGCGTTGTCGGTGGCGCCGACGTGGGCGTCGAAGAAGGCCCACGTGCGGCGCGCGAGGCGGCGCAGGAACACCGTCTGCTCGTCGTCGAGCACGCGCAGCCGATCGACGATCGGGCGGTCGATCCACCAGACGAGCAGCGGTGACGTCAGCCAGAGCAGCAGCATCGGCAACGCGACCGGCAGCACCCCGGGCCTGAAGAGCGCGAGCGCGACACCGGTCGCGACCGCGAGCAGCGGGGCAACCGCCATCGAGCGCACGGTGTGCAGCAAGTCCGCGACGGTGCCGGGCGGCGCTTCGACGCGGACGTCGGCCGACGGCCGCCACTCGAGGAGCCGCCGTCTCGAGATCGCGACGCGCCAGAGCGTTCGTGCAATCGCGTCGAGGTTGTACGCCGCCTCGTGCGGCAGGCAGGCGAGCGACTGCGTGACCTGCACGAGCAGGTTCTCCGCCTGTCGCGTCGCCGATGTCGCTGCCGTCGGCTCGCCGCCGGCGGCGGGCTCGAGCGGCTTCAGCAGCGCGCCTGCGACGAGCGCTGCGAACGGCACCGCGCCGACGATCGCGATGACGACGAGCAGCCACGTCGGCGACGGCGGCAGCAGCGCCCACGACGCGATCAGCGTCGCGACCATCGCCGCCGGGACGAGGCTGCGGCGCAGGTTGTCGAGGATCTTGGCGCGCGACAGCATCGACAGCGGATTGCGCGGCGCTCCCGGCAGCGTGTGGACGCGGCGGCGCAGCCAGCCGAGCAGCTGCCAGTCGCCCCGCACCCAGCGGTGCCGGCGCGCGACGTCGGCGCTGTAGCGCGTCGGCGATTCCTCGAGCAGCTGGACGTCGCTCAGCAGTCCCGAGCGTGCGTGGCAGCCTTCGATCAGGTCGTGGCTGAGGATCCGGTTCTCCGGCAGGCGGTCACGCAGCGACCGCTCGAACGCGTCGACGTCGTAGATGCCCTTGCCGATGAACGAGCCCTCGTCGAAGAGGTCCTGGTAGACGTCGGAGACGGCGCGCGTGTACGGGTCGATGCCGGGCTCGCCACCGTACAGCCGCGCGTAGCCGGAGCGGTTCGTGCTCGGCAGGCTGAGGCCGACGCGCGGCTGCAGGATGCCGTAGCCGCCGGTGACGATGTCCTTCTGCACGCCCTTGCCGAAGCGCGGCCGGTGCAGCGGATGCGCCATCGTCGCGATGATCCTGGCGGCGGCGTCGCGCGGCAGCTGCGTGTCGCTGTCGAGCGTGATGACGTAGCGCACCGAGCGCAGCACGTCGGTCCGGCCGACGATCCGCGAGAAGCTCTCGCCGGCCTCCGCCGCGTGCTCGCCGCGCAGCAGCGCGTTGAGATCGCCGAGCTTGCCGCGCTTTCGCTCGTAGCCCATCCAGACGCGCTCGCGCGCGTTCCAGCGGCGCGGCCGGTGGAACAGGAAGAACGTGTCCGAGTCGGCGCCGGCGGCGTACTTCTCGTTCAGTGCCGCGATCCGCGCCGCCGCGAAGTCGACCAGCGCATCGTCGCCGGCGACGTGCTCCTCGCTCGCGTCGTGGAAGTCGGTGAGCAGGCCGTAGTGCAGGTGGCGGTCGCGGTTGGCGAGGAAGCGCACCTCGAGCGCATCGACCAGCGCCTCGATCGACTCGGTGCTGCCGAGCATCGTCGGCACGACGACGAGCGTGCGCGACTCGGGTGCGATGCCGCGCGAGTAGTCCATCCGCGGCAGCGTCCGCGGCTGCACGAAGAGCGTCGCCAGCCAGTTGACGATCGCGACCGCGAGCTGGCTGACCGCGACCAGGAGGACGAGCGCGAACAGCGCTTCGCCCCACCACGTCCAGCGCACCTCGCCGTGGATGTCGAGCAGGAGGCGGGCGACGAGCACGAGCGTCAGCGCGGCGATGCTGCCGGCGTAGAGCGGCAGCGCCCAGCGGCGCGCGCGGCGTGCGACGACGGTGAGCGACGGCAACCGCGCCGCGACAGACTGCTCGAGCTGCGCGCGGCCGGCGCCGAGCAGCCAGTGGCCGACGTGGCGCTCGCGCGGGTCGCCGGCGGCGCCGGCGTCGGCGCTCGCCGCGGCGGCCTCGGCGAGCGCGACGGCGTTGCGCGCGACGTCGGTCTCGGACGTCGCGCTGAGCTCGGCGATCTTCTCGATCGCATGGCGATACGCGTCGCGGGTGTGGAAGTCCATTGCCGCGTAGACGCCGCCGGGGTCGCCGCGTAGCGCCTGCTCGACGCTGCTCAGCGACTCGACGAAGTCGGGCCAGTTCATCGCGCCGAGCAGGCGGAGGCTGCCGATGCTGTTGCTGACCGAGACCTGGTTGGCGGCCTGCTGGCGCGCCTCGAGCTGGACGTGCTGCTCGATCGACTCGCCGCTCTCGGCGAGGCGCTGCTCGATCCACTGCAGCGCGAGCATCAGCGCGGTGCCGCGTCCTTGCAGTCGACGCGCGAACTCGGCGACGAACGCGTTCGTGAGCGGCGGTGTCGAGCGCGCCATGTCGGCGATGACCAGGATCAGGTCGCTCGGCGAGCTCTCGGCGACGGCGACCATCGTGTCGGCCCAAGCGCCGGCGGTGCCCCGCTCGATGTGCGCGACCTCGACGCGCGCGGCGATCCGGCGCAGGTTCTCGATCAGCGCGAGGCGCAGCATGATCGGAAACGCCCACAGCTCGCCGAGCAGGAGCGGCTGCACCGACTGGTACGCCGCGATGAAGCGTGCGAGCGTGCCGCGGCCGACGCGGCCGTCGCCGTGCGCGATCGCCTGCAATGCGAGGTCGTAGACGCGCGGCAGGCCCGCGCCTGCGCCGTTCGCCGCGCTGAGCGCGAGGCGCGGCAGCTTCCTGCTGTAGCCACGCGGCAGGTGGCGGCGCGCGGTGCGGACCTCTTCCTCGATCAGGTAGAAGTTGTCGAGCAACCATTCGGCCGCCGGCGTGTAGCGGCGGTCGGCGTCGGCGGTGACCGCGAGCTGCTTGCCGACCGCGACGAGGACGCGCTCGTTGTCGGCGAGGCGCGCGAGCAGCCGATCGGGAAGCTGCGTGTCGCTGAGGACGTGCGTCTTCGCCAGCCGCTCGCCGTGCTCGGCGATCTGCTCGGCGCTGAACAGCTCGGCGCGCAGCGGCGGGTCCTCGACCGTGATCTCGCCGCCGGTCGGCACGATCCGCTGCCACCAGGTCGGGCTCGAGCGGATCGTGATCGGCAGGTCGTTCGGAGGAACGGGCATCGGCGTCGGCGGGTCGAGTCCGAAGGCTACCCGCAACGGCACGCTGCCGCAGCAACGCGGCAATGCGCTCGTGTCAGCGGCCGCGTGCGCGCCTCAGGCCGAGCCAGACGACGGTCGCGACGACGAGGAGCGCGCCGACGAGCTGCGACGGCGCGATCCGCTGGCCGAGGATCGCCCACGCGAGGACGAGCGCGAACACCGGCTCGACGTTCATGATCGCCGCGTTGCCGACGACGCCGAGCCGCGGCAGCACCGTGAAGAGGATCGTGATGCCGGTGCCGTACAGCAGGGTGAGGAGCGCGAGCCCCCACCAGCCTGCCATCGCGGCGGGCAGGTGGAAGCCGCCGCGCGTCGCGACCGCGGCGAGCGCGAGGACGGCGACGATCGCCATCGTCGCCGTCGTACGGACGCGGCCGTCGACCTTGCCGGCCTCGTGCTGCGTCAGCACGAGCGCGACTCCGAACGTCGCCGCCGCGGTCAGCGCGAAAGCGACGCCGACGCCGATCCGCTGCCACTGCAGCGCCGCGCCGATGCCGGCGGCGGCGCCGAAGACGTCGAGCGCGAGCGCGAGGCCGATCAGCATCGGCGGCATCGCGACGAGGACACGGCGCTCGGCGCGGTGCGCATAGAGGATCCGCGCCCACAGCGCGGTCCAGAGCGGATAGGTGTTGAACGCGAGCAGCGCGAGCGCGACCGGCAGCCGCGCGACAGCGGAGTAGAGGCAGACGCTCTGCACGGCGACGATCGCGCCGATTGCCAACAGGAACCGCCGTTCGCGCGGCGCGAGCGCGACCGGGACATGCTGGACGACGACGAGCGTGCCAACGACGAGCGCGGTCACGAAGCTGCGCACGGCGACCGCGGTCGCGACGTCGACGCCGTGGTCGAACGCGACGCGCGCGGCGACGTGGTTGGCGCCCATCAGGAGCGCGATCGCGAGCAGCGTCGCGAACGCCGCGATCGAGAGGGCGCGGGGGGCGGGGGGCATCGCATGATTGTCGGGGGCGCTCGATGAGCAGCACGGGGCGGTGAGTGGCGGGCATGCCCCGGGCTCCGCTGGCCCTGCCGGCCATCACGGGCCAGAAGTGGTCCGTTCGGGCATGGCGCGATGAGACGAGCTCCGCTGCCAGCGGACCCAAGTCATGCCCGCCACTCGCCGCCCCGCACCGCGCGGTGCAACGAATCACGGTTGCCAGAACTCGGACGGCGAGTGGTGGGTGCGCAATGGGTCCGCCGGCAGCGGCGGACGTCTCACTGCGCCATGCCGGAACGGAATACTTCTGGCCCGTGATGGCCGGCACGGCCGGCGGAGCCCAGGGCGTACCCACCGCTCGCCGTCCGCGTGCACCACTCTTTCGACGTTATGAAGCAAGCGAAGAAGCAAACGACGAAAGTGTTCTTCGCGCAAGGCTGAGTGCTTCATAGAGTGCACCCTCCGGCGCTTCGGCGCCCTGTGCACCCGATGCGATGGACACGGCGAAGGCGACGGCTCTGCATGCGCGCGCGAGCGCGCGCTTCGACGAGCGCGTGGCGGCCGCGCGATCGCTGCTCGCGCGCGCCGCGGCTTCGCACTCCGATGCGATCGTGCAGGCGTCGAGCCTCGGCGCCGAGGATCAGGTCATCACCGACCTGATCGCGCGCGACCGTCTGCCGATCGCGGTCGCGACGCTCGACACCGGCAAGCTCCACGCCGAGACGCGCGCGCTGATCGAGACGACGCGCGAGCGCTACGGCATCTTCGTCGAGCGCTACCGACCGGTCCACGACGCGGTCGTCGCGTTCGTCGGCCGCCACGGCGAGGAGCCGATGCGCAAGAGCGTCGAGCTGCGGAAGGCGTGCTGCGCGCTGCGCAAGGTCGAGCCGCTCCAGCGGATGCTCGCGGGCCGGAGCGCCTGGATCACGGGGCTGCGCCGCGAGCAGTCGAGCGATCGCGCCGTGATCGAGACCGAGTCGATCGATGGCGAAGGCCGCACCAAGCTGAGCCCGCTCGCCGACTGGACGTGGGGCGACGTCTGGCACTACCTCGCGCTCCGCGACGTTCCCTACAACGCGCTCCACGACCGCTTCTTTCCGAGCATCGGCTGCGCGCCGTGCACGCGTGCGATCGCGCTCGGCGAGGACTTCCGCGCCGGCCGCTGGTGGTGGGAGCAGGAAGGCGCGAAGGAATGCGGGCTGCACGTCGCTGCGGCGCCGGCGCTGCACGCCGAGGCGACGCCGTGAACGCGCCGACGCCGCTCGATCGCCTGCTGCCGGTCGACCTCGACCAGCTCGACGCGCTCGAGGAGGAAGCGATCTTCATCCTGCGCGAGACCGTGGCCGCGTTCGAGCGGCCGGCGCTGCTCTTCTCGGCCGGCAAGGATTCGTGCGTCGTCCTCCATCTCGCGCAGAAGGCGTTCAAGCTGGCCGGCAGCGCGAAGACGCGGCTGCCGTTTCCGCTGCTGCACGTCGACACCGGCCACAACTTCCCCGAGGTGATCGCGTTTCGCGACGACATCGTCTGCGAGCTCGACGAGCAGCTCGTCGTCGCGCATCTGGAGGACTCGATCGCGCGCGGCAGCGTACGGTTGGCGAGCGCCGACGAGTCGCGCAACGGCCACCAGAGCGTGACGCTGCTCGAGGCGGTCGAGGAGCATCGCTTCGACGCGCTGATCGGCGGCGCCCGCCGCGACGAGGAGAAGGCGCGCGCGAAAGAGCGCATCCTCTCGCACCGCGACAGCTTCGGCCAGTGGCAGCCGAAGAACCAGCGCCCCGAGCTGTGGACGCTCTTCAACACGCGCCTCAAGCCCGGCGAGCACATGCGCGCGTTTCCGATCAGCAACTGGACCGAGCTCGACGTCTGGCTCTACATCCAGCGCGAACGGATCGCCCTGCCGGGCCTGTACTACGCGCACCGCCGCGACGTCGTCCGCCGTCGCGGCCTGCTCGTCCCGGTCACGCCGCTGACGCCGCCGAAAGCGGGCGAGCGCGTCGAGACGCTCGACGTGCGCTTCCGCACCGTCGGCGACGTCTCTTGCACGTGCCCCGTCGAAAGCGACGCCGCGAGCGCCGTCGACGTCGTCGCCGAAACGCTCGCCGCCACCGTCAGCGAGCGCGGCGCGACGCGCATGGACGACCGCACGTCCGACGCGTCGATGGAGCGGCGCAAGAAGGAAGGCTACTTCTGATGGGACTCGCGCTGCGCGAAGGCGAGGACGAGGACGATCGAGCGCCGGCGACGCGCCGGCCGCTGCGCTTCCTCACCGCCGGCTCGGTCGACGACGGCAAGAGCACACTGATCGGCCGCCTCCTTCTCGACGGCCGCGCGATCCTCGCCGACCAGCTCGACGCGCTCGAGACGCGGGCCGGCGACGGCCGGCCGATCGACCTCGCACTCCTCACCGACGGCCTCGAGGCCGAGCGCGAGCAGGGCATCACGATCGACGTCGCGTATCGCTACTTCGCGACCGCGAAGCGCAAGTTCGTCATCGCCGACGCGCCCGGCCACGAGCAGTACACGCGCAACATGGTCAGCGCGGCGGCGGGCAGCGATGCCGCGGTCGTGCTCGTCGACGCCACCAAGCTCGACCTCGCGCACGAGCCGCTTCAGCTGTTGCCGCAGACGCGCCGCCACGCGCTCCTCGCCAAGCTGCTCCGCGTGCCGCACATCGTCTTTGCCGTCAACAAGCTCGACGCGGTCGCCGGCGCCGACCGCGCGTTCGCGCGCGTCCGCGCCGCGCTCGTCGCGTTCGCGGCCGACGCCGGCTTCGATCCTGCGGGGATCGTGCCGATCTCGGCGCTGCACGGCGACAACGTCAGCCGGCCGAGCGCGCTCGGCGGCGGCGACGGGCCGACGTTGCTCGAACTGCTCGAGTCGCTGCCCGCAGGCGACGCTGCGGGCGCCGCGGCGACGCTGCTGCCGGTGCAGTTCGTCGCCAACGCAACCAACGGCGGCATCGGCCACCAGGCGCGCGTCCTCTGGGGCCGCGTCACACGCGGCGAGGTCGCGCTCGGCGACGAGCTCGTCGTCTTTTCGAGCGGCGAGCGCGCGCGCGTCGGCGAGCTGCACGTCGCAGGACAGCGCGCCGATCGCGTCGCTGCGGGTCGGTCGGCGGGAATCGTCCTCGACCGCCAGCTCGACGTCTCGCGCGGCGACTGGCTCGCCGCGCCAGGAACCATTGCACCGACCGCGCGCTTCCGCGCGACGCTCGCATGGCTCGACACCGAGGCCGCCGTCGTCGGCCGCAGGTACTGGCTGCGCCACGGCAACCGCTGGCTGCAGGGCAGGATCGCCGCGATCGAAAGCCGCATCGACGTCGCAACGCTCGGCCACCACGCCACCGATGTGCTCGGCGTCAACGACATCGGCGCGGTCGTCGTCGAGGCGCAGCACCAGCTTCCGCTCGCGAGCTTCGACGACGACCGCGTCGCGGGCGCGCTGCTCGTCGTCGACCCCGCGAGCCACCGCACGAGCGGCGCGCTGCTCGTCCGTACCCCCGCCTGAGCACGGCGCGAGCCGCTAGCGGCTCGCGATCTGGTCGAAGACGTGGCCGTCTGCGAAGTGCGTCTTCTGTGCTTTCGCCCAGCCGCCGAACACCTCCTCGACCGTGAAGAGCGCGATGCGCGGGAACTGCGCGGCGTACTTCGCGGCGGCGCGGCGAGAAACGATCTGCGCAAGGGATGCTTCCGAAGCAATGGGAGCGAACGATCGTAGGCAGGGACGGTGCTCCGGCCAACCACTCGTTCGTCGCATGCTTATTCGGTGCGCTCTTATGATTCGCGCATGCGATTCACCGTCTTCGCGCGCGCCGCCGGCGCCGCGCTCCTCGCCGTCGCCGCTGTCGCGATGCCGCAGCTCGCGCCGCGCGCATTCGCTGCCGATGCCACCACGAGCGCGCCGCTCGCGGTCAAGCCGGTCGTCTTCCGCGAGCGCAAGCTGGCCAACGGCCTGCAGGTGCTGACCGTCGAGACGCACAGCAGCCCCACGGTGAGCGTGCAGGTCTGGTACCACGTCGGCAGCCGCGAGGACCCGCTCGGCCGCTCGGGCTTCGCGCATCTCTTCGAGCACATGATGTTCAAGAGCACCGAGTACCTGCGCGCCGAGCAGTTCGACCGCCTGACGGAGGACGTCGGCGGCAGCAACAACGCATCGACCGGCGACGACGTCACCGAGTACCACGAGGTCGTCCCGTCGAACTACCTCGAGACACTGCTCTGGGCCGAGGCCGAGCGAATGCAGAACCTCAAGGTCGACGAGGCGACTTTCAAGTCCGAGCGCGCGGTCGTCGAGGAGGAGTACCGGCAGCGCGTGCTCGCGCCGCCGTACGGCCGTTTCTTCAACGGCATCGCCGCGGTCTCGTATCTGGAGCATCCGTACAAGCGGCCCGGCATCGGCAGCATCGAGGACCTCGAGGCGTCGTCGCTCGCCGACGTCGTCGACTTCCACAAGCGGCACTATCGTCCCGACAACGCGACGCTGATCGTCGCCGGCGACTTCGACGAGAAGCAGCTCGACGGCTGGATCGACAAGTACTTCGGTGCGGTGCCGAAGCCGGCGGCGCCGCTGCCGCACTTCGAGGCGACCGAGCCGCCGTGGCCGCGCGACCGCACGGCGTCGCTGTCGGGCCCGCAGGTGCCGCTTCCCGCGGTCGCGATCACCTGGCTGGCGCCGCCGACGACGAGCCCCGACGCGCCGGCGCTGCAGGTCGCCGCGGCCGTGCTCTCGTCGGGCGAGTCGTCGCGCCTCAACCAGTCGCTCGTCTATCGCCAGCGGATCGCGACCGCGGCCGGGTTCAGCACCGACCTGCGCGTCGGACCCGGACTGCTCATCGCCTATGCGATCGCCGCCGGCGGCAAGCCGACGTCCGAGCTGACCGCAGCGTTGCTGGCCGAAGTCACGCGGCTCGCGACGACGCCGCCGACGCCGGCCGAGCTTGCCAAGGTCAAGATCCAGATCGTGACCGGCGCGTTCATCTCGCGGCAGACGCCGCTCGGGCTCGCTTCGGCACTCGGCGACGCCGCTGTCCTCGAGGGCAATGCTGCGCGCATCAACACCGACCTCGAGGATCTGCAGAAGGTCAGCGCCGCCGACGTGCAGCGCGTGCTGCGCCGCTACCTCCTCGAGGCGCACAAGGTGACGATCGAATACCGGCAGCAGGAGGGCGCGAAATGAAGGCGCACGCGCTCCTCGCGGCCCGCGTCGCGCGCCGCTCGCTGATCGTCGCCGCGGCGTGCGTCGCGGTCGGCGCCGTCGCCCAGCCGTACCCGACGCCGCCGCCGCCGGCACCGCCGCGTCCGCTCACGATCGCCGCGCCGAGCGAAGGCAAGCTAGGCAACGGCCTGCGCGTCATCGTCGCGCGCCGCGAAGGCGTGCCGATCGTCAGCGCCGAGCTGGTCGCGCTCTCGGGCGCCGAGCTCGACCCGCCGCGCCTCTCGGGCCTCGCTTCGCTCGCCGCCGCGCTGATGACGCAAGGCACGAAGCGCCACAGCGCGCCCGAGCTCGCGGCGGCCGCCGAAGCGCTCGGCGGCTCGCTCGACAGCGGTGCCGGCTGGAACAGCGCCACGGTCGGGATCACGGTGACGACGCCCAAGCTCGACGCCGCCCTCGGGCTCGTCGCCGAGGTCGCGCGCGAGCCGGTGTTCGCTCCCGAGGAAATCGATCGCGTGCGCACGCAGACACTCGATGCGCTGAAGGTTGCGTACGCGAGCCCGGGGACGCTGGCATCGCTCGTCGCCGAGCGACTCGCCTACGGCGCTGGGCCATACGGCCATCCCGCCGGGGGAACGCCCGAGTCGCTGCCGCGGATCACGCGTGACAACCTCGTCGCGGTGCACCGACGAACCTTCAGGCCCGACAACGCGGTCCTCATCCTCGCCGGCGACATCAACCTCGAGACCGGGCTTGCGCTGGCGCGCCGCCACTTCGGCAGCTGGCCGGTGCCGAACGAGCCGTCGCCGCCGGTGCCGCGGCCGAGCGGCGCGGCGTCGGGGCCGTCGGGGGCGATCGTCGACATGGCCAACTCGGGGCAGGCCGCGGTTGTTGTCGCGGTCGCGCTGCCCGAGCGGACCGGCAGCGAGCGAGCGATCGGCGCCGTGCTCAATTCGGTGCTCGGCGGCGGCTACTCGTCGCGCATCAACCAGGAGATCCGCATCAAGCGCGGCCTCAGCTACGGCGCGAACAGCGGCCTCGAGGCGCGCCGCGAGGCCGCATTCTTCCGCGTCGGCGTGCAGACCAAGAACGACTCGGCGGCCGAAGTCGTGCGCCTCGTCGAAGAAGAAATCGACCGCCTGATGAAGGACCCGGTCGGCAACGAAGAGCTCGCGGCGCGCAAGGCCGCGCTGATCGGCGGCTTCTCGCGCAGCGTCGAGACGACCGCCGGTCTCGCTGCCGCGATCCGCGCGCTCGTCATCGCGCAGCGACCGGTCGGCGAGCTGAAGTCGCGCATCGAGCAGCTCGAAGCGGTGACGGCGCAGGACATCCAGAAATACGCGGCCGCGAATCTCGGCGCGTCGCAGCGCCGCGTCGCTGTCGCCGGCGAGGCGCGCGCTTTCGCGCCCGCGCTCGAGCGCGCGATGCCCGGCGTGGTCACGGTCGGCCGCGACGCCCTCGACCTCGAGCGCGGCGACGGCCTGGCGCGCCGCTGATGCGCGTCGGCGCCACTCCGGGGCGGCGTGGGGGCAAGGCAAACCCTTCGTACGGCAGAAGGCGTTTGCTGGGACAATAGTGCCCCCCTGCGGAAGGCACGCGCCGCGCGCCTTCCGCCCTCCTCATCAGGTATCTTGCACATGGCCACCCGTCGCTCCGTTTCCCCGTCCAAAGGGTCTGCCACCACCGCCCCTGTCCAGGCAACCCCCGCCGCCGCTCCGACCGCCACGCCCGCGCTCAAGCTTCGCCAGACGCAAGCCGAGTACGTCGCGGCGCGCCCGTCCGGCGAGCCCGGCGTGAAGCCGATGATGTCGAGCTCGAAGATGTACGTCTGCCGCCGTTGCCAGGCCAACTTCAAGACTGGCGACGGCAAGCCCGACGCCCGTCTGCCCGGCCTCGGCAAGTGCAACAAGTGCCTGGCGACCCAGGCCGCGTCCGCGCTCGCCGCCTGAGCGAACCCGCTCCAGCAGTCTCTCGAGCGGCGCGCGCCTGGACGCGCCTGCTCAGGCCGCCTCGGCCTTGGGAATGAGCAACCCGGCCTGCACGGCCGGGCGGGCGACGAACGCGGCGAGCGCGCGCTGCACCTGCGGGAAACGGTCGATGC
>DATJIM010000032.1:0-6001 GCA_035493195.1 Caldimonas sp.
ATTCGGTCGAACCAGCGGCAGCCGCACTCGTCACAGGCCAGCTCAGGAGCGCCGGCCGGGTTCCGGAAGATCATCGGCACGCACCCATGAACGCGAAGCCTAGCGCATCGAGCAATTCGTCCAGGCCGCGCTCCTCGAGCACGCAGCGCCGCTTGAGCACGTAGCAGACGATGTGGCCCGAGCGGATGCCCGCACGAAGGACCTCGAACAAACGTTCCGTGACGGCTGAGCAAACCTCAAGCAGCGACTCCCGGTCGGCCGCCAGAACGATGTCCGCGCCGCTTGCGGTATAGCCGGCGAACGCCTCGAACTGGGCATCGATACCTGCGTTGCCGGCCTCCCAAACGAGCATTTGCGTTGGCGACGAGCGGGCCAACAGGGCAATGCGCACGCCGAGATCCAGCGGGGCGAACAGCTCGCCGTGGTATGCGGCAGCGGCAAGCCAAGCTTCCGGCGATGGCAGCGGGTCGACACCGCAATTTGGTGTCGTCGATCGGTCCGGCGTTGCGTCGACCGCGATCGACGTCACAGTCGCACACCCAGTCGATAGCCATCCTGGATCGCGTGCTCGAGCCCGCGCGGAATCAGCGCGTCGCCCGCACCATGCAATTCGTCGATCATCCACTCGAATTCATGAAACAGCGAGTGAGCCGGCATGGCGGCGTCGGCCTGAACGACGGTGTCCGCCGCGACGAAGGTCTCCTCGCCTTTCGTGTTTCTCAGCCTGACGCCATCTGTGCCGATTTCGATTAGCGCGCTCAAGGTCAGGCACGTGATGCCCAACTCCTCGACCCACGACGCATGGCGCCACTTGAACGACGGCATGACGTCGCCGGCGATTCTCTTGCCGGACTCGACCACGGTCACCTCGGCCTCTTGGTGCTTGCGCAGCGACTCGGCGAGCGTTAGCCCAAGCTTGCCGCCGCCGACGATGACGACGCGCCGCCCCGTCTTGCTGCGACCGTGCGCGACATCCAGCCCGTCCAGCATCCGCTCTGCGCCCTTGACATGCGCGTAGCGCGCTCGGTCGAGCGTCGCGCCGGCGGCGATCACGCAGACGTCGTACTGATGCAGCACGCCGCGCATGAATTTCGCGTGCACTTCGGTGTTCAGCCGCACCGCGATGCCGAGCTTCCTCGCGACCGTCTCGTAATGAGAGATTACCGAGAGCAGGTCGTCGGGGCGCGCCAGATCGTTGATCGCGTACGCATAGAGGTTGCCGCCGATGCGGTCGGCCTTGTCGAACACGGTCACGTCGTGGCCGCGCTTGGCCGCGGTGATCGCGCACTCCATTCCGGCGGGCCCGGCGCCGATCACCATCACCTTCTTCTTCACGGCAGCCGGCGTCACCTGATACTCCGGCTCGACCTCGTGACCGAGCGCCGGGTTCATCGTGCAGGTGTAGGGCAGGTCGCGGAAGAGCCGCGACAGGCAATTCAACGAACCGATACAGCGGCGAACCTCGTCGAGCCGGTCTTCAGCTGCCTTGTGGATCAGGTCGGGGTCGGCGAGCAGCGGCCGGCAGACCTCCCAATAGTCGAAGACGCCGTCGCGCAGGCAATCATCCGCCATCCGCGGATCGGGAAGGCGGTTGCCGAACGTGACCAGCGTACTCGGGAACATCTTCTTTGCGCGCGCCGACAGGTAATTCCAGTAGCCGGGCGGGATGTCGCGGCCGATCGACGACTCAGGCGCCTCCTGCCAGCCGACCGTCACGCTGATCATGTCCACGCCGACGTCGGCTGCCTGCTGCATCAGCTCGAAGCACTCGTCCTCGGTGTTGCCGCCCCAATGATCCATCAGTTCGGCGCCGTTCAGGCGGACGACGAGCGGGTTGTCGGGAGTTGCTTGCTTGATGCCGTCGATCAGCTCGCGCATGAACCGGCCCCGGTTCTCGATCGAGCCGCCGTATTCGTCGGTGCGCTGGTTCGTGAAGCGCGAGTTGAAATTGGCGAGCAGGTAGCCCATGAAGCTTGTCACCTCGGTGCCTTCGAAGCCAGCGCGGATGGCTCGCTTCGCCGCCTCGGCGTGCTGGCGAACGCAGTCGCCGATCTCCTCTTTCGTCATCACCTTGGGCGGGCGAAAGTGCGGCAACGTCTGCGGCACGTCCGAGGGCTGGATGCAGTAGCCGAGATCGATCCCGCCGTAGCGCCCGGCGTGCAGGATCTGCTGGATCGGCATGGCGCCCTGCGCCTTGATGTCCGCGGCGATGCGCTCGAACTGCGGCAGGAACTTGTCGTCGAAGATCGCGAGCTGGCGGAAGTAGGCTTTGCCCTCGCCAAGCGGATCGGGGTACGCACCCTGGTTGGTGATGATGCCGCAGCCGGTGCGGGCGATGACGCGCATGCGCGCGATCTCGCGCTCCGTGATGAATCCGTCGCGGGTATTGTAGTTCGAGACGCAGCAGGCGCCGTACTTGATGCGGTTCTTGATCTCGAAGCGGCCGAAGCGGCCGGGCTGGAACAGGTGCGGCAGTTTGGCCATTCCTGGTTGCATGCGATGCCTCCTTGAATCGAGGAAACTTCTGGATCAAGCCTTGGAATGGGCTGCACGCTCCTGCGCCAGCCGCTCGGTAATGGTCTCGCGCAACTGGCGCTTGAGTATCTTGCCGACGGGGCTTACCGGCAGCTCGCTGAACAGCTCCAGCCGCTCGGGGAGCTTGAACGAAGCGATCTGCCTTTCGCGCAGAAAGGCGACCAACTCGGAAAAAGCCAGCGTTTCGCCGGGCAGCGTCACAACGCACGCACAGGCCTTCTCGCCGAAGACGGGGTCGGGCATGCCCACCAGCACGGCAGACTTGACCTTCGGGTGCCCGAGGATGAGGTTTTCGACCTCCTCGCAGCTGATCTTCTCGCCGCCGCGGTTGATCATGTCCTTGCGCCGGCCCTCGGTGTAGACGTAGCGGCCGCGCTTGCGAACGACGTCGCCCATGCGGTACCAGCCTCCGGGCAGGAAGGCCTCGGCGTTCTGCTCCGGCGCGTTGTAGTAGCCGCGGATCGTATAGGGGCCGCGGGTCACGAGCTCGCCCGCTTCGCCGTCGGCGACCTCGCTTCCGGCGTTGTCGATGACCATGATCTCGTCCTCGTCGCACACCGGAGCGCCCGAGCTTTCAAGCAGCAGCTCGTCCGGGTCGTCGAGCCGGGTCATATTGATCAGGCCCTCGGCCGTGCCGTAGATCTCCTGAGGTGTGCACCCGAGCTGCTGGCGGAGCCGGCGCCGCAATTCGGGCGCAAGGCGCGCGCCGCCGTTCTGCACTACCTCGAGCGACGACAGTTCATAGTCCGACAGCGCGCCGGAATTCAGCCATGTCGTGATCAGCGGCACGACGGCGGCGATCACCGTCACCCGCTCCCGCTGCACCAGCGAGAAGACTTCCTCAACTTTCGCTCCGGAGGAGAGCACCACCGTGCCGCCGTAATAGAACGCCCCCAGCATGCCCGGCGACGCCAGGTTGTAGTTGTGTCCCAGTGGCAGGATGGCCATGAACACCGTGCGATCGCTGAAGCCCGCAACGGCGCCGCACTGCCGCGCGTTGAGCACGTAATCGTCGTGTGTGCGCGGGATCAACTTCGACAGCGAAGTCGTTCCACCCGAAAGGAGCATCGTCGCCACGTCGGCCGGCTTTGGCCGCGTGACCGGAGGTGGCGCGTCCGGTAGGTTGCCCATCGCCAACTGACCTGCTGCGGGTTCGCCGGCTACCAGTACGTGCTTCAGCGCGGGGAACTCCGCCTGCATCTGACTGGCCATGACGCGGAAGTCGAAGCCGCCGACGACGTCCGGAATCAAGTAGGCGGTCGCGTTGGAAGCGCGCAGGAAATGGCGCACCTCGGCATGGCGGTGGGCGCGCAGCGCCATCACTGGGATGACGCCGATCATGGTAAGCGCGAGGTAACTGACGACAAATTCGACTGTGTTCGGCAACTGCACCAACACGAGTTCGCCAGGTCGCAGGCCGACAGCGGCGAAGCCGGCAGCGCGGTCCTGGCAGCGCGCGAGCAGCGCCGCGTAGGTGAGTCGCTCGTCCCCCTGCACGAGGGCGAGCTTGTCCGGTGCGCGGCGCGCGCCGCGCGCAAACATCTCGCCAATCGTCACGCCTTCCCACAGGCCGCTTGCGCGGTAGTGTGCCGCGACGTCCTCCGGCCAGCCGACAAAGCCTTCCATAGCGCCTGTCCCCCGTTATCTCTCGTGCAATGCGAGAATGGCTTTCGTAGATTCCCAGCTTGCGCTGCAGCGGCGCGTCGTCGTAGATCGTCGCGGTCGCCCTCATAGTCTCCACCCGAGGCCCGGGTTGCAGAGGAACAGCACGCGACGCTTGGCCTTCTCGATCGGGGTCAGCGAGCCGGCGCGAGGCAGTTGTGGCCCGATGTCCGGGTAGGCCAGTGCGCCGGCTGCGTCGACCGGCTCGGTCGGCCGTACGGCAGCACCCCTCGCAGCGACGGCCACAGCGGCAGCGTGTTCTGGGCCCTCGGTTCCTGCAGGTATTCGGATGGCGAGTCCTCCAGGCGGCCCAGGTGGACGGTCACGTTCGTGTTTCCTCAGGCGAGGACTTCGGGTGCAATGCCTCGTAGGCTGCCGCGAGCTTCGGATCCCGGCGCCTGACTTCGGCGTGATCAACGCGACCCGTGCGCGTCATGTAGCTGTACGCGAACTCGACCGGTGCAAGCGTGCGCACGAGGCGATCCATGTCCTCGTACCAGCGTAGGCTCGCGTTCGCCGCGTCCCAGATCTTCCTCATCGGCGGCAGCCGCCGTTGCTGGAACAGCGCAAGCGCGCCCGGCACGTCTGTCGTCCCGACCTCCCTGAACGCCTTGAACAGCGCGACCGAATCCTCCATGGCCAGGCGCGTGCCCGAGCCGATCGAGAAGTGCACCGTGCGCAACGCGTCCCCCAGGAGCACGACGTTGTCGAAGCTCCAGCGCTCGTTCCAGATCGCCGGGAAATTGCGCCACTGCGAATTGTTCGAGATGATCCGATGCCCATCCAAGTCCTGCGCAAAGACTCGCTCGCAGTGGCGGATCGTGTCTTCCGGGTTCATGGACTCGAAGCCTGCGCGTTGCCAGGTGGCGGCCTCGACCTCGACCAGAAACGTGCTGCGGTCGGGATGGTAGCGGTAATGATGGGCGCAGAACACGCCGAGGTCGGTCTCGCGGAACGTCAGCGTCAGGCTGTCGAAGGCCTTGGTGCTGCCGTACCAAATGAATTTGTTCGGGCGCCAGTCGGTCGTGGTGCAGAACCTGTCCTCGTTCTCTCTGCGGACCCACGAAAATGCTCCGTTAGCGCCGACGACGAGATCGGCTTCGCCCATCTGTCGCAGCGTGGTGATCTCGGTGCCGAACTGCAGCTTCACGCCGAGCCGCTCGACGTAGTCGTATAGCAGCGTCAGCAACTCGAGGCGGCCGATGGAAGCGAAGCCGTTGCCCGCGATCGGGATCGCCGTGTCGTTGTGGACGATGGTGATGTTGGGCCAGTTTTCGAAATGCGGCGTCAGGTACTGGTACAACGCCTCGTCGTCGCCCCGCAGGAATTCGAGCGCGCGGTCGGAGAACACTACGCCGAAGCCCCAAGTCGCGTCGCGCGCGCTGCGATCGATGATCGCTATGTCGTGCGACGAGTCGAAACGCTTCATCAGCGCCGCGAAGTACAGGCCCGCGGGGCCCGCACCCAGGATCCGGATCTTCATCGTTCAGTCCGCCGCGACTCGTGCAGAGGTCGATGATGGCGCGTGGCGCCTTACGTGTCGATATAGTGACCAATATATTCCAAGTCACAATCGTGAACATTGCGCCGTGGACCTGCGCGACACCGCAGTAGAAGTACCGGTACCACACTCGCCATCGGACGAATGCGGAGTCCACCGGCCCGGAGCCGCTCTCGGGCGGGCGCGTATTCTGAGCGCATCCGGGGCGGCGCTACGCTGGCGCACCGTCGAACCATGCGGCACGCGCTCCCGGCCTTTCTCGAGCGGAGGCCAAGATGAGCGACTATGTGGCGGAAATTTCCA
>DATJIM010000033.1:0-4307 GCA_035493195.1 Caldimonas sp.
ACCCGGCGCTGCCGGCCGACACGCGGACTGCCCTGCCCGCCGACTGCGACCTCGTGCTGGTCTGGGGCGAAGGCTGCAACTTCAAGGAGCTGCCGCCCGCGGCGAAGACGATCCACCTCGACGCCTGGCTGGATGCGCAGAACGACCGCGCCGACGTGTTCCTGCCGATCAGCGTGCAGACCGAACGCAGCGGCCACTACACCAACTTCGCCGGCGTGGTGAGCCGCTTCGAGGCGTGCTTCGCGAAGCCGGCGAGCATCGCGCCGATCACCGTCAGGCCGCTGTACGCGAAGACGATGAGCAGCCCTGCGTCGAGGCGCGCGATCTGCATCGGATACGTGCGCTGGCCGAACCAGTCGGCGAGCGCCGGCACCAGCCGCGCCGGCTCGAGCGTGCCGCCGAACGGGACGACCGCGAAGACGAGCAGCACTGGCGTGAAGACAACCCACGGCGCGATCGCATACGCCAGGCGGTCGTAGCTCTGCGGCGTGAAGTTCTCCTTCAGGAGCATCTTGATGCCGTCGGCGACGCCGTGGAAGAGGCCCCACCAGACGAGCTTCACTCCGGTGAACGGGATGCGCACGTAGGCACGGTTGGCGCCGATCCGGTCCGACATCACCGCCGCCTGCTTGCGCTCGACCCACGTCAGCAGCGTGCCGAACGTGATCAGCGCGCCCATCGCGTAGACGATGAAGACGAGCGCGACGACGAGGTCCTGCGTCACGTCGCCTCCGCCATCGCGGCCGCGGCGAGCGACGCGAACAGCGCCTCGGCGTCGGCGACCCCGTCCGGCTTGGCGAAGCACGCCTCGAAGCGACTGACCGTGCCGGCGAAGTTGGTGTAGTGGCCGCTGCGCTCGGTCTGCACGCTGATCGGCACGAAGACGTCGGCCCGGGCGTTGTCGGGGTGCAGCCAGGCGTCCATCCGCACAACGCGCGCACCCGCCGGCAGCGCGTCGGCGCGGCAGCCCTCGCCCCAGACGAGGACGAGGTCGCAGCCGGAGGGGAACGCTTCGGGGCGCTCGAACGCCGAACCCGGATAGCGCGCGATCGCCGCGGTGCGGTTCGGATTCTTGTCGGCCTTGATCAGGACGTCGTCCTCGACCCGCTCGCCGGGCAGCGGCAGCCAGTCGGTCTTGACGCGGCACGTGAAGCGCGAAGCGATCGTTCGGTCGAACGCCGCGAGCTCCTCGTTCGACGCCCAGCTCGAGACGAGCGCGACCGGGCGGCGCGCGGCGGCGATCAACGCGCGCGCGGCGTCGACGGCGGCGTCGAGCGCGACCTCGCGACCGGCGACGAGCGGCGCAACCGCGCGCGGGCGGTCGAACAGCTGCGCCAGGTCGCGACCCTTGTTGCAGATCCACGGCCCGTTGACGGCGGCGTTCTCGAGCGGCGTGACGCGCTCGATCCTGGCGTTCAGCTTGGCGTCGAGGCGGTTCAGCTTCCACTCGCGCTTGCGATGCCAGATCTGAACGGTGCAGCCGCGCTCGCACCCCGGGCACACCGACGGCGTCGGCTCGAGGTACCAGACGCGCGCCTGGTGCAGGAACGGCCGCGACAGCAGCGCGCCGACCGGGCAGATGTCGATGACGTTGTCGGAGTAAGGGTCGCGCCCGAACGCGCCGTCCTCGCTTGCGCGCACGAGCGAGTGGTCGCCGCGGTTGACGATGCCGAGCGAATCAGACTTCGAGATCTCGCGGGTGAAGCGGACGCACCGCGAGCAGACGATGCAGCGCTCGTTGTCGAGCACGATGCGGTCGGAGAGCGGGAAGTGCTTGGTCGCGCGCACCTTGACGTCGCGCGAGACCGACGGCTCGCCGTTGTACTGGTAGTGGTAGTCCTGCAGCGTGCACTCGCCGGCCTTGTCGCAGATTCCGCAGTCGACCGGGTGGTTGAGCGTCACCAGCTGCAGCATCTGCTTGCGCCGCGAACGAACGCGCGGCGAGTCGGTCAACACGCGCATGCCCTTGGCGACCGGCATGTTGCAGGCGATGTCGAGCCAGCCCGCGGCAGTGCCGTCGCCCTCGACCTCGACCATGCAGATGCGGCAGTTGCCCGGCACCGAGAGGGCAGGGTGCCAGCAGAAGTACGGGATGACGTGGCCGCTCGCGCGCGCCGCCTGCATCACCGTCTGGCCTTCCTGCGCCTCGACGCGATCGCCGTCGATGAAGATCTCAACCATCGACGGTCTCCGGAAGCGCCCACTCGGCGCCGACCGCCTCGAGCCTGCCGCCGTGCCGGGAGCGGCCGTGGACGATCCAGTGCTCGAACTCATCGCGGTACTTGGCGAGGATGCCGACCGTCGCGTAGCCGGCGGCGTCGCCCATGCCGCAGATCGTCGTGCCGTCGTTGGCGTGCGAGATCGCGATCAGGCGGTCGATGTCGTCGAGCTCGCCTTCGCCCGCGACGATGCGGTCGACGATCTTGTGCAGCCAGCCCATGCCCTCGCGGCACGGCGTGCACTGGCCGCACGACTCGTGGTGGTAGAAGCGGACGAGCACCTGCAACAGCCGCACCATGCACGTGCCTTCGGCAATGACGACCATGCCGCCCGAGCCGAGACCGGAGCCCGCGGCGGCGACGCTCGCGTGGTCGAGCGTCAGCGGCTCGATCTCGGCGGCGGTCAGCACCTTGGTCGAGATGCCGCCGGGGACGACGCACTTGAGCGCGCCGCCGCCGAGGACGCCGCCGCAGTCGTCGTGCAGGAACTTCGCGAACGGATAGCCGTATTCGACTTCGTACACGCCGGGCTTGCGCACGTGCCCCGAGATCGAGATCAGCTGCGTCCCGGGGCTCTTCGCCGTGCCGACGCTGCGGAACGTGGCCGCGCCGTCGCGAACGATGCCGGGGATGTTGGCGAGCGTCTCGACGTTGTTGACGACGGTCGGAAGCTGGTAGAGGCCGCGTACGGTGAGCCGCGGCGGGCGGTTCCTCGGATAGCCCTTGCGGCCTTCGAGCGACGTCAGCAGGCCCGACGCCTCGCCGCAGACGTACGAGCCGGCGCCGCGGTAGACGACGATGTCGCACGCGAACGCGCTGCCGGCGATCGGCGCGCCGAGCCACCCGGCCGCGTACGCCTCGTCGACGGCGCCGGCGATCCGCCGGTACGGCAGGTCGAACTCGCCGCGGATGTAGACGAACGCATGGCGCACCTGCAGCGCGAACGCCGCAATCAGCATGCCTTCGATGAGGAGGTGCGGTGCGTTCTCGAGGATCCAACGGTCCTTGAATGTGCCGGGCTCGCCCTCGTCGGCGTTCGCGCACAGGTAGTGCGGCTGCTCGTCGTTGAGTTTGATCACGCCCCACTTGCGGCCGGCCGGGAACGCGGCGCCGCCGTGGCCGAGCAGGCCCGACGCGGCGACTTCCTTGGTCACCTCGTCGGGGCGCATCCCGCGCACGGCCTTCTCGATCGTCGCGTAGCCGCCGCGTGCCCGGTACGCCGCGAGGGTGTGCGAGTCCGCGGTGACCGGGAAGGTCATGATGAGCTTGCGGCCCGTCATCGCGCGAGCCCTTCGATCAGCGCGTCGAGCCGCTCGGGCGTCAGGTTCTCGTGGTACGTCTCGTTGACGACGACGACCGGCGCGGTGCCGCACGAGCCGAGGCACTCGACGGTCGAGAGCGTGCAGCGGCCGTCCTCGGTCGTCTCTCCGGGCGCGATGCCGAGCCGCTCGTCGATCTGCGCGACGACGCCTTCGGCGCCGCGCATCGAGCACGCCACGTTGCGGCAGACCTGGAGGTGGAAGCGTCCGATCGGGGCGCGCCGGAACTGGGTGTAGTACGAGAGCACTTCCTCGATCCGGATTCTCGGCACGCGAAGGTACGCGACGAGGTCGTCGATGTCGGCGTCGGCGACGTGGCCGCGCTCTTCCTGGATCCTGCGCAGGCACGGCAACACCAGCGACGGCTCGAAGCCGGGCGGGAAGCGGCGGCGCAGCGCGTCGAACTCGGCATGCAGGCTCTTCACCGGTCGCACTCCCCGCCGATCATGTTGATCGAGCCGAACGTCGGCACGATGTCGGCGAGCTGGCCGCCGTCGAGCATCCGGCTCGCCGCGCCCATGTGAACGAAGCTTGGCGAGCGGACGTGGACCTTGTACGGCGTGCCGCCGCCGGTCGAGACGAGGTAGAAGCCGAGCTCGCCGTTGGGCGCCTCGTGCGCGCAGTAGATCTCGCCGGCGGGAACGAGGGGCCCGTCCATGACCAGCTTGAAGTGGTTGATGAGCGACTCGATCTGGCCGTAGACGAGCGTCTTCTCGGGGAACGTGCAGCGGCGGTCGTCGACGTTGACCGGCCCTGCGGGCAGCATCTG
>DATJIM010000034.1:0-10646 GCA_035493195.1 Caldimonas sp.
ATGGTCTCGCACGTCAGCGCCGAGGAGAAGGGCCTGCTCTTCGGCACGTCGACGTTCGCGGAGCTCGGATGAAGGCAGCAGCGGCGGTCGCGCCCAAGGCGACCGTTCTCGCCGTCACGAGCGGCAAGGGCGGCGTCGGCAAGACGTTCTTCTCTGCCAACCTCGCGGCCGCGCTCGCGCGCCTTGGCGAGCGCGTCCTCGTCCTCGACGCCGACCTCGGCCTCGCCAACCTCGACGTCGTCCTCAACCTGCATCCGAAGATCACCCTGCACGACGTCTTCACCGGCAAGGCGTCGCTCGACGAGGCGATCCTGCCGGCGCCGGGCGGCTTCTCGGTGCTGCTCGCCGGCTCGGGGCTCGTCGAGTACTCGCGGCTGACGCCGCACGTTCGCGAGCAGCTCGTCGAGATCATCGACCGCGTCGCGCCGCGCTTCGACCGCATCCTGCTCGACACCGGCGCCGGCATCTCCGACGTCGTCCTGCACGCGATCTCGCTCGCCGACGACGTCCTCGTGATCGCGACGCCCGAGCCGACGTCGATGACCGATGCCTACGCGACGATCAAGCTGCTTGCAACGCAGCAGGGCCGGCGCGCGATTCGCATCGTCGTCAACCAGGTGAGCGTCGCCGGCGAGGGCCGCACGATCCGCAACCAGCTCCAGCTCGTCGTCGACCGCTTCGTGACGCCGCGCCTCGACGACGGCTCGGCGGTCGCGCTCGAGATGCAGGGCGAGATCCCGACCGACCCCGCGGTGCGCGAGGCGGTGCAGCGGCGTACGCTGCTGCTCGACCGCCTGCCGGGGTCGCGCGCTGCGCTCGCCGTCGCCGCCATCGCCGCGCGCATGGCCGCCTGACCGCGGCGCCGACACGCGCCGTCAGCGCGGCGCCCCGGTCTTCTCGTTCGCCTTCAGCAGCACGATCAGCGCGCCGTGGCCGCCGTCGGCGGGTCGCGCGTGGGTGAACGCGAGCACGTCCTGGTGCTTGACGAGCCAGGCCTTGACCTTCGCCTTCAGGACCGGCTCGCGGCCCGGCGAGCCGAGGCCCTTGCCGTGGACGACGCGAACGCAGCGGTAGCCGGCACGCGTCGCCTCGCGCAGGAAGCTGGAGACGCGCTCGTGCGCCTCGGCGCGGCGCAGGCCGTGCAGGTCGATCTCGTCCTGCAGCACCCAGACGCCGCGGCGCAGCTTGCGAACGACGTCGACCCCGATGCCATGGCGGCGAAACGAGAGCGCATCGTCGGTCTCGAGGAGCGCCTCGGCGTCGACGCTGCCGGCGATCGATTCGGCGAGCGCGGCTGCCTCGTCGAGCTCGCGCTGCTGCGCACGCGCCGCCGGACGCGCGCGCGCCGGACCTTCGGTCGCGCGTTTACGCAGCGGCAGGACGTGGCCGATCGCGTCGGCGAACGAACGCGGGTCGCTGTCCGCGGCCTGGCGTGCCGGCAACTTCGTGGCGCCGCGGGTCGGCGGCTGTGCAGCGTCGGCGCGCGTCGCCTCGGCGCGCCGGCGCTCGGCGAGCTGCGCGCGCAGCGCAGCGAGCTCACCGAGATGGCGGCCCTTGATCGGCGGCGAGGTCACAGGAGCCCCCGCTCGGCGAACGACACCACGCTCGCCTGGCCGACGACCAGGTGGTCGAGGACGCGGACATCGACGAGTGCGAGCGCGCTCTTCAGCGTCTGCGTCAGGAACTCGTCGGCACGCGAAGGCTCGGCCGCTCCCGAAGGATGGTTGTGGGCGAGGATCACCGCGGCGGCGCCGAGCTCGAGCGCGCGCTTGACGACCTCGCGCGGGTAGACACTGGTCTGCGTCAGCGTGCCGCGAAACATCTCCTCGAGCCGCACCAGCCTGCTTTGCGCATCGAGGAAGAGCACCGCGAACACCTCGTGCGCGCGGCCGGCGAGCTGCAGCTGCAGATAGTCCTTGACCTTGCCCGGCGAGTCGAAGACCGGCCGCGCGACGAGCTCGCTCGCGATCGAGCGGCGCGCGAGCTCGAGGACCGCGGCGACCTCGGCGCGCTTCGCCGGACCGAGCCCCTTGACGCGCTTGAGCTCGTCCGGACCGGCGCGCAGCAGCCCGGCGAGGCCGCCGAACGACGCGAGCAGCTGCTCGGCGAGCTGCAGCACGCCGATGCCGGCGAGGCCGGTGCGCAGCAGCAAGGCGACCAGCTCGGCGTCGGCGAGCGCCGCGGGGCCGAGGGCGAGGAGCTTCTCGCGCGGTCGTGCCGAGGCGGGGATGTCCTTGAACATGGCAGCGGGCACGGGACCAACGAGCGGCTCGTAAAATCCGTTGTCAGTCTACGTCCCCCGAACAGGCTCCCCTTGAAGCGCGTCGAGCCCGGCTCGTTCGTCACCTTGCACTACCGGTTGCGCGACGCCGACGGCGTCGCCTTCGTCGACACCTTCGCGACGCGGCCGGCGACGCTTTCGCTCGGCAGCGGCGAGCTCGCGCCGGCCATCGAAGCGCGCCTGCTCGGCCTCGCCGAAGGCAGCGAGACGTCGTTCGCTCTTCGACCGGGCGAGGCGTTCGGCGAGCGCGATCCGGCGCTCGTGCAGCGCGTTCGCCGCGCTGCGCTCGCTGCAGAGGGCGACGCCGACGGCGACTACCAGGTCGGCGATGTGGTCCGTTTTCCTGCGCGCGACGGGCACTCGATCGCGGGCATCGTCCGCGAGGTCGACGACGACGCGGTCGTGTTCGACTTCAACCACCCGTTCGCCGGTCGCGCGGTGACGTTCGACGCCAAACTGATTGGAGTCCTCTGAGATGCCCATCGACGAAGTCGTCCTCGCCGAGCCGCGCGGCTTCTGTGCCGGCGTCGAGCGCGCGATCGAGATCGTCGAGCGCGCGCTCCACAAGTTCGGCGCGCCGATCTACGTCCGCCACGAGATCGTTCACAACACGTACGTGGTCGACGACCTCAAGCAGAAGGGCGCGATCTTCATCGAGGAGCTCGCCGAGGTCCCGCCCGGCGCGACCCTCGTCTTCAGCGCGCACGGCGTCTCGCAGTCGGTGCGCAAGGAGGCAGCTGCGCGGGGCTTTTCGATCTTCGATGCGACGTGCCCGCTCGTCAGCAAGGTGCACATGGAGGTGGCCAAGCTCTCGCGCGAGGGCTACCACTTCATCATGATCGGCCACAAGGGGCACCCCGAGGTCGAAGGCACGATGGGCCAGCTCGACAGCGGCATCTACCTCGTCGAGGACGTCGACGACGTCGCGCATGTCGAGGTGCCGTCAGGGCGGCCGCTCGCGGTCGTGACGCAGACAACGCTCTCGGTCGACGACGCCGCCGAGATCATGGCCGCGATCAAGCGGCGCTTTCCGCAGATCCGCGAGCCGAAGCAGCAGGACATCTGCTACGCGACGCAGAACCGGCAGGACGCGGTCAAGGTCGTCGCGCCGGGCGTCGACGTGCTGATCGTCGTCGGCAGCCCGAGCTCGTCGAACAGCAACCGCTTGCGCGAGCTCGCCGAGCGGCTCGGCACGCATGCCTACATGGTCGACAGCGCCGACGACGTGCGTCCGGAATGGCTTGAAGGCAAGCGCAGCGTCGGCCTGACTGCGGGGGCGTCGGCACCCGAGGTGCTCGTCAACGCCGTCGTCGCGCGGCTGCGCGACCTTGGCGCGACGTCGGTGCGGACGATCGCGGGAACTCCCGAGAAGGTTCACTTCCCGCTGCCGCTCGGGCTCGGCGACAAGGCGATGCGCGGCGTCGCGGGCTGAGCGCGCTCGCGCGTGTCAGTCTGGCAGCCGGCGATGCAGCTTGATCGGCTGCACGGCGCTCGTCGTCCTGGACTCGGCGTCGGCGCCCGCGAGCGGATTGCGATCGCAGCCGCTGCAGCCGCACGACGACGCGCGCGTCGCGACGGCGCGCATGCGCGCCGCGATCGCCGCCGGCAGCGGCAGCTTGAGCGCGGCAACGGCGAGCACGCGGCGAAGCGAAGACGGCAGCAGCGTCCAGGCCGCGTACATCGCCGAGCCGGCGACGACGAGCGCGACTGCAAGCCATTGCGCGGTGAGGTGCGTGTTCATGTGAGGCCGCCTCCGAAGGCGAGCGCGACGCGGTAGGTGACGAACGAGGCGACGTACGCGAGCGCGAACAGGTAAGCCGCCATCAGCAACGGATACCGCCACGAGTTCGTCTCGCGACGAACGACGGCGAGGGTCGACAGGCACTGCGGCGCGAAGACGTACCAGGCCAGCAGCGAGAACGCGGTCGCCAGCGACCAGCCCTTGGCGATGATCGGCGCGAGCGCTTCGGCGACCGAGTCGCCCGCGGCCGACATCGAGTAGACGGTGCCGAGCGCGCCGACCGCGACCTCGCGCGCGGCCAGCCCCGGCACGAGCGCGATCGAGATCTGCCAGTTGAAGCCGATCGGCGCGAAGACGTGCTCGAGGCCGCGCCCGATCATGCCGGCGACGCTGTACTGGATCGCGGGCCCGGTCGCTCCCGGCGGCGGCGCCGGAAAGCTCGACAGGAACCAGAGCACGACCATCAGCGTGAAGATGATCGTGCCGACGCGCCGAACGAAGATGCCGGCGCGCTCCCAGAGGCCGAGCGCGACGTTGCGCGGGTTCGGCATCCGGTACGGCGGCAGCTCGAGCATGAGCGGCTGGTAGCGGCGCTTCGTCCAGGCGCGCTTCAACACCCACGCGACCGCCATCGCCGCGACGACGCCGGCGACGTAGAGGCCGAACAGCGTCAGGCCGCGCAGGTTGAACGGGCCGACGTGCGTCGCCGGAATGAACGCGCCGATCAGCAGCGCATAGACGGGCAGTCGCGCCGAGCACGTCATCAGCGGTGCGACCATGATCGTCGCCAGCCGGTCCTTCCAGTTGGCGATCGTTCGCGTCGCCATGATCCCGGGGATCGCGCACGCGAAGCTCGACAGCAGCGGAATGAACGCGCGTCCCGAGAGCCCGACCTTGCCCATCACCGTGTCGAGCAGGAACGCCGCGCGCGGCAGGTAGCCCGAATCCTCGAGCAGGAGGATGAAGAAAAAGAGGATCAGGATCTGCGGCAGGAAGACGAGCACGCTGCCGGCGCCGGCGATGACGCCGTCGACGAGCAGGCTCCTGAGCGGCCCTTCGGCCATGTGCGATGCGACCCACTCGCCGACGCCGGTCATCGCCGCCTTGATGGCGTCCATCGGCAGCGTCGCCCACGAGAAGACCGCCTGGAACATCAGGAACAGCACGACCGCGAGCAGCGCGAGGCCCCAGACCGGATGCATCACGACGGCATCGATGCGATGCTGGAAGCGGCGGACGCTCGCCGCCTCCGGCGCAGCGATCGCCAGAATGCGCCGCACCTCGAGCTGGAGGTCGGCCGACGAGCGCGCGTCGCGTCCGCTCGCGGCCGGTGCGGCTCCGGCGGGTGCAGCGGCGGCGGCCGCGTTCGTTTCGACCGGATCGCCGCCGAGCCGCGACTCGAGCAGCGCGAGCAGCTGCGCGTGGCCGTCGGCGCGCACCGCGACGGTCTCGACGACCGGGCAGCCGAGCTCGGCCGCGAGCTTCGCGACGTCGATCTTCAGACCTTCGGCGCGCGCGACGTCTGCCATGTTGAGCGCGACCATCAACGGCTTGCCGAGCTGCGCGAGCTCGAGCACGAGGCGCAGGTTCATGCGCAGGTTGGTCGCGTCGACGACGGCGACGATCGCGTCGGGCGCAGGCTCGCCGTGGCGTCGGCCCTCGATTACCTCGAGCGTGATCTGCTCGTCGGGCGTCGCCGGAGTGAGGCTGTACGCGCCGGGCAGGTCGACGACCTGCACGGTGCGGCCGTTCTTCAGTCGCGTCAGCCCGACCTTGCGCTCGACCGTCACACCCGCGTAGTTGGCGACCTTCTGGCGCGCGCCGGTGAGCAGGTTGAAGAGCGCGGTCTTGCCGCAGTTCGGGTTTCCGACGAGCGCGACGCTCCAGCGCGGCGCCTGGTTCGCGGCATTGAGCGCGTGCGACACGATCGTCAGCGAGCGCGCGGCGCGCCACCCGATGCGGGCGGCTCGACGGCCTCGACCTCGATGCACTGCGCTTCGAGCAGGCGCAGCGCGAACATCGTCTCGCCGACGAGCACCGCGAGCGGCTCGCGCCCGCCTGGCCCGCGGCGCAGCAGCTGCACCGGCTCGCCGGGGAGGAAGCCCAGCTCGCCGAGACGGCGCAGCGCGATCGCGTCGATCTCGGGCGACGCCGAGACGACACGAGCGACCGTGGCGCGGCTACCGTCGGCGAGCTGGTGGAGCGAGCGGGTGGCGGAGGTCATGGGCGGACCCCGGAATGCACAATGCGAATGAGATTGTCTCGCATTTGCGACCGCTCGGGCGTGTCGGAAGACCCTTTCGGGACAAGCCCCTGCCCGAGCGGTCGCGATAAATAAGAACTATTCGCATCTGAAGGTAGACTCGGCCGAGCCCTCCACTCCTTCGCAAAGGAAACCACCCGTGAAGCACATCGTTCTGTTCGCCGCCGCCGGCGCGGTCGTCGCGTTCTCCAGCCCTGCCTTTGCCAAGGCCGACTGCAAGGCGTATCCGAAGACCGAATGGATGAAGGAAGGAGATGCCAAGGCAAAGATCGAGGCGCAGGGTTACTCGATCGACAAGTTCAAGGTCTCGGGCAACTGCTACGAGATCTACGGCCGCAACAAGGAAGGCAAGAAGGTCGAGATCTACTACGACGCGAAGACGCTCGAGCCGGTCAAGAGCGAGATCGAGAAATAAGCGGCATGCCGGAGTCCCGCCTCCGGGAACGCGCAACCGACGGCCGCGTCCTCGTCTTCGGTGCGGCGGTTCGACTGCTGCACTGGACGCTCGCAGCGGTCATCGTCTTCGACTTCGTCGTCGACGACGGCGGACCGCTGCATCGCGGCATCGGCTACGTCGCCGCCGGAGTGGTCGTGCTGCGGCTGCTGCGCGCCGCGTGGGCGCGCGGCGATGAGGACCTGCGGTCGCTGAAGCCGTCGCTCGCACGCACCTTGGCCTACCTGCGCCGGGGAACGCCGCGAACGGTCGGTCACGACCCGCTCGGCCTCTGGATGGTGTGGCTGCTGTGGACGCTCGTGCTCCTGCTCGGCGTGACCGGCTGGATGACACACCTCGATGCGTTCTGGGGCGACGACCGTCTGCACGCGGTGCACTCGGTGCTCGCGGACGCGTTGCTCGTCGCTGCCGTGCTGCACGTCATGGGCGTGGCGGTGATGAGCTGGCGCTGGCGCGAGAACCTGCCGGCGGCGATGGTCACCGGCAAGAAGCGGCGCGAAGAACCGCGATGACGCTCCCGCGCGACGCAGTTTGAAGCGCGCGGTCTCGTTCGTCTTCCTCAATTGCTCCGTCGCCAGCGGCTCTGACGCCGCCGGTGCCAGACGACGACGAGCACCATCGCCGTCCCGAGCGCGCTGTGCAGCCAGCCGAGCGTCGGGCGGGCGCCCTCGGGCGCGAAGTAGTAGAGCAGGTAGCCGGTCGCAGCGAGCATCGCGGCGAGCGCGCAGAGGACGACGCCCGAGCCGCGCTGGCGCGCCCAGCGCAATCGGTGGCTGAGCCGCCAGCCTTGCGGCACGTGCGACGCCGCGAGCGCGCCGAAGCCGAACAGCACGAGGAACGACGCGAGGCCGTGGATGCGCATCGCCCACGCCTCGAGCGGCGAGGGCAGCGCGTCGGCGCTTCGACCGTAGTGGATCGCCAGCCAGCCGATGCCGCTCGCGAGCAGGAGCGCGCCGGCGCCGTAGAGGACGTGCCGCTGCCAGCGGACCAGGCGATGGACGCTGCCGACCATCAGCCGTTCGCGCGCGGCGGACCGTGCAGCCAGCCGCGCGCGCCGAAGCACGCGAGCAGGGGATGGCTCGCGTCGCCGCTCGCAACGACGACCTTGGTGAGGGCGTCCGCCCACAGACACCGCGGCGCCGCGACGCTCGCGTGGCGAGACGCTCCGTGCGAAGCCGGGCACCGGCTCGTCGCGAACGCGCCGTCCTCGATCGTCGCGAAGCGGCGCACGCCGCCGCTCTCTTCGTCGCGCAGCTCGAGTGGCACGGCGAGATCGCCGAACGCGCGCAAGTCGCCGCCGGCGTTGACCCAGCCGGCGGCGACGTCGTGCTCCTCGAGCGTCGCGACGGCGCAGTCGACGGCGTGGCCCTTGGCGATGCCGCCGAGGTCGATCTCGACTTCGTCGGCGAGCTTGTGCAGGCCTCGGGCATCGAGGCGCCAAGCGCGCGGGCCGCTGCCGACCGTGACGTCGAACGCGCCGTCGCTGGCGTCGCGCAACGCCGCGGCGGCGCCGAGCACTGCGCGCGCGTCGCTGCCGACGTCGATGCACGCACCCGCCGGCGCAGCGTTGAAGCGGCCGACGTCGCTCGCGGCGACGAACCGCGACAGGCGTTGCTGCAGCGCGAAGATGCGCGCGAACGCCGCGTCGATCGCTGCCGACGTCGCCCGCGGCGGAGCGCCCTCGATCGTCGTCGCGCCGATCTCGACCAGCGTGCCGAGCAGCGGTCGCGCGCGGCGCACGACGGCGCGGCCACCGCTCACGGCAGGCTCCCGTTGCGACGCGCCAGCGCGACGACCGCGACGATGCGGCGAACGCCGTCGGTCACGTGCGTGCAGCTGAGCGTCGCGCCGCTGATGTTGGCGATGTCGTCGCCGACGCGGAGCGGCGCCGCCTGCGTCTTGCCGACGAACTGGCGCCGCCACGCCGGCAGCCGGATCTCGCCGCCGTGGCTCTCGCGGTACGAGAGGATCTCGATCTGGCGGATCGCACCGTCGCCGTCGATGCCGACCGCGTACGAGATGAGCTCGAACTTGCCGATGACCGCGTCGGCGACGACGACGCCGAGCGTCGCGTCGCCGTGCCTCGCGATCCGTACCGTCCAGCGCGCCGAGCGACCGCGCACGCCTTGTGCCTCGAGTGCCTGGAGCTGCGCGGCGTCGAGCGTGATCTCGCCGCCATCGAAACGGTCGGCGTCCGGAAACATGAGCTGCGCCGCCTGCTCGAGCGTCAGGTAGTCGACCGCGAACGCACTCGCGGGCGCTGAAGCGAGTGCGGCGAGCGTGGTGCCGGCAAACACGAAGCGCATCTAGAAGCTCCAGCCCATGCCGAGGTTGAAGCGGTCGGCATCGCCGTTGACGCGGAAGCGCTGGTAGTCGGCCTTGAAGACGATTCCGGGTCCGACGTTGAAGTTCGCGCCGATCGTGACGACTCGCTCGGTCGGTGCGGCATCGGGCGTCAGCCCGGTGCCGAGCGACGCGAAGCTGCGCGCGGTGTTGAATTCCTCCCAGCGAATGAACGGCGCGAGCGACAGGTCGCCACGCGACCACAGCCGGTATGCAGCCTGCGCGTACCAGCCATCGAACGACGCAGGAACGAGCGACGTGCTGCCGACGAGCGGCGTGTTGAATGCCGCCGTGTTCGAGATCGTGCCGCGGCTGTAGAGCGCGGAGAGATCCCAGCGGCCGGGCGTGTAGCGCGTGTGGACGTCCCACAGCGTCACGCGCGAGCTCGTCGCGGCCTGGCCGTGCGTGGCGCCGCCGGTGAAGACCGAGCCGCCGACGAGCAAGCCAGGGACGCCGCGCCAGTTGAGCGCACCGAAGACCGAGAGGTCGCGCGCCTTGGCGAGCGCGAGCTCCTGGTGGATCGCGCCGAGAGGCGAGTCGCGGCCTTCGGTCGACATCGCATCCCACTTCGTGAGGTCGAACCCGGTCGTGACGCCGAGCTGCGTGGTGACGCCGTTGTCGAAGTTGCCGACCACCTGCAGCCCGCCCTCGCGCCACGTGCTCGGGATGATCGCGGTCTCGACGAAGTTGCGCTCGACGCCGTAGAACGCGGTCGGCTCGTGGTTCTCGTTGAGCACGCCCGCGGGAATGAGGAACAAGCCGGCGCGCAGCGCCCACTGTCGACCCAGCTGGCGCTCGATGTACGCCTGCTCGACCTCGACCTCGCCAGGGTCGTCCGACGACGAGACGGCGTGCTCGACCTCGAGCTCGGTGACGAGCTTGGTCTTCTCGTCGAAGCGATGCTGCAGCCCGAGGACGAAGCGGGTCAGGTCGGCGACGGCCTTCGAGCTGTCGTGGGTCGGCCGGTTGTAATGGATCTCGCCGTAGCTCGTGAGGACGGTCGACGGCCCGAGCGCGATCCCGCTGCCTTGCGCCTGGCTGTCGCTCGCGACCACGGGCGCAGCGGCGAGCGCGGGAGCCGGCGCGGCCGTGGGTGCGCCCGCGTCAGGAGCCGACGCCGCGGTGGCCGGGCTCGCACGCTCGCGCTGCAGCTTGGCGAGCTCGGCCTTGACGCTCGCGAGCTCGGCAGCGAGCTGGTCGAGACGACGTGCAAGCTCGATCTCGCTCGCGCTTTGGGCGCTCGCCGGCGCGGCAACAAAGGCGGCGCTCACGGCGACGCACGCGGCAGCCGCGCGCAGGCGGTGGGTCTTCATGTCGGGTCCTCGGTCGCTGCGAAAGCCGGATGCGTCGCTCACGGCGCGTAGCCGTCGCTGAGCGTGCGCAGGAATGCGATGACGTCGTCGATCTCGGCGTCCGTCAGCGCCGGTCGGTCGCCGCGGCCGCGGTCGCACGGCGCCTCGCTCGTGTTGACGTTGGCGCGGTATTCGGGCGGCAGGTCGTCGAACTTCAGGGCGCTGCCGTCGGCCGTGCGCGGATACCACTTCTCGGGATTCGTGTCGCGCTG
>DATJIM010000035.1:0-9330 GCA_035493195.1 Caldimonas sp.
GCGGCGGCGAACGCGACGACGTACAACGTTTATCGCGCGACGACGAGCGGCGGCGAAGGAGCGACGCCGTACCGCACCGGCGTCTCGACGACGTCGTTCGCCGACACGGCGCCTGTCGCCGGCGTGCCCAACTACTACCAGGTCAGCGCCGTCAACGGAGCGATCGAGAGTGCGAAGTCGGTCGAAGCGAGCGCGACGCCGCAGGGGCCCGTGCCGCCCGTCGCTCCGACGAACACGACCGTCGGGCAGGTCGGCGTGAATCTGAAGGTGACGTGGACGCAGTCGGCCACTTCAGGCATCACGGCGAACAGCGTCTACCGTGCGACGAGCAGCAGCGGCCCGTTCACGCGCATCGCGACGCTGGCTCCTGCCGTCTCGTTCACCGACAACACCGTGGCCGCGAAGACGACGTACTACTACCGGGTGACCGCGGTCGGCGGCAACGCCGGGCTCGAAAGCCCGCCGTCGGCGACGGTCAGCGCGAAGAGCAAGTGAGGAGCCGAACATGAAACGACCCACGTCTGTCGGTCTTGTCGTCCAAGTCGCGTGTGCGGCGCTGGTCACGGTCGCCCCCGTCGCGTCGACGTTTGCGCAGTCGGCGCGGAGGGACCTCGACGAATCGTGGTGGGCGGCGATCGGCCCTGACGGCGTGCAGCGCGTCAACGTTCGCTGCGGGCCGAACTTCCTCGATCCCCGCAACATCGTCGTCCGTGCCAACGTGCCGCTGCAGATCTCGGTGAGCACCACCGGCGATGTCATTGGCCACAACTTCACTCTGACGATCGGACGAAACACGATCGACGCGCCGGTCGACCCGGCGCAGAAGTCGTTCATCGTCTCGCCGAGTCTCAGCGGACGCTTCGAGGCGCTCTGCCGCGACACCTCGAGACCCGACAGCCCGGCAGCGCGGGCGGCGAAGACGGCGACCTTCATCGTCGTTCCCTGACCGTGTCCCCCGCCGTCGTGTGCGTCTGCGGCGGTCCGGCAGGCCTGAAGCGCAAGCGGCCATAGCCCCCGCATTCGAGGGCGTTTGCCACGCCCGGGCCAGGAAAACTTGCTACCGTCGGGCGACGCCGGCCAACGGGTCGCCTCGGCTGCGCCGTCGGGAACCCCGTTCGCGGCGCGCTGAATGCCAAACGACGACCGTCAGGATGAACGAACGAACCCGCGCGGGGTGCCATTGACCGATTCCCAACGCGGTGCGGACGAGCGCGCGGGGAGCCTGTGGCGGCGAAGCAGGCGGCTGACGCTGCTGCTGTCGCTGTCGGCGTTTGCCGCGTGTGTCTTCTATGTCGTGACGCGCTTCCAATGGCGTGCCGCGCTCGAGGTCCTGGCCGGCGTCGACTACCTCGGGCTCGTGGGCGCAGTGTGCATCCTCCATTTCGGCTACATCCTGCTCAGGACCTGGCGCTGGAAGATGGTGCTGAACCGGGCCAATCCAGGACTTCGATTCGTCGAGCTGTACTGGATCACCGCGATCATCGTGAGCCTGGGCAACATCACGCCCGGCCAGTTCGGCGAGGCGGTGAAGATCGAGGTGCTGAAGCGTCGCGGCCTCGTCGGGCGCTTGCCGGGTCTCGGCGCGTTCGTCATCGAGCGCCTCATGGACTTGACCATCGTGGCGGCGATGGGTGCCGGCGGGTTGCTGCTCGGCGATGGCGTGCGGGCGCGCTTCCCGGCACTGATCGACGCGATCGGCATCCTGATCGCGTGCGTGATCGGCGCGCTCGTGCTCCTGTTCCGGTTCGATCCCGGTGGCCGCGTGTCGCATTGGCTGGCCCAGGTGAGGGCCGGCAGCGGCACCCCGCTCGTCTGGGCCAGGATGTTCGTGCTCTCGCTGGCGTCGTGGGCGCTGGTCGGCGCCGGTTGGCAGGTCTCGCTCGCGGCGGTCGGCATCCACATCTCGCTCGTCGAGATCCTCTGGTTCATCTCGCTCGTGACGCTGGGCACGTTGTTGTCGCTGGTTCCCGGAGGCATCGGCGTCACCGAGGTGCTCGCCTTCGGCTCGTTGTCGACGATGGGAGTCGGCGATGTCGCAGCGCAAGCGGGCGCGATGATGCTGCGGATCTACGGATTGATCATCATCGCGTTCGGCCTGGCTCACTGGGCCCTGTGGCTGCTGTATGCGCGCGCTGCGGCGGCACGCCCCGCAGAAGCGAGCACCGAATGAGCAAGCGCGTCGCGATCCTGCAGTCCAACTACGTGCCATGGAAGGGTTACTTCGACCTCATCAACAGCGTCGACGAGTTCATCCTTTACGACACCGCGCAGTTCACCAAGAACGACTGGCGCAATCGCAACAAGATCAAGACCGCGCGCGGCGTGTCCTGGCTGACGATTCCGGTCCGCCACGACTTCGGGCAGTCGATCGCGGAGACCAGGGTCAGCGACCCGATCTGGGCGATGCGGCACTGGGACCAGATCAAGCAGAGCTACGCCGGCGCCGCGCACTTCAGGGAGTTCGGACCGCTGTTCAAGAGCCTGTATGACGAGATGCGGCAGGTCAGTTACCTCAGCGCGATCAATCACCGTTTCCTCGTCGAGGTCAACGCGATCCTCGGCGTGAAGACAGTGGTGAGCTGGTCGAAGGACTATCGGCTGGTCGACGGGCAGACCGAGCGCCTCGTCGACCTCTGCCGGCAGGCGGCGGCGAGCGAGTACGTGTCCGGTCCGGCCGCGAAGGCGTATCTTCAGGAAAACCTGTTCGAGGGAGCGGGGATCGCGCTTCGGTATATCGACTATTCAGGCTACCCTGAATACCGGCAGCTCCATCCACCGTTCGAGCACGGGGTCAGCATCCTCGACCTCATCTTCAACGAAGGATCGAACGCCGATCGCTACCTGAAGACCACTTCTCGATCTGCCGCCTCACGCTGATGGACATCTCGGTCGTCATTCCCGTCTACGGCTGCCGTGCCTGCCTCGAGGAGCTGCATCGCCAGCTCTCCGCTGCGTTGGTACCGCTCACGTCCGACTACGAGATCGTGCTCGTCAACGATGCCTGCCCGCAGAACTCGTGGGAAGTCATCAAGGCGATCGCGAATCGGGATCCGCACGTAAAAGGCATCGATCTGTCGCGCAACTTCGGCCAGATCCGTGCCATCACTGCCGGCCTTCACCATGCCAGCGGCGACTGGGTCGTCGTCATGGACTGCGACCTCCAGGACAAGCCCGCGGAGATCGCACGCCTCTATGCGAAGGCGGTCGAGGGCTACGACGTCGTGTTCTCGCGTCGCGCGGAGCGAAAGGACGGCTTCGTGAAGACGCTGCTCTCGCGGCTGTTTTACCGGACGTACGCGTACTTCACCGCCGGCTCGTTCGACAACCGCATCTCCAACTTCAGCATCAGCCGCCGCATCGTCATCGACAACTACCTGCGCATCGGGGACCAGAATCGCGCGTTCGTGCTGTTCATCAACTGGATGGGCTTTCGGTCGACGGTGATCGACATCGACCATGCCGAGCGCGCTTCTGGCAAGTCGTCGTACTCGCTGCGCAGGCGGCTCAAGCTGGCGCTCGAGATCATCACGACGCAGTCGAACAAGCCGCTCATCCTGTCGATTCGCACGGGGTTCACGGTCTCGCTGCTGGCCCTGCTCTATGCCGTGTACCTCGTCGTTCGCTACTTCTACTCGGGCGTCAGCGTCGAGGGATGGACCAGTACGATCGTCTCGATCTACTTCGTCGGCGGCATCCTGCTGGCGCAGCTGGGAATCGTCGGTCTGTACGTGGGCTACGTCTTCGATCAGACCAAGGGGCGACCGATCTTCATCGTCAGAGAGCTGTACCAGAAGCGTCAGTCGACGATAGCCACCGCCGACCTCGCGAAGCCGGTCGAAGTCGGAGCGCCGAGATGATCGTCGTGACAGGAGCCACCGGATTCGTCGGCCGGTACCTCGTGGACTACCTGGTGAGCCAGGGCGAGCAGGTCGTCGCCGCCGGGCGATCGACGGCGCGACGGTCGTTCTTCAGCGACCTCGGCGTTTCCTTCCGCCAGCTCGACGTCAGCGATCCCGCCGCCTTCGCGGAGCTTCCGGGCTCGGGAGTCAAGGCCTTCATCCATCTCGCGGCGACGATTCCCGCGGCGGTCGAGGACCCGAAGTCCGACATCTTCCTGAAGACGAACACGCTGGGAACGTTCTATGCGCTCGAGCACTGTCGCAGGAACGGCATCCCGACGTTCCTGCTGACGACGACGCTCTACGAGGCGATCGAGCACACCGAGATGCCGATCGCCGAGTCGAGCGGCCGCTGCTACTCGCTGGTCGGAGACCACGCTTCGTACGTCATCTCGAAGATCGCGGCGGCACAGTACGTCGAGCACTACGCCCGCGAATACGGCTTGCAGGGCATCGTCCTGCGGTTCACCGGTTTGCTCGGCTACGGGCGCCAGGAGGGCTTCTGGCAGGATGGCGTCTTCCATCCGAGCGCCTTCGAAGTGTTCTACAGGCGTGCGAAGGCGGGCCAGCCGCTCGAGATCTGGGGCACGCACACCGCCCGGCGCGATTCGCTCTATGTCAAGGATGCGGTGCGGGCGATCCACATGGCGATCTCGAGCCCGAACGCGCACGGCCTCTACGGAATCGGTTCCGGCGTCGGGCGCACGAACGAAGAAGAGGTCCTGACGTTTGCCAAGGTCTTCGGCTCGGCAGGCAGTCCGGTTCCCGTGGTGTATGTTCCCGAGAAGGCCGAAAAGCCGAAGACCTACTATTTCGACATCGCCAAGGCGAAGCGGGAGTTCGGCTGGGAGCCGCTCTACGATTTCGCACGGACGCTCGTCGACTACGACGCCGAGGTCGAGGCCGGCCGATTCAAGGACTAGTCGTGCATATTCCGTTCAACAAGCCCTACATGACTGGCAAGGAGCTCTGGTACATCTCGCAGGCGCACGCGAGAGGCCACCTCGCCGGGGACGGCGAGTTCACCAAGAAGTGCAGCCGCTGGCTCGAACAGCGCATCGGCGTGCCCAAGGCGCTCCTCACGCACTCGTGCACTGCGGCGCTCGAGATGGCGGCGATCCTCGCGGATGTCGGCCCGGGCGACGAAGTCATCATGCCTTCGTACACATTCGTCTCGACGGCAAACGCGTTCGTACTGCGCGGCGCGAAGCCGGTGTTCGTCGACGTCCGCGCCGACACGCTCAATCTCGACGAGACCAAGATCGAGAGCGCGATCACGCGCCGCACGAAGGCGATCGTGCCGGTGCACTACGCGGGGGTCGGCTGCGAGATGGACACGATCATGGCGATCGCCGACCGCCACAAGCTGATCGTGATCGAGGACGCCGCCCAGGGCGTGCTCTCGACCTACAACGGCCGGCCGCTCGGCAGCATCGGGCACATGGCGGCGTTTTCGTTCCACGAGACGAAGAACCTGATCTCCGGCGAGGGCGGGGCGCTCCTGCTCAACGACCAGCGCTTCGCCGAGCGCGCGGAAATGATCCGTGAGAAGGGCACGAACCGCAGCCAGTTCTTCCGCGGACAGGTCGACAAGTACACCTGGATCGACATCGGCTCTTCGTACCTGCCCGGCGAGATCGTCGCGGCCTTTCTCTGGGCGCAGATGGAGGAAGCCGAGTCGATCCACGCGCGGCGGCTCGCGGTGTGGGCAGCGTACGAACGCGGACTCGCCGGGATCCCCGACATCGTGCAAATGCCCGGCGTGCCGGCGTCGTGCAGTCACAACGCCCACATGTTCTATCTGCTGTTCCCGACGCTCGAAACGCGGACGACCTTCATCCGCGCCCTGAAAGAGGACAGCATCACGTCGGTCTTCCACTACATTCCGCTGCACTCGGCTCCGGCAGGGCAGTCGTTCGGCCGCGCGTGCGGGACGATGACGAACACCGAGCGCGCGGGCGAATGCCTTGCGCGCCTTCCGCTCTGGCTCGGCCTCGAGGAGCACCAGCAGCACGTCATCGACCGCGTGCGCTCGGCGATCGATCGGGCGGTCCTGTAGCGCGCGGTCCGCCGCTAGCGCGGCGGCCGCCACAACGTCACTTCGATCGACTTCGATTTGTCGTTCGAGCTCGGGTCCGGCATTGCGAAGCGGCCCGCCTCCTCGTGCGCGAACGTTCCGCCGAGCCGGTCGCTGACGATGGCCCGCCATGACCTGATCGCCGTCGGGCCGTCGTCGCTGGTGAGCAGCCACGCCGTGCGCAGCTCGGCGGCATCGACGTAGCCGAGAGCTTGTCGCGCCATGCGCTCGCCATTGAACGCCGTCCCGCCCACGAACCAGATCGCGCCGACGGGAGCGCCATTGGCGACCGCCACGAGCCCGGGCGACTGACCGGTGAAGTCGATCATCTTCTGACCCGAAGCGAATCCCGCAGAGCGGAGCAGGAGCAGGTAACCCTCGAGGCTGCGTGCCAGCGCCGGCGTCACGCCGAGGTCGATCGCGCCGGGGTTTGCAGGCAGCGACACCGTCTGCTCGGCGAGCGACGCCCCGAGCCGGTAGGTGTAGCGCCCGTCGACCCACTGGCGAACGACGATCTCCGCAGGCAACGCGGCCAGCAGCGCGAGCGCACCCGCGAACAGCCATGTCGGGACGGCGCGCTCGAGCCACAGCGTGCGGATCACCACGGCGGCGACGACGAGCGGAAAGATCGCGGCCATTCCCATGTGCTGCAACAGCGCATTGTTCGTGCCGAACGAATACGCAAACGGAACGACGAGCGTCGCTGCGGCGAGGACGAGCGCTCGCCCGCCCGCGTTGGCTGCGAGCCGTCGTCGCAGCAGCCAGACCGCGGCGGCGGCGAGCAGGACCGCGAGCCACGTCACGAGGACGATCCGGTAGAAGCGGTTGTCCTTGACGAAGATGAAGACCAGGGCGCCGGCGATGAAGACGGCGACCGCGAGCGCGTCGACGAGCGACCGTCGCCGAACGCGCGCGCCGACGACGAGTGCGAGCACCGCGAACGCGAGTGGCCAGAGCAGGATGCGCAATGCGTGAAGCGCATCGCCCGGCAGCACGCCCGCGACGAGCTCCGCTAGCTCGCCGGCTGGATGTCGCGGCATCATCGCGAGCGCCACCGCGAGGCCGCGCTCGAATCTCAGCGGAAGTGCGGGTTCCGCGATCCAGAGCGCGACGAGGTTCAGCGCAACGCCAGCCAGCGCCGCCGCCACCAGCCGCGACCAGCCGCGCGCGTCGAGACGCCTGGCGGCGAGCGCCGCAAAGACGGCGACAGCGAGCGCGAGCACGAGCAGCCCCGAGCTGAACTTGCTCGCGAGCCCGACCGACCCAGCGAGCCCGAGCGCGAACGCCGTCGCGAGGATGCCGCGCCGTTCGCCGCGATGGACGATGCGGCCGAGGCGCAGCGCAAGCGCCAACACGGCGAGCGCAGACAACAGCGTCAGCAGGTTGTAGCTCGGCGTCGGCGGCACCGGCGAGGCGCCGTAGTAGCTCCAGACCGAAGCCGCCGCGGCGACCGCGGTCGCGAGCTCGCCTTCGCGCGAGGGGCGGTCGGCGAGCGCGCCGAACGCGCGCTGCGCTTCGCGGCCGAACCAGACGGCGGCGGCGAGGAGCAGCGCGAAGCCGAGCAGCCGCATCGCCCAGACGTCTTGGCCGACGAGCGCGTAGGGCAGCGAGAAGTAGGCGCCGAAGAGCGAGACCGAAGGCCACTCGGTCCAGTGCCTGTAGGTCAGTAGATAGAAGCTCTCGTCGGTGAGGTCGAAGCCGCGCTTGGCCGCGACGATGAACATCAGCGCCTGCACCGCGATGATCACGATGATGGCTGCCGCGAGCGGGTCGCGCCTGCGGACGCTCGTCGTCTGCGGCGCGGCGTTCATGGCAGCGGTCGCCGGCTCAACGCGCCGGGCTGAGCTCGTCGATCAACGCCTTCGTCTGCCGGATGTTGGTGCGGCCGGACGCGCCGAACACGATCGATTCGATCTTCGGTTGCGCGCAGACGTAGGCGATCGCCTCGCGCGACGCGATCGCGCCCGAGGCGAGGACCGACATCGCGATCGGGCGGAAGCGCCGCGTCGCGATCGCTTCTTCGTAGGCGGCGATGCCGCCGCACATCCGAAAGCCGATCTTGTTGATGTTGGCGCAGACGATCGGGTTGTCGATGCCGAGCGCGTCGAGCGCGTCGAGGAGGCGCGGCACGTTCATCGTGATGAAGCCGGCCTCGGCACCGTAGCGGTCGCGGACGTGGCCGTGGAAAACGCGGAAGCACTCGTCCATGCGCAGGCCGAGCAGGAGGTCGGTGATGACGTTCTGCATGAAGACGACGGGCGTCCTCAGGCCGTGAAACATCTTCATCTCGGCGTCGATCAGCATCTGCATGATCGCCTCGATGTCCTTGTTGGCGAGGGCGACGCCGCCCCTGAGCATTGCCGCGACCGCGCCGTCCTGCGGCAGGAACATCCTGAGCGCCTCGATCATGCCGTGCTCGGTCACCGCGTTGGCGTACTTGTGCGCGTACGGCATGCACGGATAGAAGCGGTAGTCGGGGTAGCGCGCGGCATTGGCGCGGAAATGGTCGCAGATCTCGGCGACGCGGTCGTGCGATGTGCACATGAAGGTGCGGATGCCTTCCGCGTACGCCGCGTCGAGGACGTCGATGATCGACTGCAGGTCCTGGAAGCGCATCGCCTGCGCGCGCGCCTTCTCCTCCGACATGTGATTGACGCCGAAGAACTGGTTGTCGCCGAACAGGACGCGGTCCATCGGCTCGTCGAGGCTTGCGATCGCCGCCATCGCGCTCAACCGAAGACGCGCGACCAGAACGGCTTGCGCGCCGCGGCCGCCGCGGGCGCGGCGCCCTGCGCACGCGGCTCGATCAGCATCGCAACGACGCGGTCGGTCGCGAGCGCCGAGGCGAACGTGTTCTCTCCGTCGAGGCGATTTGCCGCCATGCTCTTCGCGAAGTAGTCGATCTGCGCCGAGTACTCCTCGCCGCGCAGGTAGAACCAGACCTCCTCGCTGAGGTCGGTCGTGTAGCGCACGGTCCACCCCGGAGCGACGCCGGGCAGCGCGTCGTGGCGCTCGCGCAAGTAAAGCTGGCACTCCTGGCGGTCGGCGACGATGCGGCCGTTCGTCCCCCAGACCGAGATCCTGGTCGACATCTTGCGAAAGCTCTCGTCGCTCCAGTTCACCGCGAGCTGGCCGCTCGCGCCGCCGGCGAACTCGAAGGTCGCGTAGACCTCGTCGTCGACGTCGCGCGAGAAGACGCTCGAGCGGACGACGCCGCTCGCGGCGGTCGGCACCGCGTAGACGAAGTTGACGAGGTCGATCGCGTGGCACGCGTAGTCGTAGAGCGCGCCGCCGCCTTCGCTCTTCGCCGAGCGCCAGGTCGCGCCCTTGCGGCGCAGCACGACCGGCCCGTAC
>DATJIM010000036.1:0-2576 GCA_035493195.1 Caldimonas sp.
CGGGGCGGCGAGTGGCGGGCATGACTTGGGTCCGCTGGCAGCGGAGCTCGTCTCATCGCGCCATGCCCGAACGGACCACTTCTGGCCCGTGATGGCCGGCAGGGCCAGCGGAGCCCGGGGCATGCCCGCCGCTCGCCGCCCGTGCTCCTCCGACGAGCCCAGCGACGACCGCCACGTCGGCTGCTATAGTTTCCGTGGAAAGTAATCAGGAGCACGGCGCGGGCCGGCGCCCTCGACGACGCATCGGAGGAGAGTCATGACGTTGCTGGCCTGGCTGTTCGGCCTGATCGTTGCGATCGTTGCGATCGCCGTCGGCGTCGCGTTCCTCAATCGCTTCTACCGCAAGACCTCGCGCGACGTCGCGCTGATCAGGACCGGCTTCGGCGGCCAGAAGATCGTCGCAACCGGCGGAACGCTCGCGCTGCCGTTCCTCCACAAGGTCGACGAGATCAACATGCGGACGATGCGGATCGAGGTCAGCCGCACCGGCGCGAAGTCGCTCATCACCGAGGACCGGATGCGGGTCGACGTCGAGCTCGAGTTCTATCTGCGCGTGCAGCCGACCACCGAAGGCGTCGCGACCGCGGCGCAGGCCGTCGGCTCGAAGTCGCTCAGCCCGGACGGCGTGCGGAATCTGCTCGAGGGGCGCTTCATCGACGCGATCCAGGCGACCGGCGCGACCTTCACGATGGATGCGCTGCACGACAAGCGCGCCGAATTCGTCCGCGTCATCCGCGAGTCGGTGCGCGAGAACCTGGCGCAAAGCGGCCTGCAGCTCGAGTCGGTGTCTCTCACGCGGATGGACCAGGCGGCGTTCGCCTCGCTCGACGACAACAATGCCTTCAACGCGGTGGGCTTGCGCAAGCTCGCCGAGATCATCGCGACGAGCAAGAAGAAGCGCGCCGAGATCGAGGCCGACGCCGACGTCTCGGTGCGGCAGACGCAGCTCGAGGCGATCAAGCAGCGCCTCAGCCTGGCGCGCCAGGAGGAAGAAGCGCAGATCGGCCAGCGCCTCGAGATCGAGAAGCTCAAGGCGGCGAGCGACGCCGACACCGCGCGCGCCCGCGAGCAGGCGACCGTCGCGTCGGAGAGCGCGCGCATCGATCGCGAGCAGCAGACGCGGCTCGCCGAGATCCAGAAGAGCCGCGAGCTGCGCAAGCTCGAGGTCGACGCCCAGCTCAACTACGAGACGAAGAAGATCGACAGCTCGATCGCGCTCGCGCAGAAGCACGCCGAGGAGGCGCGCGCGCAGGCACAGGCCGAGCTCGCGCGCACCGAGATCGTCCTCGCGCAGGAGCAGCTGCAGACCGAGCGCGAGCGCGCCGTCGCCGAGCGCTCGCGCGAGATCGCGCTCAAGCGCGAGGAGGAGCGCGGCGCGGTCGAGACGTCCAAGGCCGAGAGCGAGACGCAGGTGCTGCTGATGACGGCGCGCGCGGAAGCGTCGGCGACCACGACGCGCGCCGAGGCCGACCGCATCCGCCTCACCGCGCAGTCGGAGGGCACGCGCGCGGTGATCGCGGCCGAGAACTCGCGCACCGGCGAGCTCATGCGAATGCAGCTCGAGCAGCACCGGCTCGACCGGCTGCCCGAGATCATCGCGCAGATGATGAAGCCGGCCGAGAAGATCGACAGCATCCGCATCCACAACGTCACCGGCTTCGGCGGTTCGAGCACGCCGGGCGGTGCGCTCGGCGGCGGCGGCGATCCGGCGAAGGCGCCGGTGACGCAGGTGATGGACAGCATCCTCGGCATGGCGCTGCAGCTGCCGGCCCTGAAGAGCATCGGCGAGTCGATCGGCGTGGACCTCTCCGCGGCGGTCGGCCCCACGAGCGGCGGCAACCCGGCGTTGGGCGGGCCCGCTCCTTCCTCCGGCGACAAGGCCAGGCCCAAGGGCTGAGCGCACCGCCGTTCACCGCCATCCGGCGCCACATCGGGAGACCACCATGACCTTCACGCGTCGTCACTTGCTCGTCTCGGCGTCCGGCGCCGCGGCGGTCACTGCCCTGCCCTTCACGCGCGCGCTCGCGCAAGGCGCGCCGATCAAGCTCGGCTCGGTGCTCGACAACTCGGGCAACCTCGATCTGTACGGCAAGCCGATGGTGCTCGCGACGCAGCTCGCGGCCGAGGAGATCAACGCCGCCGGCGGACTGCTCGGCCGCAAGATCCAGGTCGTCCAGTACGACACCCAGTCCGACATCGCGCTCTACACCAAGTACGCGCAGCAGCTCGCCCGCGACGACAAGGTCGACGTCGTCCACGGCGGCATCACGTCGGCGTCGCGCGAGGCGATCCGGCAGACGTTCCGGCGCAGCAACGTGCTGTACTTCTACAACGTGCTCTACGAGGGTGGCGTCTGCGACCGCAATTGCGTCGTCACCGGCACGACGCCGGCGCAGGTGATGGACCCGATCATCGAGATCGCGATGAAGCAGTGGGGCAAGAAGGTCTACGTGCTGGCCGCCGACTACAACTACGGCCAGATCACGGCCAAGTGGGTCGCGCACTACGTCAAGCAGCGCGGCGGCGCCGTGCTGCAGACCGACTTCTTCCCGCTCGACGTCGCCGACTTCGGCTCG
>DATJIM010000037.1:0-8036 GCA_035493195.1 Caldimonas sp.
CGCACCGACACGCCGGCGACGCGCGCCGCGTCGATGTCGACGCGGTCGGGGGCGATGACGAGGACGCGGTCGCGGTCGACGACGTGGCGCAGCAGCAGCGGCAACGTGCCCTGCCCTGTGCTGCCGAAGCCGACCATGACGATGCGGCCCCGAAAGTCGACGAGTCGTTCGCGCTCCATCCGTGCTGTTGTCCTGCGCCCGCCGCAGCAACTTGCGTTCCCGGCGAGCTGCGCATCCCGAACGTTACAGTACGAGCCCCGCGCCGCCGAGTCCGAACCCTGCCGCCATGAACGTCGAGCAAGCCCGCTTCAACATGATCGAGCAGCAGATCCGCCCGTGGGACGTGCTCGACCAGAGCGTGCTGTCGCTGCTGTCGGTGGTCAAGCGCGAGGACTTCGTGCCGCCGGCATACCGCTCGCTCGCGTTCGTCGACACGCAGGTGCCGCTCCCGAACGGCCGCGCGATGCTCGAGCCGAAGGTCGAAGCGCGGCTCCTCCAGGAACTCGCGGTGCAGCGCCACGAGCGCGTCCTCGAGATCGGCGCCGGCTCGGGCTACATGGCGGCGCTGCTCGCGCACAAGGCCCAGCACGTCACCACGATCGAGATCGATCCCGAGCTCGCGCGCCTCGCCGCCGAGAACCTGAAGCGCGCGTGGGTGATGAACGCGCGCGTGATCGAGGCCGACGCGTCGAAGGGACTGATCGCCGACGGCCCGTTCGACGTCATCGTCCTCTCGGGATCGGTCGCCGAGGTGCCGCGGCCGCTGCTCGGCCAGCTCCAGCCCGAAGGCCGGCTGACCGCGATCGTCGGCCAGCTGCCGATCATGCGCGCCGTCCTCGTCACGCGCGGCGAGGACGGCGGCCACTCGACGGTCGAGCTGTTCGACACCGTCGCGCCGCGGCTCACCGGGTTTGCCGAGCCGAGCCGCTTCGCCTTCTGAGGGGTCGACGATGCCCGCCTGCAGTCCGTCGCACGAAATCGCGGCCGCGGCGGCTTCGTCGCGCAGGCCGTCGCATCGCCGCACCGCACGCGCCCCGGCTCGCCTATAAATCCGCCCGGCGACGCCGTCGGCGCCGCCGCCTCGGCGTGCCCGCGACGTCGAGACCACCAGGAGCCCGCATGCCTGCCGACCACCGACCCCTGCTCAGGACGCGACGTCGCGCGCGCCGCACCACGCTCGCGCGCGCGGCGGGGCTGCTCGCCGTCGCCGCGTCGCTCGCCGCGACGAGCGCTCGCGCGCAGTCGCTCCTCGAGCTCTACGAAGGGGCGCACGGCTACGACGCGACCTATCTGTCGGCGCGCGCGCTCGCCGACTCGGCGACGTACCGGGTCGAGCAGGTGCGCGCGCTGATGCGGCCGAGCGCTTCGCTCTCCGCGCTCGCCGGGCGCACGCAGACGAACCCGACCGTCGGCGACAACTTCTCGAGCAATGCGTACAGCGCGACGCTGAGCGGCAAGCAGCCGCTGTTCAACCGCGCCAACAACGCGACGATCGCGCAGGCCGAGCGCTCGCTCGAGTCCTCGCTCGCCGACCTCGACACCGCCGAGCAGGATCTGATCCTGCGCGTCAGCCAGGCGTACTTCGACGTCCTCGGCGCGCAGGACACGCTGCAGACGACGCAGGCCAACAAGACCGCGATCGCCGAGCAGCTCGCGTCGGCGAAGCGCAACTTCGAGGTCGGCACGGCGACGATCACCGACACGCGCGAGGCGCAGGCGCGCTTCGACCTCGCGACGGCGCAGGAGATCGCCGCCAACAACGATCTCGTGAGCAAGAAGATCGCGCTTGACCAGCTGGTCGGGCGCAGCAACGTGACGCCGCGGCCGCTCGCCGTGCCGATCGCGCTGCCGGCGACGACGAGCGTTCCGCTCGAGGAGCTCGTCAGCCGCGCCGCCGACGAGCACCCGTCGGTGCGGCGCGCGCAAGTCGCATACGAGGTCGCGCAGCTCGAGACTGAGAAGGCACGCGCACAGGCGCTGCCGACCGTCGACGCCATCGCCTCGGTCACCGGCGGGCACGGCACGATCGCCGCGAACGCGACCGGCTACAACACCGCCGGCACGGTCGGCGTCCAGATCAACGTCCCGCTCTACACCGGCGGCTCGGTGCAGAACCGGATCCGCGAGACGCTCGTCCTCGAAGAACGCACGCGCAACGACCTCGAGGCGGCTCGCCGCTCGGTGACGCAGGCAACGCGCCAGGCCTACTACACGGTGCAGTCGAGCGCGGCGCAGGTGAAGGCGCTCGAAGCCGCCGAGGCGTCGAGCCAGCTCGCGCTCGAGGCGACGCAGCTCGGCTACCGCGTCGGCATCCGCGTCAACGTCGACGTCCTCAACGCGCAGAGCCAGCTCTACCAGACGCGCCGCGACCTCGCCCGCGCGCGCTACGACCTGCTGCTCGCGACGCTCAAGCTGCGGCAGGCATCGGGTCGCTTGGTCGCCTCCGACGTGCTCGGCATCGATCGCCTCCTCGTGAAATAGAGGCGCCTGCCGCGCTCGTGTCCTCGCGCACGAGATCGTGGCGCACGGGATCGGGACGACAGGGCACCCTGCTTTGCTCCATGTCCCCCGGCCTGGCCTGGACGGCCGGCCCTCCTCCTTTACTTACGCAAAGCAGGGTGCCCTGCCGTCCCGATCCCACCGAGCAGCACGCGCGATCGCTGTGCAGCTCGGTTCGGGCGTGGGTGGCGGGTGGCCGATTTCCGGAAGTAGAGGAGGAGGGCCGGCCGTTCAGGCCAGGCCCGGGGGACATGGAGGAAATCGGCCACCCGGCGCCCGCGCCCGCGTGCGAACGCCGCGCCGCGCTTGCACACCAGCCCTGCAACGCGCACTTCTGCACACGACACGTCCCGGCTTTTCCATTCTTTGCAGACCGCTAGCCGTTGCGAACGACGCGCTGCACGTCGGCGCGCCGACAATCGCGGCATCCGAGGATTGCCGTGACGTCGTCCGCCTCCCTGAACGCCGCGATCGCGGCGCACCGCTTCGGCCTCGGCGAAGCCGATCTCGGCGTCGTCGGCAGCGATGCCCGCGGCTGGCTCGCCGCGCAGATCGGCCGCGCCGACGCGCCGCGCGGCGACGGCCTCCTCGACACCCGCGCCGCGCTCGCGCATGTCGCCGCCGAGCGCGAGAAGCGCCAGCTCGCACGCAACCCGCCGCCCGGGATGACCGCCGAGCAGATCCTCGGCGGCCACTACCGCGAGGTGACGATCGCCGACGTCCGTTCGCGGCTCGCGACCGCTGCGCTGACGACGCGGCCGTTCGCCGAGCGTCTGCAGTGGTTCTGGGCCAACCACTTCACCGTCTCGCTCGCCAAAGGCAGCACGCGCGGCCTCGCCGGCGCGTTCGAGCGCGACGCGATCCGGCCGCATCTCTTCGGCCGCTTCGAGACGCTGCTCGTCGCGTCGACGACGCATCCGGCGATGCTGCGCTACCTCGACAACGTGCAGTCGGCGGGGCCGCATTCGCGCGTCGTCGCACTCGAGTCGCGGCGCGCCGCGCGCCGCGAGGAGACGCCCCGGGTCACTGGCATCAACGAGAACCTCGCGCGCGAGGTTCTCGAGCTGCACACGCTCGGCGCCGAGGCGGCGCGCGCCGGCGTCTACACGCAGGCCGACGTCACGTCGTTCGCCGCGGTGCTGACCGGCTGGCGCGTCGGCCAGGACATGGCCTGGAGCGGCGCCGACGCGTTCGACGCCAACTGGCACGAGCCCGGAACGAAGACGGTCCTCGGCCGCAGCTACGGCGAAGGTCCCGACGCCCTGAAGCAGGTGCTGCACGACCTCGCGCGTCATCCGACGACGGCGCGCTTCGTCGCGACCAAGCTCGCGCGCCACTTCGTCGCCGACGAGCCGCCGTCGCGCCTCGTCGAGCGGCTGAGTGCGGTCTACCTGCAGCGCGACGGCGACCTGCCCGCGGTCTATCGTGCGTTGGTCGACAGCGACGAGGCGTGGCACGCCGCGCCTGCGAAGCTGAAGACGCCCGAGGAGTTCGTTGTCTCGACCGCGCGGCTGCTCGGCGCGGGCGATCGCATGTTCGTGCGTGCCGAGGTCGCGAACCCGGCGGCGCCGATCGGCGCGCTCGGCCAGCGCATCCTCGGCGCACCGTCGCCGGCAGGCTGGAGCGATCGCGCCGACGACTGGCTCGGCCCCGACGCGGTGTGGAAGCGCGTCGAATGGGCAACGCGCGTCGCCGAACGCGCCGGCCGTGTCGTCGACGCGCGGCGGCTCGCCGAGCAAAGCCTCGGGCCGCTCGTCGGCAACGAGACGGCGCAGCAGCTCGACCGCGCCGCCGACGGCGCGCAGGCGCTTGCGCTGTTGCTGCTGGCGCCCGAGTTCCAGCGTCGATGAAGGGGCCGCGCATGACACGCTCGACATCCATTCGACGCGGCGACGACGGCGCAACGTCGCTGCCGCGCCGGCGCGTCGTCGCGGCCCTCGCCGCTGCCGGAGCGCTCGGCATCGCACCGCGGCTGGCGCTCGCCGGCAGCGGCGCGCCCGGAGGCAATCGCTTCGTCCTCGTCATCCTGCGCGGCGGCATGGACGGGCTCGGCGCAGCGCCGGCGATCGGCGATGCCGACTACGCGGCGGCGCGCGGTCCGCTCGCCAACCTCGGCGCCGCGCCGCTCGCGCTCGACTCGACGTTCGCGCTGCATCCGAACCTCGGCGAGCTGCACACGATGGTGCGCAACGGCGACGCCGCGATCGTCCACGCCGTCGGCCTCGCCTACCGAGGCCGCTCCCACTTCGATGCGCAGCAGGTCCTCGAAAGCGGCGCCAATCGACCATACGAGCTGCAGAATGGGTGGCTCGGCCGCGCACTCGCGACGAGCGGGCAGAAGGGAATCGCGATCGCGACCGCGGTGCCGCTCGTGCTGCGCTCGAATGCTGCCGTCGATACCTGGGCGCCTTCGGTCCTGCCCGATCCTTCGGCCGATCTCGTCGCGCGACTCGAGCGCATGTACGCGTCCGATCCATCGCTCGCGACCGCGCTGTCGCGCGCGCGTGCGCTGCACCTCGACTCGCCGCCACCGATGGGCGCCGACGGGCCGGCGATGGCTTCGTCGGCCAACGGCGGCACCATGCAGCGACCGGGTGCATTCGTCGCGCTCGCGCGCCGCGCCGCCGAGTTCCTCGCCCAGCCGGTCGGGCCGCAGGCCGCGGTGCTCGAGATCGGCGGCTGGGACACGCACGCCAACCAGGCGAATCCGAACGGCCCGCTCGCCAACAATCTGCGCCAGCTCGATGCCGGCCTCGCCGCGCTGCGCAGCAGCCTCAACGCCGCCGGCGCCTGGCGGCGCACCGTCGTCGTCGTCGCGAGCGAATTCGGCCGCGAGGTCGCCGTCAACGGCACGCTCGGCACCGACCACGGCAGCGGCGGCGTCGCCTTCGTCCTCGGCGGTCCGGTGAGGGGCGGCGTCGTCGCCGACTGGCCCGGCCTCGCGCGCGACAGGCGTTTCGAAGGCCGCGACCTGCGTGCGACGACCGACCTGCGCGCCGTCCTCAAGGGCGTGCTCGGCGATCACCTGCAGGTCGCGTCGCGCGTCCTCGAGCGCGACGTCTTCCCCGACAGCGCGAACGTCCGTCCGCTCGCGCTGCTGCGCGCCTAGCCCGCGCTGCGCGGCACGCGGCGCGCGCCGCGATCGGCGACGTCGAGGATGCGCGCAGCCATTCGCGCGGCGGCGCCGCGATGGGCGCCGGTGAACGCGAGCGCAGCTTGCGAGCGACGCGCGCGCTCCGGGGCCTGTGCCGGCGAGGCAAGCGCGACCGCAGCAGCAACACCGGCGACGATGTCGTCGACGCGGACCGCCGCGCCGGCGGCGATCGCGAGCTCGGCGGCGTCGCTGAAGTTGAACGTGTGCGGGCCGAGAACGAGCGGGCAGCCACACGCCGCCGCCTCGATCAGGTTCTGGCCGCCGAGCGGCGCGAAGCTGCCGCCGAGGAGCGCGACGTCGCCGAGCGCGTACCACGCCGGCATCTCGAGCATCGAGTCGCCGAGCCAGACGTCGCAATCGGACGCGTCGCGCGCCCGCACATCGCCGTGCCACGCGCTGCGGCGCGAGAGCGTGAAGCCGGCGTTCGCGACGAGCTCGGCGACGGAGCCGAAGCGCTGCGGATGGCGCGGCACGATCACGAGCAGCGGCCGTGGCGCCGCGGTCGCACGCCACGCCGCGAGCAGCTCCGGCTCCTCGCCTTCGCGCGTCGACGCCGCGACGACGATCCCGCGCGCGACGCCGTCTCGCCAGCCGCGGCCGCGCGCGAGCAGCTCCGGATCCGGAGCGAGGTCGTACTTGAGGTTGCCGACGACGCTGACGTCGCGCGCGCCGGCGTCGCGCAGCCGCGCGGCGTCGGCGTCGGTCTGTGCGAGCGCCGCGGCGAGGCTCGCGAACGCGGGCCGCAGCAGCGCGTCGACGCGCGCACCGCGGCGGCGGCTTCGTTCGCTGAGGCGCGCATTGGCGAGGACGACGGCGACGCCTTCGCGCGCCGCGGCGGCGAGCAGGTTCGGCCAGATCTCGGTCTCCATCAGCACGCCGGCGATCGGTTGCGCGCTGCGCAGGAACCGTCGCACCGCGCCGGGCGTGTCCCACGGCAACCAGACCTGCCGGTCGCCGCTCTGAAGAAGCGCCTCGCCGGCGGCACGACCGGTCGCGGTGCCGTGCGTGAAGACGAAGCGGACGCCGGGACGCGCTGCGCGCAGCGCGTCGACGAGCGGAGCCATCGCGCGCGTTTCGCCGAGCGAGACCGCATGCATCCACAGTGCGCCCGGGGCGAGCGACTCGCGGTAGCGGCCGAAGCGCTCGCCGATCGCGGTCGCGTAGAGCGGCTCGCGCCGGCCGCGCCAGAGCAGGCGCAGGCGATACAGCGGGACGGCCGTCCGCAGCAGCAGCGAATAACCGGCGCGGGCGAGCAACTGCCGCAACGACGTGCTCACTGGCGTGCCGCCGCAGCGGCGCGGGCGCATTCCTGGACCCGTGTCCACGCCGACCAGACGACGCCGACGCTCGGCGTCGGCTCGTCCTCGACCGAGACCTGCAGACCGGCGCCGTGGCGCGGCTGCGGACCGGTCCGCCACGACGTCGGATGGTTGTAGATCTGCACGTGCGGTAGGCCGAGCGCGACCGCGATGTGGCTCGGCCCGCTGTCGACGCCGATGACGCCCGCGGCGGCAGCGAGACGATCGATGAACGCACCGAGGTCCATCGCCGGCCAGACCGCGCAGCTCGCGCCGCCGATCGCCTCGGCGAGCAGGCGCGCACGCTTCGCCTCGTCGGCGCCGGCGCGCGGCAGCGCGACGTTCCAGCCCTCCTCGACGAGGCGCGCGCCGAGCTCGATCCAATGGTCGTCGGGCCAGAGCTTGTCGACGCGCGTCGTGCCGTGAACGAGCACGACGGTGCGCTCGCGCTCGGGTGTGGCCAGCGGTCGCGCGCGCAAGCCGAAGTCGGGTGGAACCTCGATGTTCGTGTCGAGTGCCTTGGCGACGAGCTCGCGCGCGCGGTCGAGCGCGTGGCTGTGTTGCTCGACACGGACCGCGTGCGTCGCCAGGAATCGCGCCGGCCACTCGTGGCTCGCGCCGTCGGTGCGGTTGGCGAGCCCCCAGCTCGGGCCGCGCGCGAGCGCGGCGACGAGCGCGGCCTTGGTCAATCCCTGCAGCTCGACGACCGCGTCGTAGCGGTCACGGCGCAGGCGGCCGACGAACGCGCCGAGCTCGCTTCGTGTCGTCGCGCGCCACCAGCCTGCGCGCGCCCAGCGTCGGAGCGGGCACTCGATGACGTTGGCGACGCCGGCGACGCGCTCAACGAGCGGCGCGAACGCCGGCTCGACGACCCAATCGACACGCGCGCCGGGGTGCGCCGCGCGGATGTCGGCGACGACCGGCAGCGTGTGGACGACGTCGCCCAGCGACGACAGCTTGACGATCAGGACGCGCATCGACGCGGCTGCACCGCTCAGTGCGCCGCGCGCGCGACCTCGGCGTCGGGCTTGACCGCACGCAGCGCCGCCATGCAGTCGGCTTCGATGCGCGCCAACGCCTCGGGA
>DATJIM010000038.1:0-18376 GCA_035493195.1 Caldimonas sp.
GTCCACGCGAGATACGACGCCGGGCTGCCGACGTCGAAGAAGAACTCGACCGTCGCGCTCATGGCTTCACCACGGCTCGATCCACGGTCGCAGGTCGAGCTCGTGCGTCCACGCGCTCTTCTGCTGGCAGTGCAGGTTCCAGTAGTTCTCGGCGATCGCGTCGGGGCTGAGGATGCCGTCGCGCTCCTTCAGCGCGTAGCGCTCGGGGAAGTTGTCGGCGATGAAGCGGGTGTCGATCGCGCCGTCGATGACGACGTGCGCGACGTGGATGCCCTGCGGCCCGAGCTCGCGCGCCATGCTCTGCGCCAGCGCGCGCAGCGCGTGCTTGGCGCCGGCGAACGCAGCGAACCCCGCCGAGCCGCGAACGCTCGCGGACGCGCCGGTGAAGAGGATCGTGCCACGGCCGCGCGGCAGCATCGCCCTGGCGACCTCGCGGCCCATCAGGAAGCCGGCGAGCGCACCCATCTCCCACACTTTGCGGTAGACGCGCTCGGTCGTCTCGGCGATCGTGAAGCGGACGTTGGCGCCGATGTTGAATACCGCGACCTCGATCGGAGCGACCTCGCGCTCGACGTGGGCGACGAGCGTCTCGACGTCGACCTCCTTGCGCGCGTCCGAGCCGAAGCCGTGCGCTTCGCCGCCCGCCGCGCGGATCTCCTCGAGGAGCGGCTCGAGCTTGTCGGCGCTGCGCCGGGTGACGCACGCGGCGAACCCTTCGCGCGCGAAGCGGCGCGCGATCGCGCCGCCGGTCGCGTCGCCGGCGCCGACGACGAGCACCGCCCTGCGTTCGCCATCCACGTCGTTCCTCGTCGTGCTCCCTGGGGATCGACGCACTGTCGCAGATCGCGCCACACTTGCGCATCCGGGTTAGCCTCGTCTCAATGTCCGCACGCGTCTTCATCAGCTACCGCACCAGCGACGGCGCCGACAAGGCGACCGCACTCGCGCGCGACCTCGACGCACTGTTCGGCGAGGAACAGATCTTTCTCGACAAGGACGACCTGCCGGCCGGCAGCCGCTGGCGCGACGTCATCGCGCGCACCCTCGAGAAGTCGCCGATCCTGCTCGTCCTCGTGACCCCCAACTACCTCGGCGCGCGCGACGGCCAGGGCAAGCGCTGCATCGAGCGCAGCGACGACCCGCCGCGCGACGAGCTCGAGGCGGCGCTCGGGGCCAACGCGCAGGTCATCCCGCTGATGTGCGACGGCGTGACGGCAATCCCGTCCGCCGCCGACCTGCCCAAGCCGTTCGACCAGCTCTGCGAGCGGACGTGGCGAAAGCTGCGCGCCTACGACTGGCGCGAGGACCTGAGCCGGCTCGCCCGCGATCTGCAGGCGCTCGGCCTCGTGCCGCGAACGACGCCGGGCGAGTTCGGCTCGGCGCCGCTGCCGCTCGCCGGCGACATCGCGAACGCCGGCCGCGATGGCCCGGCGACGCGGCGCTGGGCCGTCGCCGCGATCGGCGCGGTGGTTCTCGCCGGCGCCGGCTTCGCCGGCTGGCGCTGGCTCGAGCACGGGAGGAGGAGACCACCCAACCTCGCCGGCCGCTGGCGTGCGAGCGTCGGCAAGCGCGGCGCGACGACGTCGCGCGACGGCGACATCGTCATGATGACGATCGCGCAGGAAGGCGCGAAGCTGCGCATCACGAGCAGCGCGGTCGACATCGAACGCGATCCCGACTGGGAGAACTACCGCGACTTCTGGAAGCAGCGCACCGGCACTGCGCTCAGGCGCGTCTTCTACCGCGGCGAGGGACTGATCCGCGGCGACGAAGACGACGTCGTCGCCGCCGATGCGCCGCCGGGGCCGCGCCGCATCCTCGTCTCGGTGCGCGTCGACGCGCCCGACGGCAGCGACGCGATCGACACCGGCGCGCTGCGCGGCGCGATCGATCCCGACGGCAAACGCATCCGCGGCCGCCTCTGGCTCAACAGCGAGCAGGCCGAGCGCGTCGTCGACCTGCGTCGCGAGCCTTAGCGGGCGCCGCGGGCGCGGCGATCAGCGCACTGCTGCGACGGTCTTGCCACGGCCTTGCGCGGTCGCCGGAACCGCCGGCTTGGCCGCCAGCGCGGCGCCGCTCGTGCCCTCGACGGGCAGGTGCTTCTCGCGCCACTCGGGCATGCCGCCGCGGAACCAGTAGATCTTCGTGTAGCCGTCGGCGAGCGCGGTGCGCGAGGCCTTGAACGACTTCCAGCACTCGGGGCCGTTGCAGAGGAAGACGATCGGCTTTTCCTTGGCGAACGTCTTCAGCGCGCTGAAGTCGTCCTTCTTGCCGTCGAAGTCGATCTCCTTCAGGCTCTTCTCGATGTACGACGCGAGCACCGCGCCGCGGATGTGCTCGCTCTCGTATTCCTTCTGCGTGCGCGTGTCGACGAGCGTGACGCCCTGCTTGGCGAGCTCGGCGACCTGCTCGGCGCTGACGCGCGTGACGCCGTTGATCGCCTCCGGCGTCGCGATGCCGAGCGAAGCGACGTACGCGAACTGCTTCGTCGCATCGGCCGACGCCAGTCGGAAGCGACCGACGCTGGGAATCGCGCCGTCGGGCGAGTTGACCCATTCGGCGATGCGAGCGCACTCGGTCGCACAGAAGTCGCGGCGCACCACCATGTTCATGCCACCCGGAACCGGGCGGGTCCTCGCCAGGATGCGCGCCTGCCCCGGATGCGACGCGAGCCACTCCTTGGCCTGCGTCTCGTCGGCGACGGTGACGTCGGCCATGTCGAACGACAGCGCAACGAGGCCGCCGCCACTGGTGTTGCCGTATGTGACCTTGCTGAACTGCCCGAGCTTGACGTTGGCCTCGGTGAGCAGGCCCTTGGCGACGTAGCTGCGCAGCGAATCCTGCTGCGGCAGGTAGAGGCGCTTGCCGGGAAGCTTCTCGACCTTGTCGATGTCGTTCTTGACGACGAGCGCGTAGACCTGGTCCTGGCCCGTCGTTGCGATCAGCTGGTACGCGTGCAGGATCGCCGACGCGGTGACGTGCGCGGGCGCGATGATGATCTCGTTCTCGACCGTCCGGCTCGCGCGCATCACCTCGGCCATCGTCATCGTCTGCGCGACCGTCGTGCGCTGGCCGGTTGCCTTGGTCAGCGTCTGCGCCGGTGCGAGCGAGGCGCTGAGCAGCACGTCGCCCGTCGTGTCGGCAGGGTCGATGCCGAGCAGCACGTGGATCTCGCCGGCGAACGCGCCGCCCGCGAAGAGCGAGCAGAGCGCCGCGAGCGCGGCGGCACGGACCGACGTGGCTAATGGCTGCATGGAGTACTCCTGACCGTCGCCGGGGGCGCGACAAACTTGCGGAGCTTACGGCGCACATCCCGCGAATCAGGGGGTTTTGCGGGCTCCAAGCGGAAATTAGTTCACGCGTATTGCGACCGCGCCACAGTGCGACCGCCCAATGGAGAGCGCCCGGCGCTGCGAACAGCGGCCGGGCGCTCGTACGAGCAGAGGCCGAAGGTCAGCCGATCCGCACCGGAACGAAGATCTTCTCGCCCTCGCGTTGGACGAGCAGAGCGACGCTCTTGGGCTTGCCCGCGAGCACGCTCTTGATCTGCTCGATCGACGTCACGGGCTTGCCGTTGATCGCGAGCAGCACGTCGCCCGACTGGATGCCGGCGCGCTCGGCGGCGCCGCCGACGTCCTCGACGACGAGGCCGTTGTCGAGCTTGGCCTCGCGCTTCTCGTCACGCGTCAGCGGCCTGAGCGACAGTCCGAGCGTGCCCGGCTCGGCAGCGTTGCCCGAGTCGGCGACCTGCTTGGGCTCCTTCTCGGCAGAGCCGAGCTTGGCTTCGACGATGCGGTCGGAGCCGTTGCGCCAGACCTTGAGCTTGACGTGCTCGCCAGGCGCCGACATGCCGATCAGACTCGACAACTCACCCGAGCGGACGACCGGCTCGCCGTTGACCTCGGTGATGACGTCGCCCGACTTCAGGCCGGCCGCGGCAGCGGCGCTGTCCGGCGTGACGTTGGAAACGAGCGCGCCGTCGGGTCGCTTCAGACCGAACGACTCGGCGAGCGGCTGATTGAGGTCCTGCACCGTGACACCGAGCCGGCCATGCTGCGCCTTGCCGGTCGCGACGATCTGGTCCTTGACCTTGAGCGCCACGTTGATCGGGATCGCGAACGAAACGCCCTGGAAGCCGCCGGTGCGCGAGTAGATCTGCGAGTTGATGCCGACCACCGAGCCGGTGCCGTCGAACAGCGGACCGCCCGAGTTGCCGGGGTTGACCGCAGCGTCGGTCTGGATGAACGGAACGACCGCGTCGCCAGGAAGCGAGCGTCCCTTCGCGCTGACGATCCCGGACGTCGCCGTCTGCTCGAGGCCATACGGCGCGCCGATCGCGAGCACCGGGTCGCCGACCTCGAGGTTCTTGGGGTCGCCGAGGCGGACGACAGGCAGGCCCTTGGCATCGATCTTCAGCACCGCGATGTCGGTCGCGGTGTCGAGCCCGAGCACCTTGGCCGTGTACTCGCGGCGATCGCTCAGCTTGACGGTGACCTCCTTGGCGTCGCGAACGACGTGCGCATTGGTGAGGATCACGCCGTCGGGGCTGATGATGAAGCCCGAGCCGAGACCCTTGAATGGCATCGACGGCGCCTGGCGGCCGCGCTGGCCGAAGCCGGGGACGCCGCGGAAGAAGCGGAAGAACGGATCGTCCTCGAGCCCGGGCGGGAGCCCCTGCTCTTCGAGCGATGCCTTGTGCGAGCCCTCGACGGTGATGCCGACGACGGCGGGCGCCGATTGCTTGACGATGGCGCGGTAGTTGGGCACCTGCCCAGGCGCAGTGCTCATCGGCGCTGGCGGGACCACGCGCTCGCCGGCCTGCGACGGCGCGGCCTGCGCGACGACCGCAGCGGGCTCGTCGTGCTTGAACAGGTGGGGAAGATCGATCGCGCCGGCCGTCCCGACGACGGCGATGCCGGCGCCGAGCAGCGCAGCGTTCAACGGGTTCAGCTTCATGCGTTCTCCTGCAGTGACCGCGGATGGACTCCGCTTGCCGTCGAAGATAGGAGCACGCGGTTAGATCTCCATTACGCCTGCGTTAGGCGAGCGTTAAGACGATGCCCCAAAAGCGCCGCGGCCCCGAGGATCGGGGCCGCAGACGGGTGCCGGGAACGCGGGTGTTCAGGCGCGGCGACGGCGCCGCGACACCCAGCCGAGCGCGCCGAGGCCGGCGAGCATGAGCGCGTACGTCTCAGGCTCCGGAACGGCGTTCAGCGGCAGCTCGACCTGCAACACCGCGGGCCCTTGGCAGCATTCGCCGTAGACCAGCTGGAACGGGAAGTTGCCGGTCGGCCCCGTATAGACGACGTCGGTCACCACCGGCGCGGTCGGTCCCGGGTTGAAGCCCAGGTCGAGCCCGCCGATGATGAGCGTCAGGCCGTCGTCGTGCGTGACCGTGAAGTGCTGGCCATTGGTGACCGACACCGTGCCGGTGAACGAGAGCAGCGTTCCCTGGGTCGAGTTGTCCATCAACGACGCCAGGGTTCCCGGCGTGTTCTCGATGATGTTGAACGCACTGCTGCTCGCCAGCCAGGTGCCGACCGACACGTTCGTTCCGCTGAAGTTGAACGGCGAGTCGACGCTGAAGATGACGTCGGGCGTCGTCAGCGGCACGTTCGCAGGAATGGCGTTCTGGCTCGTCGCTTCGGGGACGTGCCAGAGATTGCCGACAGCGACGTTTTGTGCCTGGACGCCCGTGGCCGCAGCGATCAGCAGAGCGGCCGCACAGATCGGTTTCCAACTGTTCATGTCTTCTCCCTGATGGCCGGCTTGTGCCAGTGATTTGGCAGTCTGTCCGCTGGCGCGGGCGGCCGGGCAGAACCGTATTCCAAACGCGGCCCCGACGCACCCCTCGATCAGGGGGTTGCAGGAAACGAGACGCTGACCATCAGGCCACCGAGCGTCGAGGTCTCGAGTCGAACCGTCGCAGCGTGCGCGGCGGCAACGCTGCGCACGATCGCCAAGCCCAGTCCGCTGCCCGACTCGGTGGCATCGGCGCTGCGGTAGAAGCGATCGAACACGCGAGCGCGCTCGGCGTCGGGGATCCCCGGTCCCGAATCGTCGACCTCGAGAACGGCCTCGTCCGACTGCCGCCTGACGCGCACCTCGACGCGGGACGCGGGCGGTGAGTAGCGCACCGCGTTGTCGACGAGGTTGCGCACCAGGAGATTGAGCGCGACGGCGTCGCCCTTCACGAACACCTCTCCGTCGGCGGCGATCAGAGAGATCGTCACCGAGCGCGAGTCGGCGAAGGACGTCGTGTCGTCGATCGCCTGGCGCGCGACCGCCGCCAGGTCGACGCGTTCGACGGGGAGCACGGCATCGGGCTCGGAGCGCGCCAGCGCGAGCAGCTGCTCGACGAGACGAGAGGCGCGGGCAATGCCTTCGCCGATCGCAACGCGCGCCGCATCGCGCGTCTCGGCATCGTCGGCGCGCCGCAGCACCTCGAGCTGCAGCTTCAGCGCGGTGAGCGGCGAGCGCAGCTCGTGCGCAGCGTCGGCGACGAACGCGCGCTGGCTGTCGAGCGAGTTCGAGAGCCGCGCCAGCAACGCGTTGAGCGCGCTCGCGAGCGGCGCGATCTCGTCGGGAAGCTCGTCGGTCGGCACCGGCGCGAGCGAGCGTGCGTCGCGCGTTCGCACCTCGCGTGCGAGCCGCTCGATCGGCGCGAGGTTGCGCGCCGCGAGCCACCAGATCGCGAGCGCGGCGATCGGCGTCGTCAGGAGCAGCGGCACGACGCTGCGCCACGCGGCGTGCGCGGCGAGCCGCTGGCGGATCTCGACCGGCTGCGCGACCTGGATCACCCGGTCGCGCGTCGCGACGCCGTACGTGCGCCAGGCGCGGCCGTCGACGGTGAGCGTCGCGAGACCGAGCAGCGCGCGCGCCGGCAGCGACGCATGCGGGCGCGACGCGTAGATCGCGCGACCGTCGACGGTCCAGATCTGGATGACGACGTCGAGCCGTTGGTCGGCAAGCGTGTCGGCCTGCGCCGGATCGATCTCGCCCTGGTCGCGCAGCGACAGCGCCATCTGCTGCAGCTGGTAGTCGAACAGCTTCTCGGTCTCGCCGAGCACGTTGTGGTACGTGATCGCCGCCATCGCCGCGGCCGCGAGCGCGAGCAGCCCGACGAGCGTGACGAGCAGGCGCAGCCGCAGCGAGTTCATCGCTGGGCCGCGCCGGTCTCGATGAAGTAGCCGACGCCGCGAACGTTCTTGATGAAATCGGCGCCGAGCTTCTTGCGCAGCTGATGGATGTAGACCGAGACCGCGTTGCTCTCGATCTCCTCGCCCCAGCCGTAGAGCCGGTCCTCGAGCTGCGGCCGCGACAGCACCGCTCCCGGCCGCGCCATCAGCGCCTCGAGCACGGCGTATTCGCGCGCCGACAGAACGACCGGCTGGCCGTTCAGCGTGACGCGACGCTGCGCCGGGTCGAGCGTGACACCGCCGTGCGAGAGCAGCGGCTCGCCCCGCCCGGCGTGGCGACGAAGCACCGCGCGGATGCGCGCGGCGAGCTCGTCGAACTCGAATGGCTTGACGATGTAGTCGTCGGCGCCGGCGTCGAGGCCGGCGACGCGCTCGCCGCGCGCGTCGCGCGCGGTGACGACGATGACGGGAGTCGCGTCGCGCCGCCCGCGCAGCGCACGCAGCACCTCGAGGCCGTCCGCCGGCCCGCTCGCGGCGCGCCGCGGCAGGCCGAGGTCGAGCAGCACGAGATCGAAGCGCTCGCTCGCGAGCGTCGCGTCGGCGGCAGTGGTGTCGCGGACCCAGTCGACCGCGAACCCTTCGAGGCGAAGCGCGCGCTGCAGGCTCTCGCCGATCATGCGGTCGTCTTCGACGAGCAAAAGGCGCATGGCGGGTCGAGGATACGGCACGGCGTGATCGCGCGCGCGGCACGACAATGCGGCGATGGAGGCGGCTTCCGTTTCGCCCTCGCCGGCCCCGGACGGCGCGCGGCCGAGGGTGCTCGTCATCGGCTGCGGCTTCGGCGGCATCGAGGCGGTGCGCGCCCTCTCGAAGGCGCCGGTCGAGATCGTTCTCGTCGACCGCACCAACCACCACCTGTTCCAGCCGCTGCTCTACCAGGTCGCGACCGCGGGGCTCAGCGCGCCGGCGATCACCGCGCCGATCCGGCACGCGCTGCGCGCCGAGATGGCCCGCGGCAACCTGACGATCCTGAAGGCCGAGGTGCGCGCCATCGACGTCGTCGCGCGCACGGCGACGCTCGAGCGCGGCGACACGATCGCCTGGGACCACCTCATCGTCGCCGCCGGCGCGACGAACAGCTACTTCGGCCACGACGACTGGGCGCGCGTCGCGCCCGGGCTGAAGACCCTCGCCGACGCGTTCGACATCCGGGCGCGCATGATCGGCGCGTTCGAGAACGCCGAGCGCACCGACGACCCGGTCGAGCGCGATCGCTCGCTGACGTTCGTCGTCATCGGCGGCGGCCCGACCGGCGTCGAGATGGCCGGGACGATGATCGAGATCGCGCGCCACACGCTGCGCCGCGAGTTCCGCCGGATCGACCCGGCGACCGCACGCGTCCTCCTCGTCGAGGGCGCGCCGCGCATCCTCGGCACCTTCGTCGAGAAGCAGTCGAAGCGCGCCGAGCACGAGCTGCGCCGGCTCGGCGTCGAGATCCACACCAACGCGCGCGTCACCGCGATCGATGCCGACGGCGTCGAGTGCGAAGCGACGATCGACGGCAGCGCGCACCGCGAGCGCATCGGCGCGCGCACGGTGATCTGGGCGGCAGGCGTCGCCGGCGTGCCGCTCGGTGCCGAGATCGCGCGCGGCACCGGGGCGACGCTCGACCGCGCCGGCCGCGTCGTCGTCGAGCCCGATCTCAGCGTTGCCGGCCATCCCGAGATCTCGGTCATCGGCGATCTCGCGAGCGCGCAGAGCCACGGCCCCGACGGCGCCCGGCCGGTGCCGGGCGTCAGCCCCGCCGCCAAGCAAATGGGACGCACTGCCGCGGCGAACGTGCTGCGGCGACTGCGTGGCGAGCCGACGCTGCCGTTTCGCTACCGCGACTACGGCAACCTGGCGACGATCGGCCGCAAGGCGGCCGTCGTCGAGCTCGCCGTTCCGGGCCTCGGCGCGGTGCGCTTTGCCGGCTTCGGCGCATGGCTCTTCTGGCTGTTCGCCCACATCTACTTCCTGATCGGCTTTCGCAGCCGGCTCATCGTGATGCTCGAATGGGCGTGGGCGTATGTCACGTACGAGCGCAGCGCGCGCGTCGTCGCCGAGCCGCCGCGCTCGACGCCGGTTTCGCCGCACTCCTAAACTCACGCCACGCCGCCGACGAACCGCCATGGACACGCGAACCTCTCCAGCCCGCCTGCGCATCGAACGCCTGCAAGAGCTGCTGCACGACTGCGGCGTTGCCGCGCTCGTCGTGCCGTCGAGCGACCCGCACATCTCGGAATACCTCCCCGAGCGCTGGCAGGCGCGCCGTTGGGCGTCTGGGTTCAATGGCTCGATGGCTACGCTCGTCGTCACCACCGATCGCGCCGCGCTGTTCGCCGACAGCCGCTACTGGGTGCAGGCCGAGCGCGAGCTCGCCGGCAGCGGCATCGAGCTCGTCCGCATCGCATCGCCGGCGGCGGCGATGCACGTCGACTGGCTGTGCGAGCACGTCGCGCGCGGCGCGACGGTCGCGATCGACGGCAACGTCGTCTCGCTCGCCGCCGCCAGGCAGCTGCGCGAGCGCCTCGAACGCGGCGGCGTCGCGCTGCGCACCGACCTCGACCTCGTCGAGCGCGCCTGGCCGGAGCGGCCGCAACCACCGACGGCGCCCGTCTACGAGCACCGCGGGCCCGAGGCGCCGCACCCGCGCGCCGGCAAGCTTGCGCAGATCCGTGCCGCGATGCGCGAGCTCGGCGCCACGCACCACCTGGTGTCGACGGTCGACGACATCGCATGGCTGCTGAACCTGCGCGGCGCCGACGTCGCCTACAACCCGGTCTTCCTCGGCCACATCCTCGTCGACGACGCGCGCGCGACGCTCTTCGTCGGCGCCGGCAAGGTTGACGCCGCGCTCGCTCGCGCGCTCGCTGCCGACGGGGTCGCGCTGGCACCGTACGACGACATCGCCGCCGCGCTCGCCGCGCTTCCCGAAAGTGCGCGCCTCCTCGTCGATCCCAAGCGCACGACGCTCGGGCTGGTCGAGAAGAGCCGTGCCGCGCGGATCGAGTCGATCAACCCGAGCACGCTTGCCAAGAGCAGGAAGAGCCCCGCCGAAGCGGCGAACGTGCGCGCTGCAATGGTCGAAGACGGCATCGCGATGGCCGAGTTCTACGCCTGGTTCGAGGCGGCGCTCGCCGACGTTGCGCGCAAGGCACCGATCACCGAGCTGACGGTCGACGAGAAGCTCGCCGAGTTCCGCGCCAAGCGGCCGGGCTATGTCGGCCCGAGCTTCGCGACGATCGCCGCGTTCAAGGCGAACGGCGCGATGCCGCATTACCGCGCGACTCCCGAGTCGCACGCCGTGATCGAAGGCGACGGGCTGCTCCTCGTCGATTCCGGAGCGCAGTACCGCGGCGGCACCACCGACATCACGCGGATGTGGCCGATCGGCACGCTCGGCGATGCCGAACGCCGCGACGTCACGCTCGTTCTGCGCGGCACGATCGCGCTCAGCCGGACGCGCTTTCCGCGCGGCACGCCCGGCCCGATGCTCGACGCGATCGCGCGCGCGCCCCTGTGGCAGCACGGCCTCGATTTCGGCCACGGCACCGGCCACGGCGTCGGCTACTTCCTCAACGTCCACGAAGGGCCGCAGACGATCTCGCGCGTCGTCGCCGAGCCGGCGATGGCGATGGAGCCGGGGATGATCACGAGCATCGAGCCGGGCGTGTACCGCCTCGGCCAGTGGGGGGTGCGGGTCGAGAACCTCGTCCTCGCCGTGCCGGCGACCGGAATCGGCGAGGGCGATGCGTTCGGCGAGTTCCTCGAGTTCGAGACGCTGTCGCTGTGCCCGATCGACACCCGCTGCCTCGACCGCGCGCTGCTGCGCGACGACGAGATCGCTTGGTTGAACGCGTACCACGCGACCGTCGCCGAGCGCCTCGCGCCTGGGCTCTCGGGCACGGCGCTCGCCTGGCTCCGCCGCCGCACCGCGCCGATCTGAAGACGCGAGCCGGGGCCTGCGCCGACCGCCCGTCCGCGTCGCCTGCCAAGCGTGCATTTTCAACGGCGGCCGCGCGACGGCGGCGGCGCTCGGCGGTCAAGTCGATAGGCTCGTCGACGCGCCGGAAAGGAACCGTCCCCGACGCTCTCAAGGTGCCGCTCGCGGTACCGAAATGGAAGGGCGTCAGGTGCTCCCGCAGGGGGATCACTTCGCCAACCCGCGGCAGGAGCCCCCTAGCTCTTCATGAACGTCTCGGAAAGCCACGGGCTCCTGCCCTCGGTCGTCGGCTTCGCGATCAGCGCCGCGTTGCTCTGGATCGGCTCCGAGGTGTTCGCCGCTGCGCGCACGCGCGCGGCAAGCGCGATGCGCAGGCTCCAGGCGTGTGCGCTCGTCCTCGCCGGCTGCGGCGTCTGGTGGCCGGGCCACTTCGCGGGGGTCCCCGACGAGGCCGGCTTCACTCTGCTGGGGCTCTCGGTCGGCGCCGTGCTGGCGTGGACCCTCGCCGCCGTCGCCTTCCTCACCGCCGTCGCCGCGAGCCGGCGGACGCTGCCGGCGTTCGCCGCCCTTGCCGTCGCGACGCTCCTCCTCGCGTACGGACATTCGGTGTTCGCGACTCCCGCTCTGTTTCGCGCCGTCGGCGCGCTCGGGCCCTGGGGCCCGCCGCTCTCGGTCTTCGTGCTCGCGACGACGCTGGTCGGACTCGGCCTCGAGTTCCGGCCGAGCAAGAAGCTCGTCGTCACGCGGATCGGCGCTGCCGCGGCCTGCGGCTGGCTGCTCGCGCTGGCGGCGTCGGCCGGAGCGGACGGCAGCGCCGCGGCGCCCGTGTGGGCCGAAGCGCTCCTCGTCGCGGTGCTCGTCGGCGTCGGCCTGACGATGCTCGAGGCGCTGCGCGGCGGCACGCAGCGCGAGGACGAGCCGGTCCGCCGCCTCGTCCAGGCGGCGCCGACCGTCGACAGCCTGACGCAGCTGCCGACCCGCCTCTACTTCGAGGACCGCCTCGCGGCCGCGGCGACCAAGGCCGACGCCAACTCGAGCCGGCTCGCGCTCCTCTTCATCGACCTCGACGGCTTCAAGCCGGTCAACGACACCTACGGTCACTCGATCGGCGACCTCGTCCTCGAGCAGGTCGGCCAGCGGCTGAAGGCGATGTCGCGCGGCAAGGACGTCGTCGCCCGCGTCGGCGGCGACGAGTTCCTGCTCCTGCTCACCAACGTGCAGTCGCAAGAGGCGATCGCGCACGTCGCCGACCGGCTGATCCAGGGCCTGTCGGCGCCGTACGCCGCCGAGGGCCGCGAGGTGATGATCTCGTGCTCGGTCGGCATCGCGACGTACCCCGACGGCTGCAGCCACGCCAAGCTGATCGCGCGCGCCGACGCCGCGATGTACGCGTCGAAGCGTTCGGGCGGCTCGACGCACTGCTTCTACTCGAGCGCGATGGACGCCGACGCCGAGGCGCAGTTCGAGCTGCTGCGCGACCTGCGCAAGGCGGTCGGCCTCAAGCAGTTCGAGCTCCTCTACCAGCCCAAGATCGACGCGAAGAGCGGCAAGGTGACCGCGGTCGAGGCGCTCTTGCGCTGGAAGCATCCGACCCGCGGGCAGTTGCTGCCGAGCACGTTCATCCCGATCGCTGAGCGCTTCGGCCTGATCGGCCAGATCGGCAACTGGGTGATCGAGGACGCGTGTCGCGCCAGCCGGCAGTGGCGCGACAAGGGCGTGCGGATGCGCGTCGCGATCAACCTGTCGGCGCACCAGATGCGCCAGGACGACATCGTCGACCGCATCACCGGCGCGCTGCACGCGCACAAGATCCATCCGTCGCTGCTGACGTGCGAGATCACCGAGTCGGCGGCGATGGAGGACACGAAGACGACGCAGACGACGTTCCGCCGCCTCGGCGAGCTCGGCGTCCACATGTCGATCGACGACTTCGGCACCGGCTACTCGAGCCTCAGCTACCTGCGCCGACTCCCCGCCGAGGAGCTGAAGATCGACCGCACGTTCATCCAGGACCTCGAGCACAGCGCCGACGCCCGCGCGGTCGTCGACGCCGTCATCAAGCTCGCCCACGCGCTCGGCCTCAAGGTCGTTGCCGAGGGCGTCGAGAACCAGCGCCAGCAGCAGGTGCTGGTGAAGATGGGCTGCGACGAGCTGCAGGGGTTCCTGTTCGCCAAGCCGATGTCGGCGCGCGCCCTCCTGCTCTGGGCGGTCAACGACCGTTCCTCCGAGGGCTCGGTCTTCAAACCGTCGCTCTTCGACGAGACGCGACAGCAGGAAACGCCGACGGCCGTCCGCCGCGCCTGAGGCGGGCCGGGCGCCGCTCGGCGCCCGGGCGCGCCTGCGTCAGGCCCCGTTCGTCGCCAGCCGCCCGCGGTTCGTCGCCGTTTCTGCCGTCGTTCGTCGGCGCAGGACGCGACTCGTCGGCCGCAATCCGCGCTTCGTCGCAAGGCGCTGGGAAGGCGAAAGGCGGCTCTCTACATTCACCGCCAACGCACCACCCGATGCGCGCCGAAGAAGGAGCCGATCATGACCACCGAGAACATCTTCTCCGCCGTCCTCACGCTCAGCCTGCTGGCCGGTGGCGCGGTCGCGTTCGGCTCGGATGCGGCGCGGACCCCCGCCGCGGCGAAGGTCGCGACCGTGACGCTGCCGGCAGTGACGGTCGTCGGCCACCGGGTCGACGTCGCCGAAGTGACGCTGCCCACCGTGACGGTCACCGGTCACCGGATCGCCCCGGCCGCGGTCGCCGAGGTGACGCTGCCGACCGTGACGATCGTGGCTCGCCGCGCGGCGACCGAGGTCGCGGTCGAGACCGAGAGCGTCGAGCCACGGGGGCCGTGAGCGGTCGGCCGTCCCCCCGGCGGCCCTCCTCCTCTCACCGCAACGGCCGCCTCCGGGCGGCCGTTGTCGTTTCCGCGACCGGTGTCGAAGCGTTACGCGCCGGCGCGCTGCAGCCGCGCGGCAAGCGCCTGCTCGAGCGTATCGGCGCTGTCGGCGAGGTGGGCCCGCGTCTCTTCGCTCAGGCCCGGACGGTGTCCCGCGGCACGGATCTTCTCGAGCAGCGCCCGCGCCTGCGCGCGCACGAGGCTGCGCGTGTCGGCGCGCGCCGCGCTGCCCGGGCGCAGCAGCAGCGCGGAGATGCGGTTGACGTGATCGCGCTGGATGTCGCGCCGCAGCGGTGCGATGTCGCTCTTGGTGTCGAGCTCGCTCCAGACCGCCTGCGTGAGGCGCCCGTACAGCTCGGACATGCGCAATGCCCGCGCGTTGCCGCTCGGCGACTTCTCGCTGCTTTCGAGCAGCCGCGTCGCGACGGTGTCGCTCATCAGCTGCGCGAGCAACGCGCGCTGCAGGCCGAGCAGCTGCTCGGACGGCGAATAGTCGGTCTGCGCCGAGCCGTCGCCGCCGCGCAGCGCCTCCCAGCGCTCGCTGAAGTCGGTGCCGAGCTTGCGCTGCAGCGACGGTGAGACGCGGAAGCTGTCGGCGGCGAGCAGACTGCCGGTGATGAGGTCGAGCGCCTCGCGCTGCTCCGCGGCAGCGACCGGCTGCAGCGGATCGCGGCCGGTGCCGGGCGCATCGCGCACCGTGCGCACGCCGCCGATCTGGCGCGCCAGCACGTTGGCGGCGCGCGCGACGTCGCGCAGCGCGTAGCTGACCGAGCGCTTCAGCACGTTGTAATCCTGGTCGGGACGGAGCGTGCGCGTCTCCTGGCGCTTCAGCAGCTCCTGCGCGATCGCGATCCGCTTCTTGGCGAAGGTGATGACGTCGCTGCCGAGGTCGAACTGCAGCGTCTCGGGATCGACGCCGATGAAGTTGTCCTCGTCGGTGCCGTAGGCGAGCAGCGGCTCGGCGCTGCGCGACGCGATCTTCTCTAGCGCAGCGCGCTCCCCGGCCGCGGTCAGACCCGACGGCAGCGGCTTGTACGCGTACTCGATCGCCCAGTAATCGTACGGCCCGAGCGTGTCGTTGAACGGCGTGCCGTAGCGCTCGCGTGGCTCGTCGGCGGCGTTGAGGTTGATCGGCGCGTACTCCATCACCGAGCCCGAGATGCCGTTCGCCTTCGTGAACGCCGGGTCGGCGAGCTGCTGCTGCGTGTAGACGCGCGAGGCGCGAAAGTTGTGGCGCAGCCCGAGCGTGTGGCCGACCTCGTGCATCGTCACGTCCTTGAGGTACGCGTTGACGAACGCCTCGGCCTCGGGGCTGCCCGGCTCGAGATCGCCGCGCGCTTCGAGGACGTCGCTCGCGTACGCCATCTGCTCGGCGGCGGCATCGCCGTACACGCAGAGGCGCCCGGCAAGCAATCGCGCGAGCTGCTGCGGCGACGGGTTGACCGGGCCGAACGCGTCGTCGATTCCGCCCGAGAGGATCTGCGAGCGCGCGGCGCGGATGTTGCGCGACGACAGGCTCTCGATGCCGATGTCGGCGTCGAGGATCTCGCCGCTGCGCGGGTCGGTGTGGCTCGGCCCGACGGCGCCGAACGTCGGCGACGCGTTCGTCATCCAGCGGATGGACGCCCGGCCGAAGTCGAGCGTGTCGAAGTCGGCGTTGTCGGGCTGCACCTCGACGCGGATCGCGTCCTTGAAGCCGATCTTCTCGAACGCCTTGTTCCACTCGAGCACGCCGGCGGTGATCGACGCGCGGTACTTGGCGGGGATCGTGCGGTCGAGCCAGTAGACGATCGGCTTGACGGGCTCGGAGAGCGCCGCGCTCGGGTCCTTCTTCTCGAGCCGCCAGCGGTTGACGAAGCGTTGCCGGGGTGTGCGCTGCAAATCGTTGCTGAAGTCGTAGCGGCCGCTCTCGAAGTAGCCGACGCGCGCATCGGCTCGGCGGCCGTGCATCGGCTCGGCGGGCAACCGCGCGAGCGAATAGTGGATCGTGAGGAAGAGGCTGCGCGGGTCGGGCAGCGAGTGCGGCGCCGACGGCGCGAGGCCCGGCGGCATCCCGGGCTGCGGCACCGAGATCGACGCCGTCGCGTAATGGCCGAGCACCTCGAGCACGAGCGCATCCGGGGTCGAGCGCACCTGCGTGATCGCCGAGTTGCGCGCGTCGAACGCGTAGCCCTGCCGATACGAGCGCTGCAGCTCCATGCCGAACGCGAGCAGGTCGGCGAGGAAGAGCGAGTTCGCCTCGACGAGCACCGACTTGCGCTCGGGCTCGGGCAGGCTCAGCACCGGCGCGCTCGCGAGCAGGCTCGGCGAGTAGCCGGCCTCGATCGCCGCCGCCTCGGGGGTCCCCGGGGTCGCGACGTAGCCGACGTTCATCCAGATCAGCTGGACCTGGTTGTGGATGCGACGGAACTCGACGATGCCGTCGTCCTGCATCAGGCCGCCGTAGAAGTTGCGCTCGCCGATGCCCGTCTTCAGCTTCGGCGACAGGAAGAAGGGCCGGTTGAAGTCGTCGGGCTTGAGCTCGAGCCAGACCTTGTCGTCCTTCTGCCAGAACGCGAAGACGCCGTCACTGCGCTTGGCGTCCTTGACGACGTCGGCGAACGGCCTCAAGCCGCCCGCTGCGGCGACGGCCGGCGGTGCGCCCGGCGGCCGCAGACCCGACGCGGCACCGCCTGGCCCGATGACGCCGCTCGGCCCCGATGCGCTCGCGGACGCCGACGGCACGCCGTTGATGAAGGTCTGGAAGGTTGTGCAGCCGGTCAGCGCGGCGCCGGCCGCGACGACGATGCCGAGCGCGCCGGCGGGAGTGAAGCGGGCCATGGAGAAATCCTCGGCGGACGGAATTGAGCGCGTTCGATGGTAAGGCGCCGGTTTGGTTCGCGAAACGGGCGAAATTCGCGGCGCGCGCGTCCGGCGCGTCGCAATGCCTGCTAATGCATGGGCCGGAAGCGCAGCCGATGCGGCCTGGCGCCTTCCTCGCCCAGGCGCCTCTTCTTGTCGGCCTCGTACTCCTGGTAGTTGCCGGCGTAGAAGAACCACTTCGAGTCGCCTTCGGCGGCGAGGATGTGGGTGCAGATCCGGTCGAGGAACCAGCGGTCGTGGCTGATGACGAGCACCGACCCGGCGAACTCGAGCAGCGCGTCCTCGAGGGCGCGCAGCGTCTCGACGTCGAGGTCGTTCGACGGTTCGTCGAGCAGCAGCACGTTGGCGCCGACGGCGAGCGTCTTGGCGAGATGCAGCCGCCCGCGCTCGCCGCCCGACAGGCTGCCGACGAGCTTCTGCTGGTCGTTGCCCTTGAAGTTGAAGCGGCCGAGGTAGGCGCGACTCGGCATCGTGAACTTGCCGACGACGAGGTTGTCGAGGCCGCCCGAGACGTCCTGCCACACCGTCTTGTCGTCGGCGAGCTCCTCGCGGCTCTGGTCGACGAACGCCATCTTGACGGTCGGCCCGATCTTGACGGTGCCGCTGTCGGGCTGTTCCTTGCCGATCAGCATGCGGAACAGCGTCGACTTGCCGGCGCCGTTCGGGCCGATGATGCCGACGATGGCGCCGGCCGGCACCTTGAAGCTGAGGTCGTCGATCAGCAGCCGATCGCCGAAGCTCTTGCTGACGTTCTCGAACTCGATCACCTCGTGGCCGAGGCGATCGGCGACGGGAATGAAGATCTCGTTGGTCTCGTTGCGCTTCTGGTAGTCGACGTCGGAAAGCTCCTCGAAGCGCGCGAGCCGCGCCTTGCTCTTGGCCTGGCGCCCCTTCGGGTTCTGGCGCACCCACTCGAGCTCCTTCTTCATCGCCTTGGTGCGCGCGTCCTCGGCCTTCTGCTCCTGCTCGAGGCGCTGCTCTTTCTGGTCGAGCCAGGTCGAATAGTTGCCCTTCCACGGGATTCCCATGCCGCGGTCGAGCTCGAGGATCCACTCGGCGGCGTTGTCGAGAAAGTAGCGGTCGTGCGTGACGGCGACGACGGTGCCGGGGAAGCGCAGCAGGAACTGCTCGAGCCACTCGACCGACTCGGCGTCGAGGTGGTTGGTCGGCTCGTCGAGGAGCAGCATGTCGGGCTTCGAGAGCAGCATGCGGCAGAGCGCGACGCGCCGCTTCTCGCCGCCCGAGAGCGTGCCGATGACGGCGTCCCAGGGCGCGAGACGCAGCGCATCGGCGGCGATCTCGAGCTGCAGGTCGGTGTTCTCGCCGCCTGCCGCCGCGATCTGCGCCTCGAGCTCGGCCTGTTCGGCGGCGAGCGCGTCGAAGTCGGCGTCGGCCTCGCCGTACGCGGCATAGATCTCGTCGAGCCGCTTCTTCGCCGCGAGCGCGCCGCCGATCCCTTCCTCGACCGCCTGGCGGACCGTCTGCGCCGGGTCGAGCATCGGCTC
>DATJIM010000039.1:0-2260 GCA_035493195.1 Caldimonas sp.
CTGACGCTCGACGTCGCCGAGGACGGCGGCATCCGCCCCGGCTACAAGCTCAAGCTCAACAGCTACGACCTCGGCGTCGACGTCGAGCTCGCCGACGCGCTCAACCGCATCCGGTTCGAGCACCCCGGGGTGCGCGCGGTCATCGTGACCAGCGGCAAGGACCGCGTCTTCTGCTCGGGAGCGAACATCTTCATGCTCGGCACGTCGAGCCATGCGTGGAAGGTGAACTTCTGCAAGTTCACCAACGAGACGCGCAACGGCATCGAGGACACGTCGAAGCACTCAGGGATCAAGTTCGTCGCCGCCGTCAACGGCGCCTGCGCCGGCGGCGGCTACGAGCTCGCTCTCGCGTGCGACGAGATCGTGCTCGTCGACGACCGCTCGTCGTCGGTGTCGCTGCCCGAGGTGCCGCTGCTCGGCGTCCTGCCCGGCACCGGCGGGCTGACGCGCGTCACCGACAAGCGCAAGGTGCGCCACGACCTCGCGGACATCTTCTGCACCAGCGTGGAAGGCGTTCGCGGCCAGCGCGCGGTCGAGTGGCGGCTCGTCGACGCGGTCGCCAAGCCGGCGCAGTTCGCCGCGGCGGTGCACGACCGCGCCGCCGGGCTCGCGGAGTCGAGCTCCCGGCAGCGCGGCGCGCGCGGAGTCGCGCTGCCCAAGATCGCGCGCGAGGAAAGCGTCGACGCGCTCCGCTATGCGCACGTCGACGTCGCGCTCGACCGCAGCAAGCGCACGGCGACGATCACCGTGCACTCGCCGAGCGGCGAGCAGCCGAACGACATCGCGGCGATCGAAGCGGCGGGCGCGTCGTGGTGGCCGCTCGCGATGGCGCGCGAGCTCGACGATGCGATCCTGCACCTCCGCACCAACGAGCTCGAGCTCGGCACCTGGATCCTGAAGACCGCAGGCGAGGCCGCCGACGTCCTCGCCGCCGACCGCGCGCTGCTCGCGCACCGCGACCACTGGTTCGTGCGCGAGACGATCGGCATGCTGCGCCGCACGCTCGCGCGTCTCGACGTCTCGTCGCGCACGCTCTTCGCGCTCATCGAGCCCGGCTCGTGCTTCGCCGGCGTCCTCGCCGAGCTCGCATTCGCCGCCGACCGCGCCTACATGCTCGCCCTCCCCGACGAGCCCGAGCGCGCGCCGACGCTGCAGCTCGACGAGCTCAACTTCGGCGCCTTTCCGCTCGTCAACGACCAGACGCGGCTCGAACGGCGCTTCCACCGCGAGGAGGCGCCGCTCGCCGCGGCGCGTGCCGCGATCGGCCGCTCGCTTGACGCCGACGCCGCGCTGGCGCTCGGCCTCGTCACCGCCGCGCCCGACGACATCGACTGGAACGACGAGGTCCGCATCGCGATCGAGGAGCGCGCGGCGATGTCGCCCGATGCGCTCACCGGCCTCGAGGCGAACCTGCGTTTCGGCCCCGGCGAGAACCTCGCCGCGCGCGTCTTCGGCCGGCTGACCGCGTGGCAGAACTGGATCTTCCAGCGCCCGAACGCGGTCGGCGAGAAGGGCGCGCTCAAGGTTTACGGCACCGGCGAGAAGGCGGGCTTCGACTTCAAGCGCGTCTGACAAATCGAATCAGCGAGAACGAGATGCCCATCGACTACAGCCAGAAGATCCCGAACAACGTCCAGCTCGCCGACGACCGCACGCTGCAGCGCGCGCTCGAGCAATGGCAGCCGAACTTCATCCAGTGGTGGGACGACGTCGGCCCCGACGAGTCGGCCAAGCTGGACGTCTACCTGCGCACTGCGACGAGCGTCGACCCGCAGGGCTGGGCGCACTTCGACTACGTGAAGATGCGCGACTACCGCTGGGGCATCTTCCTGAACCCTGCCGAGGCCGACCGCAAGATCCACTTCGGCGACCACCTCGGCGAGGCGGCGTGGCAGGACGTCCCCGGCGAGCACCGCGCCAATCTGCGCCGCATCATCGTCACGCAGGGGGACACCGAGCCGGCGTCGGTCGAGCAGCAGCGCCACCTCGGCCTCACCGCGCCTTCGCTCTACGACCTGCGGAACCTCTTCCAGGTCAACGTCGAGGAAGGCCGCCACCTCTGGGCGATGGTCTACCTGCTGCAGAAGTACTTCGGCCGCGACGGCCGCGAAGAGGCGGGAGCCCTCCTCGAGCGCACGTCGGGCGACGAGAACAATCCGCGCATCCTCGGCGCGTTCAACGAGAAGACGCCCGACTGGCTCGCGTTCTTCATGTTCACGTACTTCACCGACCGCGACGGCAAGTTCCAGCTCGCCGCACT
>DATJIM010000040.1:0-19727 GCA_035493195.1 Caldimonas sp.
GCGCCGACGACGATCGCGGTGCCGTGCTGGTCGTCGTGGAAGACCGGGATGCGCATCCGCGAGCGCAGCGCTCGCTCGACGTAGAAGCAGTCGGGTGCCTTGATGTCCTCGAGATTGATGCCGCCGAAGGTCGGCTCGAGCGCGGCGATGAGGTCGATCAGCTTGTCGAGATTCTTCTCGGCGACCTCGATGTCGAAGACGTCGATGCCGGCGAACTTCTTGAACAGCACGCCCTTGCCTTCCATCACCGGCTTGGCGGCGAGCGGGCCGATGTCGCCGAGCCCGAGCACCGCGGTGCCGTTGGTGATGACGGCGACGAGGTTGCCGCGCGACGTGAAGCGAAACGCGTTCGCCGGATCGGCGACGATCTCCTCGCACGCCGCGGCGACTCCCGGCGAGTACGCGAGCGCGAGGTCGTGCTGGTTGACGAGCTGCTTGGTCGCGGCGATCGCGACCTTGCCGGGCGTCGGGAACTCGTGATAGTCGAGCGCGGCACGGCGCAGCTCGACGGACTTCGGCTCGGAGTTCGACATGGATCGCTCGATGGATGGCGGCGCTGGCGTCGGTGATCATTGCAGACTTGACGAGCGCTGGCGAACCGGAGCTTCCCGCGTCCTCGCAGCGTCGGCACCCAGCCGGCACGGATAATCGTCGCGACCATGGCCGACCTCGGCGAATTCGAGCTCATCGATCGCTTCTTCACGCGGCCGACGAGCCGCGCGACGCTCGGCGTCGGCGACGACTGCGCGCTGCTTCAGCCCGCCGCCGGAACGACGGTCGCGGTGTCGACCGACATGCTCGTCGAAGGGCGCCACTTCCTCTCGACCGTCGCGCCCGAGCGGCTCGGGCACAAGGCGCTCGCGGTCAGCCTGAGCGACCTCGCGGCTTGCGGCGCGCGGCCGCTCGCGTTCACGCTCGCGCTCGCGCTGCCGCGCGCCGAGGAGACGTTCCTGGCTGGCTTCGCGCGTGGCCTGCTCTCCCTCGCCGACCGCGAGGCGTGCGAGCTGGTCGGCGGCGACACGACGCGCGGCCCGCTCGCCATCTGCATCACGGTCTTCGGCGAGCTGCCGATCGGCTCGGCGCTGCTGCGCTCGGGCGCGCGTCCGGGCGACGAGCTCTACGTCAGCGGGACGCTCGGCGACGCGCGCCTCGCGCTCGAGGCATTTCGCGGCAACGTCTCGCTCCCCGAGCCGGCGTTTCGCCACGCCCGCCAGGCGATGGAGATGCCGACGCCGCGCAACGGACTCGGCATTCGCCTGCGCGGCATCGCGACGAGCGCGATCGACGTTTCCGACGGGCTCGTCGGCGACCTCGGCCACATCCTGCGCCGCTCCGGAGTCGGTGCGGTTGTCGACGTCGACGCGCTGCCGCGCAGCGCCGTGCTCGCCGCGCAGCCGCTCGCGCTGCAACGGCAATGCCTGCTCGCCGGCGGCGACGACTACGAGCTCGTCTTCACCGCGCTGCCGTCGCGTCGCGACGCGGTCGCTGCGGCAGCCGCGTCCGCCGGGGTCGCCGTGACGCGGATCGGCCGCATCGAAGCGGGCAGCGCGCTTCGCTTCGTCGATCGAGACGGCGCCGCGGTCGACAGCGCCTTCGCGTCGTTCGATCACTTTCTTAGCTGAGCGCATCGCGATGGCCGAGCCCGCATTGCACCGTCCGCTCGCCGGCGTCGGCCGCCGACCGAACTGGCGCTTCGTCGTCTCGCATCCGGCGCATGCGATCGCGCTCGGCTTCGGCAGCGGGCTGGTGCCGATCGCCGCCGGAACGTCCGGGACGCTCTTCGCGTGGATCACGTACGACCTCTTTCTCGCCCGCCTGAGCGATGTCGCGATCGCACTCGTCCTCGTCGTCGCGTTCATCGTCGGCTGGTGGGCGTGCACGGTGAGCGCGCGCCATCTCGACCAGACCGACCCGGCGGCGATCGTCTGGGACGAAGTGCTCGCGTTCTGGCTCGTCCTCTGGCTCGTGATGCCGGCATCGTGGACTGCGCAGACGGTCGCATTCGTCCTCTTTCGCGTCTTCGACGCCGCCAAGCCGGGACCGGTGGCGTGGGCCGATCAGCGCTTCAAGGGCCGGCGCAGCGCGCCGATCGGCTGGGCGCAGGGCTTCGGCATCGTGTTCGACGACCTCGTCGCCGCGCTTTGCACGCTCGTCGTCGTCGCGGTGTGGCGGTTCGTGTGAGCGAGGACGGCTCGACTTCAGCGCTCGTCGCGCGGCTTGCCGCCGCGCTCGTCGCGCGCGGCGCGGCCATGGCAACTGCGGAGTCGTGCACTGGCGGTCTCGTCGCCGCGGCGTGCACGGCGCGCGCGGGCTCGAGCGCGTGGTTCGAACGCGGCGTCGTCACCTACTCGAACGCCGCCAAGACCGAGCTGCTCGGCGTTCCGGCCGAGCTGATCGCGGCGCACGGCGCCGTCAGCGCCGAGGTCGCGCGCGCGATGGCCGAAGGCGCGATCGCGCAGACTCCGGCGACGTTCGCCGTCGCAGTCACCGGGATCGCGGGCCCCGACGGCGGCTCGGCCGCGAAGCCGGTCGGCACGGTCTGGATCGCGACGTGCGCGCGCGGCGGCGACGCCGACGCGGTGCTGCTGCAGGCGGGCGGCGATCGCGCCGCCGTGCGCGCACAGTCGGTCGTGCATGCGCTCGAGCGGCTGCTCGCGCGCGTCGAGGCGTCGCCGTCCTAGGCGGTGAGTGCGATGCGCGCGATCGGCTTGGCGCCGACGCGCGCGGTCTCTTCCGCGAGCATGAGGACGAGCCGCTTCAGCCCTTCCCACGGATCGAGCGGCCAGTCGGGATGCTTGATGCCCTTGACGAGGCCGTCGCAGACGTGCGCCGCGTCGAGCAGGTGCGCGATCGCCGACTCGCCGATCAGCGTCACCGCGCGCTCGAAGACGCGCTCCTTCGCGCCCCAGACGCGCGCTTCGCGCAACGCGAGCGGCAGCGGCCGGCCGGCGGCGAGCGCATCCTTGACGCGCTTCAGCCCGCGGATGTCCTCGGCGATCGTCCAGTGGACGAGCACCGCCGCCTCGCCGGCGCCGCGCAGCCCGTCGAGCATGCGCAGCGCGCGCGCCGCATGACCGGCGAGCACCGCCTCGCCGAGGCGGAAGACGTCGTAGCGCGCGACGTTGAGGACCGCGGTCTCGATCTGCTCGAACGCGATCTCGCCCGGCGGATAGAGGAGCGCGAGCTTCTGGATCTCCTGGTGCGCGGCGAGCAGGTTGCCTTCGACGCGATCGGCGAAGAAGGCGAGCGCGCGCTGTCCTTCGGCGCCAGCGGCGACATGCTGACCCTGCGCTGCGAGGCGCTCGGCGATCCAGCGCGGCAGCGCTTGCCGCTCGATCGCATCGACCCGCAGCGTGACTCCGGCGCGATCGAGCGCGCCGAACCAAGCGCTCGACTGCTGCGAGCGGTCGAGCCGCGGCAGCTGGACGAGCGTGATGACGTCGCGACCCTCGCCGGCGACGGCGATCTCGCAGTAGCGCTGCAGCGCCTCGGAGCCGTCCTTGCCCGGCTTGCCCGAGGGAATCCGGATCTCGATCAGCTGGCGATCGGCGAACAGGCTGAGCGCCTGCGATGCGCCGAGCAGCGCGCTCCAGTCGAAGTGCGCGCCTTGCACGGTGTGCACCTGCCGCTCGCTGCAGCCGGCGACGCGCGCCGCGGCGCGGATCGCGTCGGCGGCTTCCTGCGCGAGCAGCGGCTCGTCGCCCCAGACGGTGTAGACCGGGCGCAGGTCGCGGTCGAGGTGCGCGGCGAGCCGGTCGAGCGAGATCTGCATCGCGTTCCTTCAGAGCGGCCGCACCGAAGCGAGCCGACGCAGCACTTGCGAGACGATGTCGTTCTGCATCGCGCGGTAGAGGAACGCCTCTTCCTGCTCCTTGCCGAGCGCCGCCGTCTCGGTGTAGGTGAGCGAGCGCGTCAGCAGGATCTCGCTGTCGGGGATCAGCACCTTGCCGGTCGGATCGAGGAGGCGAAACGCGAAGCGCAGGCGGAGCTCGAATTCGCGGATCTGGTTGGCCGCGGTCTGCGCGACGACGACTTTCTCGCGCGACTCGGTGATCGCCTGCAGCACGGCCTGCGCGCCCTGCCCGGCCTCGACGACGCGCGTCGTCGTGCTCGCGTCGATGCTCGACTTCAGCTCGGCGGCGAGCGGCGAGCGCGTCCCAAATCCGGACAGCTGGATCTTGCTGAAGTTGAGCACCGGCGGGCGCTTCAGCTCGAAGCCGCAGCCGGCGAGAGTGACTGCGGCGGCGAGCAGGAAGCGTCGTCGCATCGGCGGGCCGGCCCTTCGTCTAGACCACGATGTTGACGAGACGCCCGGGGATCACGATGACCCGTTTGACCTCGCGCCCTTCGCCGAACTTGGCGAACTCCGCCGTCGCGAGCGCCGCCTTCTCGATCGCCGCCTTGTCGGCGTCGGCCGAAACGCGGAGCGACCCGCGCAGCTTGCCGTTGATCTGCAGCACGAGCTCGATCTCGTCCTGCACCAGCGCCGCTTCGTCGACCTCGGGCCACGGCGCGTCGAGGAGGCCGCCGTGCTCGGTCGCGTAGCCGAGCTCGTTCCAGAGCGCCCACGTCGTGTGCGGGCAGACCGGATAGAGCACGCGCAGCAGGATCCCCGCGCCTTCGCGCAGCGCCGCCGGCGCGACCGTGTCGCCGCCGGCGTGCGCCTCGAGCGCGTTCAGCAGCTTCATCGCGCCCGAGACGACGGTGTTGTATTGCATCCGCTCGTAGTCGTAGCTGACCTGGCGCAGCACCGAATGGATCTCGTGGCGCAGCGCCGGCGCGGCGCCGCCCACGGCCTTGCGCGCCGCTGCCGAGTCGATCGTGTCGGCGTGCTTCGCGGCGAACTTCCAGAGCCGTCGCAGGAACCGGTGCGCGCCTTCGACGCCGGCGTTGTTCCAGTCGAGCGTCTGCTCGGGCGGCGAAGCGAACATCACGAACAGCCGTGCGGTGTCGGCGCCGTAGCGGTCGATCAGCTCCTGCGGATCGACCCCGTTGCGCTCGGTCTTGCCCATCTTGAGCATGCCGCGGTATTCGACGTGGCTGCCATCGGCGAGCACGCCGCCGGCCGCACCGGGCGGATCGGACGCCGGAGTGACGTCGTCGGGCGGGAAGTAGTCGACGCCGCCCTGCGGCGTCGGGCGCGCCCAGACGTGGTTGAGCACCATTCCCTGCGTCAGCAGCTTCGTGAACGGCTCGTCGATCGAAACCAGCTTCATGTCGCGCATCGCCTTGGTCCAGAAGCGCGCGTACAGCAGGTGCAGGATCGCGTGCTCGATGCCGCCGATGTACTGGTCCATCGGCATCCAGTACTTGGTGCCGGCGCCGACCATCGCGTCGTCGAGCTTGGGGTCGCAGTAGCGCATGAAGTACCACGCGCTGTCGACGAAGGTGTCCATCGTGTCGGTCTCGCGCCGTGCCGGGCGCCGACATTTCGGACACGCGACGTCGATGAAGGCGTGGTTCCTGACGAGCGGATTGCCCGAGCCGTCGGGGATGAGGTCCTCGGGCAGGACGACGGGGAGCTCGCGCTCGGGCACCGGAACGACGCCGCACGCGTCGCAGTGGATGATCGGGATCGGCGTTCCCCAGTAGCGCTGCCGGCTGATCCCCCAGTCGCGCAGCCGCCACGTCGTCTGCTTGCCGCCGAGGCCGCGGTGCTCGAGCGCCGCGGCGACGGCGTCGACCGCGACGTCGTACGTCATGCCGCTGTAGATGTCGGAGTTGACGGTGACGCTGCACGTCGTGTCGGCGTACCAGTCCTGCCAGCGGTCGTACGAGAACTCCTCGCCGTCGACGTGGATGACCTGCAGCATGTCGATGCCGTACTGGCGCGCGAACTCGAAGTCGCGCTCGTCGTGCGCGGGCACGCCCATCACCGCGCCGTCGCCGTAGCCCATCAGCACGTAGTTGCCGATCCAGAGCGGGATCTTCTCGTGGCTGAGCGGATGCTCGACGACGAGCCCGGTGTCGATGCCGCGCTTCTGTTGCGTCGCGAGCTCGGCCTCGGTCGTCCCGCCGACCTTGCACGACTCGATGAACGCGGCGACCGCGGCACTCTTCTCGGCGGCGCGCAGCGCGAGCGGGTGCTCGGGAGCGACCGCGCAGAACGTCACGCCCATGATCGTGTCGGCGCGCGTCGTGAAGACGTAGAGGCGGCCGCCGCCGATCAGCTTGCCGTCGGCCGAATGGATGTCGTGCGGGAACGCGAAGCGGATGCCTTCGCTCTTGCCGAGCCAGTGCTCCTGCATGACCTTCACGCGCTCGGGCCAGCCGGGCAGGCCGGTCCGGACGCACGCGAGCAGCTCCTCCGCGTACTGCGTGATCTTCAGGTAATAGCCGGGAATCTCGCGCTTCTCGACGAGAGCGCCGGAGCGCCAGCCGCGCCCCTCGATGACCTGTTCGTTGGCGAGCACGGTCTGGTCGACCGGGTCCCAGTTGACGACCTGGGTGCGCCGCTCGGCGATGCCGGCCTGCAGCATCTTCAGGAACAACCACTGGTTCCAGCGGTAGTACGACGGGTCGCACGTCGCGATCTCGCGGCTCCAGTCGATCGCCAGGCCGAGCGCCTGCATCTGGCCTTTCATCGCGGCGATGTTCTCGCGCGTCCAGCGCGCCGGCGGCACGCTGTTCTTGATCGCCGCGTTCTCGGCGGGCAGCCCGAACGCATCCCAGCCCATCGGCATCAGCACGTTCATGCCGGTCATGCGCAGGTGGCGCGCCAGCATGTCGTTGATGGTGTAGTTGCGCACGTGCCCCATGTGCAGGCGGCCGCTCGGGTACGGCAGCATCGAGCAGGCGTAGTACTTCGGCCGCGCCGGATCCTCGCGGACGCGATATGCGTCGGCGGCCGCCCAGGCGCGCTGTGCTGCCTGTTCGACGTCGTGGGGGGCGAAATCGGCCTTCATGCGAGTGCGATGCTGCAAGCAGGCATCGGTCGATTATAGAAACGCACCCGCGCTGGACGCCGGCGACGCGTCGCTGTCGATCCTCTCGTCGGGGGGCCCGACACTCCTGCTCCGGGGCGCTCGACACCGCGCGCGGGCACGGCAACGATCGCCGATCGCTCTACCGCGTGCCCCGGAAATCGTGATGTCCTCGACCTGCACCTCGTCCGCGCGACGCTTCGCGCTGCTCGCGGCCGCTTCGACCGTCCTGCCGCGCTGGGCCGCTGCGGCGGCGACGTCGGCGGCGCCGCTGCCCGAGCTCGCGTCCGCCTATCGCGACCAGATCGACGTCGCGCGCTGCCTCGTCAGCGAGAAGTACGACGGCGTACGCGCGCTCTGGGACGGGCGAACGCTTCGCCACCGCAGCGGTCGCGTCGTCGCCGCGCCGCCGTCGTTCCTCGAAGCGCTGCCGCGCGAGCCGCTCGACGGCGAGCTCTGGCTCGGCCGCGGCCGTTTCGATGCGCTGTCGGCCATCGTCCGCCGCCTGGTGCCGGATGCGGTGGCGTGGTCGTCGGTGCGCTACATGGTGTTCGACCAGCCGGTCGCCGCCGTCGCGTTCGATGAACGTCTGGCGCGGCTCGCGGCGATCCTGCCGCGCGGCGGCGCGCCGGCCGAGCTCGCGCCGCAGTGGCGCGTCGGCAGTCGCGCTGCGCTCGAGCGCGAGCTCGCGCGGATCGTCGCCGGCGGTGGCGAGGGCGTGGTGCTCCACGTCGCGTCGGCCCCGCACGTCGCGGGCCGCAGCGACGCGGTGTTCAAGCTGAAGCCGGCGCTCGACGCCGAGGCGCGTGTCGTCGGTCATCGTCGCGGCAGCGGCAGGTATGGCGGCCAACTCGGCGCGCTCGAGGTCGAGACCGAAGACGGCCGGCGATTCTTCCTCGGCAGCGGGCTGAGCGACGCCGAGCGCCGCGATCCGCCGCCGATCGGTTCGCAGGTGACCTACCGCTACCGCGATCTCACGTCGAACGGACTGCCGCGGTTCGCGACCTTCGTGCGTCGGCACGAGGAGTGGTAGGGATTGGATCGCGCCGCCGGCAGCTGAACGCGTCGGACGAGCCGTCGCAATCGCGCGCTACTTCTCGGGCTCGGCGACGAAGCCGATCCGCGTCAGCCCGGCCTTCTGCACGACGCCGATCAGCTCGGCGACGCGGCCGTACGGCACCGCCCTGTCGGCGCGCAACTGCACCTCGGTCTGCGGATTGCGCTTGGCGGCAGCGGCGACGCGCTCGGCGAACGTCGCCGCGTCGACCGCCTCGTCGCCCCAGAACGTGCGGCCGTCGCGGTCGAGCGCGACGCTGACGAAGAGCGGCGTGTCGCTCGCCTGCGCGGCGTCGGTGCGCGGCAGGTCGAGCTTGAGGCTCGACGTCATCAGCGGCGCCGTGATCATGAAGATGACGAGCAGCACGAGCATGACGTCGATCAGCGGCGTCATGTTGATGTCGCTCATCGGCTGGGCGCCGGGGTTGCGCTCGAGGCGGCCGAAGGCCATCTGACTAGTGACCGGCCGGGCGCTGGGCCGCTCCCAAGCGCGGCCGCGCGCCCTCGGCGGGCAGCGAGCGGCGCGAGCGTGGGCGCGTCATCGGGTGTCGACGATCATTTCGCGCAGGTCGTGGGCGAAGCCCTCGAGCTCGGCTTCGCTCGCGGCGACGCGCTTGCCGAAGACGTTGTAGGCGAGCACGGCGGGGATCGCGACGGCGAGGCCGGCCGCGGTCATGACCAGCGACTCGCCGACCGGTCCCGAGACGCGATCGATCGTGATCGTGCCCGCCGCCGAGATGCTGACGAGCGCGTGGTAGATGCCCCAGACCGTGCCGAACAGGCCGATGAAGGGTGCCGTGCTGCCGATTGACGCGAGCAGCACCTGACCGAACTGGAGCTGGCCGAGGACGCGGTGGAGCGCGTCGCGCAACCGTCGCGTCAGCTGCGACTCGACCTGGCCGTGCGATTCGAGCGTGCCGGCCGGAGGCGCGGCGAGCGCGGCGTCGACGAGCGGTGCGAGGACGCGCTCGCGGTCGAACGCGACGAGCTGGCTGCGTCCGTCGGTGAGCGACGGCGCTGCCCAGAACGCCGGCACCGCGCGCTGCAGGTCGACGTGGACGCGGCGCAGCAGCCAGCCCTTCCAGAAGATGAGCACCCACGCGCTCAGCGACATCAGGAGAAGCAGCGCGGCGACGCTGCGCGTGATCGCGTCGCCCTGCTCCCAGAATTGCGCGAAGCCGCTGCCGATCATCGCCCGCCCGCGAGGCCGAGCACCTCGTCCATGTCGAACAGGCCCGAGCGCTTGCCGAGGACGAAGCGCGCGGCGCGCAGGCTTCCCTCGGCGTAGGTCGCGCGGCTCGTCGAGCGGTGCGTGATCTCGATCCGCTCACCGTTGCCGGCGAAGAGCACGGTATGGTCGCCGACGATGTCGCCGCCGCGCAGCGACGCGAAGCCGATCGACCCGGGCTTGCGCTCGCCGTTGCGGTCGTAGGCGGCGACGGCGTCGAGCGACTTGCGCTGCGCCGCGGCGACGACCTCGCCCATCTTGAGCGCGGTGCCGCTCGGGGCGTCGACCTTCATGCGGTGGTGCGTCTCGACGATCTCGACGTCGAAGCCATCGGCGAGCGCGCGGCCGGCGACGTCGAGGAGCTTCAGCACGACGTTGACGCCGACGCTCATGTTGGGCGCGAGCACGATCGCGATGTGCTCGGCGTGCGCCGCGATCGCCTGCTTCTGCGCGGCATCGAAGCCGGTCGTGCCGACCACGGCGGCGACGCCGAGCTCGCGACAGAGCGCGAGGTGGGCGAGCGTTCCCTCGGGGCGCGTGAAGTCGATCAGGACCTCGCTCGCGGCGAGCGCTGCGCGGGCATCGCCGCTGACGACGATGCCGCTCGGCCGGCCGAGGAAGGCCGCTGCGTCGCTTCCGATGGCGCTGCTGCCGGCGACGTCGAACGCGGCGGCGAGAACGAGGTCGGGGCTCGCCGTGATCGCGTCGATGAGCGCGCGGCCCATCCGGCCCGAGGCTCCGGCGACTGCGACGCGGCGGCGCTGGCCCTCGCCCGTCATGGGCGTCGCCGGGCCGTTCCCAAGGCGCCCGCGCCCCCTCGGGGGGCCGGCGGGCAGCGTCTTGGAGGCCTCATGAGCGAGGCTCGAGCGGTGGGTAGGTGCGGCTCGGCACCGGCGGTGCAGGCTCGGCGGCCGCGGGGCGCACCGGCACCGGCAGCGCCTTCAGCTGCTCCTCGCTGAGGACGAGCGGCGGCGCGTTGCGCGCCGTCTTGAAGGTGTCGATCGAGGCGACGAAGTCGCGCTCGCTCGGCAGGTCGGCGCCGCCTTCGATGCTCGCGAGCACGTCGTCCTTGAAGCGGACGACGACGCGGCGCAGCTGCGGCGCCGCGCCCTGGCGGCGGATCGTGAACACGTAGTCCCAGCGGTCGACGTGGAACGGATCGGTGAGCAGCGGCGAGCCGAGGACGTCGCGCACCTGTGCGCGCGTCAGGCCGGGCTTGACGAGCGCGACCTGCTCGCTGGTGACGACATTGCCCTGGACGACCTCGACCTTGTACGGCGTGATGACGCCGAGGAAGCTCTCGGACGTCTGCAGCGACTTGCAGCCGGCGAGCGCGAGGGCGAGCGGAGCGATCGAACTGGCAACTCGAGCGACGCGGGGGATGGGCATGGCGGGGGCGGGGCGTTCGCGCGGCGCCGGTTCGACGCGCGCGCCAAGCTCGTATGATGGTCCGATTCTACCGGCGCACCTCCGATTCTTCCGGTCCGACGATCGCCATGACCCACGCCGAAGAGCTCAAGAACAGCGGCCTGAAGGCGACGTTGCCGCGCATCAAGGTGCTCGAGGTCTTCCAGAACACGCAACAGCGCCACATGAGCGCCGAGGACGTCTTTCGCGTCCTCCTTGCGGAGCACGCCGACATCGGCCTGGCGACGGTCTACCGCGTGCTGATGCAGTTCGAGCAGGCCGGCATCCTCTCGCGCAATCACTTCGAGAGCGGCAAGGCGGTCTTCGAGCTGAACGAGGGCAAGCACCACGACCACCTGGTCTGCATGGACTGCGGCCGGGTCGAGGAGTTCTACGACGCCGAGATCGAGAAGCGCCAGCGCTCGGTCGCGACGTCGCGCGGCTTCGAGCTGCAGGACCACGCGCTCGCGCTCTACGCCGCGTGCACGAAGAAGAACTGCGAATTCAGGAACAAGTGAGCTCTCGCGGATCGGCGCGCGTCAGTCGACCTTGCCCATCGCCTTGTGGTGACGGGCGATGAACTCGGCATAGGTATCGATGCCGCGCAGCTGCAGGATCGTGTTGCGAACGGCCGCCTCGACGAGCACCGCGAGGTTGCGGCCGGCGTCGACGGCGATCACGGTCTTTCGCACCGGCACCTCGAGGATGTCCTCGCTGAGCGGCTCGTACGGCAGCCGCTCGAAGTCGCGGTCCATCGTCTCTTTGCGGACGAGGTGGACGATCAGCTTCAGACGCATCTTCCGCCGCACCGCCGTCTCGCCGAAGATCGCCTTGATGTCGAGCAGGCCGATCCCGCGCACCTCGAGCAGGTTCATCAGCAGGTCGGGGCAGCGCCCCTCGAGCGCGGTCTGCGAGACACGGTAGAGGTCGACCGCGTCGTCGGCGACGAGACCGTGGCCGCGAGAGATCAGCTCGAGGCCGAGCTCGCTCTTGCCGAGGCCCGATTCGCCGGTCAGCAGCACGCCGATGCCGAGAATGTCCATGAAGACACCGTGCCGCGTCGTGCGCTCGGCGAAGTGCTGGCCGAGGTAGCCGCGAACGATGTCGATGACGTGGCCGGCCGACTCCTCGGTGACGAAGAGCGGGATGTCGGCGCGGTCGCAGAGCGCGACGAGCCGGTCGGGCGGCACCTGCGCGTCGGCGACGATCAGCACCGGCGGCTCGAGCGTGACGATGCGCGAGATGCGGCGGTCGGTGATGTCGACGTCGGGCTCGTTGAGGTACGCGACCTCGCGGCGGCCGACGATCTGGACGCGGTTGGGGTGGATGTAGTTGAGGTAGCCGACGAGGTCGGCGGCCGAGCGCGCGTCACGGATCGCGGCCTCGTCGAAGTGGCGCTCGGGATGGGCGTGGCCGGCGATCCACTCCCAGTGGAGCGTCGTCCGGAACTCCTCGAACATCGCCTCGGCGCTGATGACGGTCGGCTTCACGGTGCCCCCAAGCTCCCTTCGGTCGCTGCCCCCCGAGGGGACGCGGCCGGGCTCGGGAGCGGCCCGGCGCCCGGCCGGGGCGCGTTCGTCATTGCCTTTACGCCACCGACTTCAGCGGCTCCCAGGCGGCGATGATCCGGTGCACCTCGGCCGCGAGCGGCTCGCTCTTCAGGCGCTCGCGCAGCTCGCGGTCGGAGAGCATCTCGGCGATCTCCGAGAGGATCTCGAGGTGACGCTGCGTCGCCGCCTCGGGAACGAGCAGGAAGATCAGCAGCGACACCGGCTCGTCGTCGGGCGCGTCGAACGCGATCGGCTGCTGGATCCGCAGCACCGCGGCGAGCGGATTCTTCAGGCCCTTGATGCGGCCATGCGGGATCGCGACGCCGTGGCCGAGGCCGGTCGAGCCGAGCCGCTCGCGCGCGAACAGGTTGTCGGTCACCGTCGCGCGCGCGATCGCGTGCTGATTCTCGAACAGCAGGCCGGCCTGCTCGAATGCGCGCTTCTTGCTGGTCGCATCGACGTCGACGACGACGTCGGCGACTGGCAGGATGGCGGCGAGTCGGTTCATTGGCCGGATGGCCCACCGGCGTGCGGCGGCGGGCCGAGGACGAAACGAGGAATTATGGAGTTCGGGCGCCGCCCTTGCCGAGGTCGGATGCCTTCGAGTGCCCGACGGCGCGCCGGTGCTGCGCGCCGGCAACACCGGCCGGGAAGACCGCTCAAGTTGTCGTCGCGTCGATCCGTTTCGGCGCGGTGTGGTGGTGGTCCTGGACGCGGTCCTTGTGGCGCACGACCTGGCGGTCGAGCTTGTCCATCAGCTGGTCGATCGCGGCGTACAGGTCGTCCGACGAGCATTCGGCGAACAGGTCCTTGCCCTTGACGTGGACGGTCACCTCGGCGCGCTGGCGTCGCTCCTTCTCCGCCGGCTTCTCGATCGACAGCAGGACCGTGATGCCGGTCACCTGGTCGAAGTGGCGGGTGACGCGGTCGAGCTTGGCGAGCACGTATTCGCGCAGCGCCGGAGTCACTTCGAGGTGATGACCGCTGATCGTCAGGTTCATGGACGAATCCTTTCGAGAGTGCGCTGAGGACACGGTAGCAGAGGCGCCGAAGCCTGTCTCGCGATCAGGGTCGTCGCGCTCGAAACCAGTCTATCGCCGTGGTGAACGGCACGGCGACCGCTCGCGCAAATGGCGAACGCGATGCGATAATTTGTCACCTCATCTCGAGACGACGTTCTTGGAGAGTTCTCCCCCACGGTGACCGTCCGCTCCTGGCGAGCCGGGTCATGCTCGCCGGAGCCTGCATGCTGAACGTCTTCACGCTGGCCAGCGGCCGGCTGATCCAGGAAGAGATCGAAAGCCCCGGAGCGCTCGCCAATCTGCGCCCCGTCTGGGTCGATCTCGAGGCGCCGACCGAGGAAGAAAAAGGCTGGGTCGCGGAGCGCTTCGGCCTGACGATCCCGAGCGACGCGGTCGACGACGATCTCGAGGAGTCGGCGCGCTTCTACGAGGAAGACAACGGCGAGCTGCACATCCGCTCCGACTTCCTCATCGACGACGAGACGCCGCGGCTCGTTCGCGTCGCCTTCATCCTCTACAAGAACATCCTGTTCTCGGTCCACGCCGAGGCACTGCCGGTGTTCAGGCTGCTGCGTCTGCGCGCGCGCCGGATCCCGGCGCTGATCGAGGACGCCAAGGACGTCCTGCTCAAGCTCTACGACGCCGACGCCGAGTACTCGGCCGACGCGCTCGAAGGCATCTACGACAGCCTCGAGGCGGTGAGCGCACGCGTGCTCCGCCAGCAGGTCAACGACCAGGCGGCGGGCGAGGCGCTGTCGGCGATCGCGCGCGAGGAGGACCTCAACGGCCGCATCCGCAGGAACGTCATGGACACACGGCGCGCGGTCAGCTTCATGATGCGCAGCCGGCTGCTCGGCGCCGAGCAGTTCGAGGAGGCGCGCCAGATCCTGCGCGACATCGACTCGCTCGACAGCCACAGCACATTCCTGTTCGACAAGATCAACTTCCTGATGAACGCGACGGTCGGCTTCATCAACATCAACCAGAACAAGATCATCAAGATCTTCTCGGTCGCGAGCGTCGCGCTGCTGCCGCCGACGCTGATCGCGAGCATTTATGGCATGAATTTCCGGTCGATCCCCGAGCTCGACTGGCGCTATGGCTATGCGTACGCGATCGTGGTGATGATCGCGTCGGTCGCGGCGCCGTTTCTCTACTTCCGAAAGAAGGGCTGGCTTCGCTAGGCCGCGGGCGGCGCTAGCGCTGCAGTGAGCGACAGACCGCAAGGGCGGACACCAGGCCGTCCTCGTGACTGCCGCGCCCGGTCCAGGCGCCGCAGTACCAGGTGCCGCGCTGCCCCTGCAACGCGGGCAGCCGCGCCTGTGCGGCGATGGCGCGGCGGTCGAACAGCGGATGCGCGTAGTGGAACTCGCCCTGGACGAGCTTTCCGGTCGGCTCGAACAGCGGGTTGAGCGAGACGATCGCGGGCGCGTCGAACGGCAGGGGCTGCAAGCGGTTGACGAGGACGTGGACGCAGACGGCGCCCGCCTCGCCGGCCTCGCGGCTGGCCGAGCGCTCGTAGTTCCACGCCGCCCACGCCGCCTTTCGGCTGGGCAGGACGCGCACGTCGGAGTGCAGGACGGCGCGGTTGCGTTGCCAGCGGATCGCACCGAGCACCTCGCGCTCGTCGTCGCCCGGGTCGGCGAGGAGGGCGAGCGCCTGGTCGCTGTGGCAGGCGAGGACGACGGCGTCGAAGCGTTCGCTGCCGTTCGCCGTCGCGACCTCGATGCCGCCGCCGGGAAGACGCCGGACCTGCCGCACCGCGGTCGCGAGGCGCGCGTCGGGGATCGCGTCGAGCATGCGGTCGACCGCGATCGACGCGCCGCCGCGCAGCGACCGCCACGGTGCGCGCTCGCCGAGCTGCAGCAGACCGTGGCGGGCGCAGAAGCGCAGCAGCTCGCCGAGTGGGAAGCGCAGCATCTGCTCGGGCGGGCACGACCAGATCGTCGCGACGATCGGCAGCAGGTACCAGTCGCGGAACGCGCCCGAGAAGCGCCGAGCCTGCAGGAAGTCGCCGAGGCCGTCGTCGAGCGTCGCCCGGTTGCGCTCGGAGTCGCGCGCGAGCAGTCGCGCCGCGATGTCGCGGAAGCGCCGGACCTCGCCGAGCATGTTCCAGAACGCCGGGCGCAACAGGTTCGAGCGCTGCGCGAAGACGCTGCCGATGCCGGCGCTGCTCCATTCGATCCGCGCCGACGGGATCTGCGCCGAGAACGACATCTCGGCGGTCGCCGTGCCGACGCCGAGCTCGCCAACGAGCGCGGCGACGTTCGGGTGCGCGCGTTCGTTGTAGACGACGAAGGCGGTGTCGACGCCGTGCGTCCTGCCGCCGAGCGTGAAGTCGACCGTGTGCGCATGGCCGCCGAAGTGGTCGGCGGCCTCGAACAGGGTGACGCGGTCGCTGCGCGCCAGGCCGCGCGCAGCCGCGAGCCCGGCGATGCCGGCGCCGACGACCGCGATCCTTCTCACCGCTGCCGCCGCGCCGGCGCGCGCCTCGGGGTGGGCGGGCGCGCGCTTGCAAAGAAAGTTGTCGCCGAGCGCCCCCGAGGGAACGAGGGAGGGAGGAGGGAGGAGGAGAACCCCCCGAGGATTTCAGCCGGTTGGACCGGCCGGCTCCGCGACGAAAACCGGTTCGCCGGCCCTGCGTCCGCCTTCCAGACAACGCGTCGCAGGGTACGTCGAATCTCTCTGACGCGGCTTGCGGCCGCGAGTTCCCGTCGCGCTCGAAATCCCTCGCCCGGATCGCCGCCGACCTCGACCGCAAGGCGGGCCGGCCGCCTGTCCCCCGACCGGCCGCCGCGCTTCGCGTCAGGTCCGGGCCGCGGCACGGTCCTGGGCGGCCTTGCGGTCGGCGACGACCCGCTGCACGCTCGCCCGCTCGGCGAGCCGCTTGCTGTACGGTTTCCAGACGACCCCGCCTGCGGTCAGCAGGTCCTCGCCGTAGATCGCCTGCGTCGCCATGGTGACGACACCGAACGACGCCCACGCGGCGCAGTCGGCCTGGGTGAACGTCGGCCCGGCGATGTAAGGGTCGAAGCGGACGAGCTTGGCCAGCGCGGCGATGTTCCTGACCAGCCGCTCGCGAATGCGCTCGGCAGCGCCGTCGGCGATCGTCCCGCCGAAGAACGCCTTCGGGTAGAGCTCGCGCGCGACGAGCTCGACGTGCAGGTCGATGAACGCGATCAGCTCGCGCACCTTCGCGGCTGCGTACGGATCCGGCGGCAGCAGCGGCGGCTCGGGCCAGGCCGCCTCGATGTACTCGAGGATCGCCTGGCTCTCGCACAGCGGGCCGCTCTCGGTGCGGATGAACGGGATCTTGCCGAGCGGCGAGTCGCGCATCGCGTCTTCGCTCTTGGCGCCGCGGCCGGCGACGCCGACCTCCTCTTCGCGAAACGGCACGCCCTTCTCGAGCAGCGCGAGCTTGACCTTGCTGTAGTAGTTCGAGATCGGCAGCCCGCAAAGGACGAGCGTCGTGCTCGAGGGACGGTCGGTGGTGCTCATCGCGATCATCTTAGCGCGCGCGTCTGCGTGCGAAGCGCGGCGATGGCGCGCTTCGCGCGCGCGACAATCGCGGCGTGCTGCCCGATTTCGCCGCCAAGCTGTGCCCGCGCGCCGAGCTGCTGCCGCGCCTCGCCGCGCTGGATCGCCCGGTGGTGTTCACCAACGGCGTGTTCGACATCCTCCACCGCGGCCACGTGACGTACCTCGCGCACGCGCGCGCCGAGGGCGCGAGCCTCGTCGTCGGCGTCAACAGCGACCGTTCGGCGCGCTCGCTCGGCAAGGGCAGCGACCGCCCGCTCAATGGCGAAGCCGACCGCGCGTGCGTCCTCGCCGCGCTCGCGAGCGTCGATCTCGTCACGCTGTTCGACGAGTCGACGCCGCTCGAGCTGCTCAAGATCGTCCGCCCCGAGCTCTACGTCAAGGGCGGCGACTACGACGTCGAGACGCTCGCCGAGACGGCGCTCGTGCGCAGCTGGGGCGGCGGCGCGCGCGCGCTGCCGTTCGTCGACGGCTATTCGACGACGGCGCTCGTCGCGCGCATCCGCGGCTGAGCGCTAGCTGGAGTCCGCTGCATCGGGCGGTCGCGTCCGGATGCCGAGCCGCTCGCGCTTGCGCTTCGCCGGGAACGCGACCTCGCGCTCGACCCACAGCCGCAGGCGAGCCGCCTCGGGCGAGCGTTCCTTGGCGAGGTGGGCGATGAGCGCGTCGTCGCGGACGTGCGGCGTCGCCGGACGACCGAGCTCGCAGACACGTTCCGGATAGCTGACCGCGAGCGAACCGTCGCTCGCGGTGAAGCCGACGATCGCGCGCACGTCGGCGAGGCGCAGCCAGTGCCGGTGCTCGTCGTCCTCGACGACGGCGACGGTGCGACCGCGGTACGCGTAATGGCGACCCTCGACGTCGCGCCAGTGGGCGCGGCGCATCTGCCAACCGAGCGCCTCGGCGAGATCGATGAGCGGCCGCGCGAGCGCGATGCCGAAGAGCCCGACCACCGGCATCGCCGACGCGAGTCCGAAGGTTCGCCAGATCCACCAGAAGAGCAGCGCGCAACCCCCGCCGCGGACGAGGATCGTGGCGACGATCGCGATCACGTCTTGCGATTGACGAGCACGATGCCGGCGGCGACGGTCGCGAGCGCGACGAGCAGCCGGGCCGTGATCGGCTCGGCGAGCAGCAGCGCGCCGAGGATGAGCCCGAAGATCGGCGTCAGCATCGTGAACGACGCGATCTGCGTCGCCGGGTAGTGGCGGATGAGCCAGAACCAGACGAGGTAGCTCGCAAAGCTGACGACGACGACCTGAAACGCGAGCGAGCCCCACGCGAGCGGCGAGAGCGCGTGCAGCGGCGCCGGCTCGGTCGCCACCGCGCCGGCGAGCAGGAGCGCTGCCGAGACGGCGAGCTGATAGAAGAGCGTCTTCTCGGCCGACGCGTGCGTCAGCTTGGTGGCGCGGATCGCGAGCGTCGTCGCGCCCCAGAGGATGCCGGCGAGCACGCCGAGCGCATCGCCGAGCCACTGTCGCGGCCCGGCCGCCGGCTGCGCGAACCCTTCCGAGAACGCCGATGCGACGCCGGCGAACGCGACGACGAGCCCGATCGCCTGCGGCGCGTGCAGTCGCTCGGCGCGCGAGATCAGCGGCATGCCGAGCGCGACGATGAAGGGCGAGGTGTAGATGAAGACGACCATGCGAGAAGCCGTCGTGAACTGCAGGCCGACGAAGATGCAGAAGAACTCGGCCGCGAAGAGGGCGCCCGCCAGCAGGCCGCCGGGCAGCGTGCCGTCGCGGTCGAAGAGCGCGATGCCGCGTGCGCGCGCCCACAGCCAGAGCAGCAGAGTCGCACCGGTCGAGCGCAGCGCCGCCTGCCACAACGAGCCGATCTCGGGCAGCGCCGCCTTGGCGGCGACCTGGTTCAAGCCCCAGAGAAAACAGCAGACGACGAGGGTCGCGACGGCGAGCGCGTCGAGGTGGCTCTTGCGCTCGCGCAGGGCGATGGGGTCGGGTCGGTCCACGGATCGTTCAGGCGGTGTCGGCAGCGCGTTTCGTTGAACGGCTGCGCGCGCGCGCGATCGCGTCGCAGACGATGGCCGCGGCGAGCCCCGCGACGAGACCACTCGCGTGCGCGAAAGGCGCGGTCGCGATGTCCCATCCCGCCGGAGTGCGCACCGCCGCGCCCCACGGCGATTCGCTCGCGACCTTGACGGCGAGCGCGGCGAGGACGAGGACGCCGATCGCGCGCCGCTGGCCGCGCGCGTGCGCCGCGAGCTGCCAGCCGACGCACGTGGTGCCCGCGTGCAGCACTCCGGACAGGCCCGCGTAGTGCAACAGGTCGGGACGCGCGAGGAGCCCGAATTGCGTCAACGGCCACGCGATCAGCCATGCGATCGTGGCCGCGCGCGGTACGCGCGCAAACCAGCCGAGCGCAGCGACGAGCGCGGTGCCGACCAGATTGACGACGAGGTGGAACGCGCTGTAGTGGACGACCGCCGCCGTCCAAGCGCGCCACGGCTCGCTCCACGCGAGCGCCGGCCGCCATTCGAGCGAGTCAGGAGGCAGGGAGGTGGCAAGCACCGCGGCGAGCGCGAGGGCGGCAGCGAGCGCGACCCAGCCGCGCCCGCCGTCAGCCGAAGACGGCACGCCACAGCGCGACGACGGCGCTCGTCTGCGCGGCGAGCGGCTCGGGGTCGACCTGCGTGGGCTGCTCGTCGAGGCGGGCACGGTGCTGGGCGCGGCGCCGGTCGCGGTAGGCGTCGGCAGCGGCGCGGCCGACGCCGGCCGGCAGCAGCCCGGCGGCCTCGGCTCGCTGCAGGAGCGCGATGTTGCCGACGTCGTCGAGCAGCTCGGCGCGAGTCGCGCCATGGCCGAGGACGAGCGCCTGCACCGCGAACTCGACGTCGATCATCCCGCCGGGGCTGTGCTTGAGGTCGAAGCGGCCGCTCTTCACCGGATGCGCGGCGCGCACCTTCTCGCGCATCGCGCGCACTTCGTCGAGGAGCGCCTGCAGGTCGCGTGGCGCAGCGAGCACCTGGCGACGCACCGCCTCGAAG
>DATJIM010000041.1:0-37726 GCA_035493195.1 Caldimonas sp.
CGCTGGATCTCCTGCGTGCGCCCGCTCTGCTTGCCGCGCGCCGCCTCGCGATCGCTTCGCGTGTGCGTCGAGCGCGGCAGCATCCCGTACTCCGCGGTCACCCACCCTTCGCCGCTGCCGCGCTTGTGCGGCGGCACCTTCTCGTCGACCGACGCCGTGCACAGCACCCGCGTGTCGCCGAACGACACGAGCACCGACCCTTCGGCGTGGCGCGTGAACCCGCGCGCGATGGAAACAGGACGAAGCGCGTCGTGCGCGCGATTGCGAGAGCGTTGGAACGTCATCCCACGATTGTCACCGCCCCGACCAAGAGGGGCGCCAACGGCGCCCGCCCCTCCCTCCCGGAGGGAGGGGAGCGAAGCTGGGGAGGGAGCAGTCCTGTTCGCAGCGAAGCGAGAAAACGCGACGTCAGCGCAAGAAGGGCGTCAGCCCTTCTTGTGCTGAGACGAGCGTTTGATCGCCTCGTTGATTTCCTTGATCGATCGCTCGATCTCGGCGTCGTCGAGCTCGTCCGGCGACACATCGCTGCCGAGCACGCTCGCCTGGATCGTCGAAGCGAACACCGCCTCGCCGAGCGCCGCGGTCTGGATGCCGCCGAGCTGGCTGTCGCCCTCGACGCCTTCGAACTCGACCGCGAGCACCGACACGTTGTCGCACTTCGGGCCGCCGTTGCGCAGCGCCTGCTCGACGAGCTCGGGCACCGAGTCCGAGAGCGGCAGCGATGACAGTTGCTCGGCGATCTCGCTGTCGTTCACCGTGCCCCAGAGGCCGTCGGAGCAGAGCAGCAACCGGTCGCCGGCCTGCATCAGCAGCGGCCCGACGGTGTCGACCACCGGCTTCCCGGGGCTGCCCAGGCACGTGAAGAGGACGTTGCGATTGAAGCGGTCGCCCATCGGCACGACCTGGCTCATCGTCTGCTGCAGCTCCGAGTACGAGTGGTCGCGCGTGCGCGCGATCAGCTTATCGCCGCGCACCATGTAGAGCCGCGAGTCACCGCAGTGCGCCCAGTACGCGGCGTTGCCCTGCAGCAGGCAGGCGACGATCGTCGTCCGCGGCGTGTCGATCAGCGCCTTCTGGGTCGCGTAGCGAAGCAGCTGGTGATGCCCCGAGACGATCGCCTCGTGCAGGAAGCGCAACGGATCGCCGAGCGTCGGCTTGCAGTCGCGCTGGAACATCGCGGCGAGCGTCTGCAGAGCGAGCTGCGACGCGACCTCGCCTTCGGGGTGCCCGCCCATGCCGTCGGCGAGCGCGAACAGGCCCGCCTCCCGCGTGTAGCAGTAGCCCATGCGGTCTTCGTTCTTCTCGCGGCCGCCCTTGCGGCTGACCTGGTAGACGGAGAAGCGCATCGCGATTCGACTGGCCGGGAACGCGCGGTCAAGCCTTGGCGCTGGCGGTCAGGTTCTCGAGCTGCAGCTTCAGACGCTCGCTGAAGCTGAGCTTCGTGTACTGCCGCTCGGTCTCGCGCGACAGCTCCTTCTGCAGCGCGAACACGCTCTGCGGGCGCGACAGCGGATCGAGCGACATGCACCACTCGGTGACCTCGATCAGGTTGTCGCTGTAGACGTTGCGCAGCCGCGAGAGCGAGAGCGCGAGGCGGTCCTTCTCGATCCGCTGCGGCGCGTCGTTCGGCGGATAGCCCTGCATGCACGCGTAGATGCAGGCGCCGATCGCGTAGATGTCGGTCCACGGCCCGAGCGTGCCGTCGCGGCGGTACATCTCGGGCGCGGCGAAGCCGGGCGTGTACATCGGGCGGATGAAGTTGCCTTCCTTGCTCAGCACCTCGCGCGCGGCGCCGAAGTCGAGCAGGACCGCCTTGTTCTCGTTGGTGATGAAGATGTTGGCCGGCTTGATGTCCAGGTGCAGCATCTTGTGCTGGTGGACGATGCGCAAGCCCCGCAATATCTCGTCGAAGAGCGACCGGATCGTCGATTCCCGAAATACTTTGTCACGTTTCAGGTCGCGCGCGGTGACGATGAAATCCTGCAGGGTATCGCCCTGCAGGTAATTCATGACCATGTAGACGGTTTCGTTCTCGCGGAAGAAATTGAGAACCGAAACGACGCTGGTATGCGATATCTGCGCGAGCGAGCGGCCTTCCTCGAAGAAGCTCTTCAGGCCGAGCCGGTAGAGCGGTTGCTTCTCGGGCTTGACGCGGGGCGTCAGCTCGCCGGGCGAGCGCTCGGCGAGCGACGACGGCAGATACTCCTTCAGCGCGACGAGCTTGCGCTCGCTGTCCTCGCACAGGTAGACGACGCCGAAGCCGCCGGCTGCCAGTTTCTTGATGACCTGGTAGCCGCCCACGACCGTGCCGGATGGCAATGGCGCGGGTTTTGGCTTTGACATAATCGAGCGAAAAAGGGGAGCAAAAGCGCGTGTCAGTCTACAGCATGACCGGCTACGCGAATGCGTCGACAGGCGCTTCCGCAGCGGGTGCGGCAGCATTGCACGAAGCATCCGCCAGCCGATCCCAGCGCCGCGGCGCCGACGCCGCTGCGACAGTCGAGATCCGCTCGGTCAACGGCCGCTTTCTCGACCTGGCGCTGCGCCTTCCCGACGAGCTGCGCGGCCTCGAGCCGCAGCTGCGCGCGCTGCTCACCGCCCGCTTCAAGCGCGGCAAGGTCGAGCTGCGGGTGACGACCTCCGGCGCCGCCGAGAGCGCGGTTCCCGAGCCGACCCCCGAGCAGCTCGCCCACCTTGCCCGCATCGATGCCGCGGTCCGCGAGCACCTGCCGCACGCACGCGCGCTCTCGGTGCACGAGTCACTGCAGTGGTGCCGCGGCGCCGGCGCGATCGAGCCCGAGCACGCGGTGCTCGAGACGGCCGAGCGCTGCGTCGAGATGCTCGCGGAGGCGCGCGCGCGCGAAGGCGAGCGGCTCGCCGCGGTCCTCGCCGAGCGCGTCGCGCACCTGCGCACGCTCGCCGCCGCCGCCGAGCCGCTCGTCCCCGCGGCGGTCGCGCGCATGCAGCAGCGCTTCCTCGAGCGCTGGCAAGAGGCACTCGAAAAGGCAGGCGCCGCGCAATCCGTCACGCGCGAAGCGATCGAGGAGCGCGCCTTGAGCGAAGCCGCCGCCGTCGCGATTCGCGTCGACGTCGCCGAGGAGCTCGCGCGGCTGCGCTCGCACCTCGACGAGATCGCGCGCCTGCTCGACAAGGGCGGCGAGGTCGGCAAGCGCCTCGAGTTCCTGATCCAGGAGCTGCTGCGCGAAGCCAACACGCTCGGCTCGAAATCGTCGTCGATCGAGATGACGGCGATCTCGGTCGACATGAAGGTCGCGATCGAGCAGCTGCGCGAGCAGGTGCAGAACGTCGAGTAGCTCGATGTCCCACGACGTTTCGAGCACCTTGACTCCGACCAGCCGGGCGCGGGGCGGCGATGCTGCCCTGAAGCGCGAGCCGGTGCTGCATCCGGTCGACCGGATCATGGAGCTGCTCTTCGGGCTGCTCATGGCGCTCAGCTTCACCGGCGCGATGTCGGTCGCGCAGTCGGGGCGCGAAGACGTGCGCGAGCTCTTCATCACCGCGGTCGGCTGCAACCTGGCCTGGGGCCTTGTCGACGCGGTGATGTACCTGGTCCGCACCGTCGTTGCGCGCGGGCGCTCGCTGACGATGTTGCACTCCGTCCGCGCGGCCACCGATCCGCAGGACGGGCGCGCCGCGATCGAGGTCGAGCTCGCGCCCGTCGCCGCCGGTCTCGTCACGACGACCGAGCTCGAGGCGATCCGCGACCGCATCGTCGCGCTCCCCGTCCCTGCAGCGCGCGCCAAGCTGAACGGCAGCGATCTGCTCGCGGCGCTCGCGATCTTCGTCGTGGTCGTCGTCTCGACCTTCCCCGTCGTCGTGCCGTTCGCGCTGATGCACGACGTCGGCGCCGCCAAGAACGCCTCGCGGGTGATCGCGCTGGCGATGCTCTTTCTCGCCGGGTTCGCGCTCGGCCGCTACGCAGGGTACGGCGCATGGCGCGCCGGCTTCGTGATGGCGCTGCTCGGCGTGGTGCTCGTCGGCGCGATCAAGGCGCTCGGCGGATGAGCGCTGCGCGGCGAGCGCTGGCACTGCTCATCGCCGCGGTGACGTCGTCCGCCTTTGCGGACGACGAGGCCGGCAGCGGACGCCGCGCCGCGCCGGCGACCAAGCCCTCGTGGGAGTTCGCCGCGACCGGCTACCACACGTCGGTGCGCAACGGCGACGACTACGCGTCGGCGATCGTCGCCGCCGATCGCGGGCCGCTGCACCTCGAAGGCCGCATCAGCTACGAGGCGGTCGGTGCACGGTCCGCGTTCGTCGGCTGGACCTTCTCGGGCGGCGAGGCGATCTCGTGGGAAGTGACGCCGATCGTCGGCGGCGCCTGGGGAACCGTGCGAGCATTCGTTCCCGGCATCGAAGCGAGCGTTGCATCGGGCCGGTTCGACTTCTACGTCGAGGGCGAATACGTTCGCGACCACGGCGACCACACCGCCAACTACCTCTATGCGTGGAGCGAGCTCGGCGTTCGTCCGCTCGAATGGCTGCGTGTGGGGCTGGTCGGACAGCGCACGCGCGCCTACGGCGGCGAGCGCGACTTCCAGCGCGGCCCGTTCGTGCAAGCGAGCTGGCGGCGCGTCACCGTCGGCGGCTTCTGGTTCAACCCTGGGTCGTCCGAGCAGGTCTTCGTGCTCTCGATCGGCGCGGCGTTCTAGGCGCGCGCGCCGCGCGATCGCTGGCGCCGGCGCGTCAGACGCCGAGCTCCTTCAGCACCGCTTCGCGCAGCGCCTGGCACTCGGGGCTCGAGAGTCGTCGGGGCCGCGGCAGGTCGACCGCGAATGACGCCTGGATCGTCGTCGGCCGCGGCGACAGGACCAGAACCCGGTCGGCCATGTACACCGCCTCTTCGACGTCGTGCGTGATCAGCAGCACCGTGTGCCGCTCTTCGTCGAGGATGCGCAGCAGCTCGTTTCGCATGCGCAGGTTCATCAACGCGTCGAGCGCCGAGAACGGCTCGTCCATGTAGAGGATCTCGGGCTTGACGACGAGCGCGCGGGCGAGCTCGACGCGCTTGAGCATGCCGCCCGAGAGCTCGCGTGGATAGCTCGCCTCGAAGCCCTTCAGCCCGACCAGCGCGGCGTAGTGGTCGGCGAGCGCCGCGTTCTCGCGGCGGTGCTCGCCGGCGAGGCCGAACATCAGGTTCTGCTGCACCGTCAGCCACGGGAACACCGAACCGTGCTGCGAGATGACGATCCCCTTCGGGCCCGGTCCGCGCTGCGGTGCGCCGTCGACCGTCACCGTGCCAGCGTCCGGCGTCTCGAAGCCGGCGACGATGTTCAACAGCGTCGACTTGCCGCAGCCCGACGGGCCGACGATGGCGACGAACTCGCCGTCGGCGACGTCGAGGCCGACGCCGTCGATCACCGGCAGCACGCCGGTCGCCGACGCGAACGCCTTGCGGACTCCGCGAACCGCGATCTTGCTAGCGGGCATAGCGCCAGCGCACCGTGGGAAGCCGCTCGAGCAGGCGCGTCGCGCCGTCGAGGCAGAGCCCGATCAGGCCGATGATGATCATGCTCGCGATGACGAGGTCGTAGCGGTTGCCGGCGTTGCGCGAGTCCATGATCAGATAGCCGAGGCCCGAACGCAGCGCGATCATCTCGGCGGCAACGACGACCAGCCAGGCGACGCCGATGCCGATCCGCATGCCGACGACGATCTCCGGCAGCACCGCCGGGACGACGACGCGGCGAAAGAGCACCGCGCGCGAGACGCCGAAGTTCGCCGCCGCGCGCAAGTAGCGTCGCTCGATCGCGTGCACCCCCGACGTCGTCTGCACGACCATCGGGAACACCGACGAGATGAAGATGAGAAAGATCGGCGAGACGTCGCCGACGCCGAACCAGAGAATGGCGATCGGAATCCACGCGATCGGCGAGATCGGACGCAGCATCTGGAAGATCGGGTTGAGCGTGCGGTACGCACCACCGACCCAGCCCATCCACAGCCCGAGCGGAATCGCGACCGCGGCGGCGAGGCCGAACCCGGTGCCGACGCGAAGGAGCGATGCACCGATGTGCTCCCAGAGCGTGCCGTCGACGGCGAGCTGCCACGCGCCGGCGACGACCTGCCACGGCGTCGGGAAGATCGCGCTCTCGGTGCGCACGACGACGAGCCACCAGAGCGCGACGACGAGCGCGATCACCGCCACCGGCGACGCGATCCGTGCGAGCCGACGCGGCGTCATTGCGTCCAGCGCCGCAGCCGCCAGAGGAGCGTCGAAAAGCCCGGCGCGGGCGTCGGATCGACGACGACCTGCAGCTGTCCGCTCGCGTGCGCGGTGCACGCGAAGCTGTAGGTCGACGCGACCTCGAACGGCAGCCGAAAGCTCTGACCCGGCATGACGAGCGCCGGGCCGAACACCTGCGGCACGTCGTCGAGGTTGCGCAGCAGCAGCACGTCGTTGAGGCCGAGCGTCAGGCGGATCATCGACGGCAGGATCTCGACCTTGTCGCCGGCCATTCGGCGTGCCCACGTGCCGTGCGGGATCGTGAACAGCTCGTCGCGCGAAGCGAGCGAGAGCGGCGCGAAAGCCGCCCACGCGGCGAGCGCGACCGCGGCGACCAGCGATGCGAGCGCGGCGCGCGCTCCGAGCCGCTTCGCGCGCACCTACGACGCGAGCAGGAGGCGGACGTCGTGCGCGAAGTCGCGCGCGTCGCGGCCGTAGGGCATCTGCCCGCGCAGCCTGCCGTCGCGGTCGATCAGGAAGATCGACGACGAGTGGTCCATGCCGTAGCCGTCGCCGAGCGGCACCTTGCGCGCGACGACGCCGTAGCTGCGGCGCACCGCGGCGAGCGCCTCGGGCTTGCCGGTCGCGCCGAGAAAGCTCGGGTCGAACGCGGCGACGTACTGCTTCATCCGTGGCGCGTCGTCGCGCTCGGGATCGACGGTGACGAAGACCACCTGCACCGCGGCCGCGTCCTTGCCGAGGCTCCTGCGCGCCGCGGCGAGCGTCGCCAGCGTCGTCGGGCAGACGGCCGGGCAGTGCGTGTAGCCGAACGACATCAGCACCACCTTGCCGTGCAGCTTCGAGAGCTGCACGGGCGCACCGTCGGAGCCGGCGAGGACGAAGTCGGGCGCCGCGCGCGGCGGCTCGAAGCTGCCCGCCTTCAGATGCGGCGCGGCGCCATCGGCGAGCGCCGCAGCGGGAACGGCCGACGCGATGCAGGCAGCGAAGAAGAGAACGGCGAACGCGCGCGACAAGGCGAGCTCCTTCGGGATGTCGATCAAAGCGCCATCGCGGCCGGCCTCGCGGCTCGGGCGAAGCTCTCGTCGACGTACTTCTCGTAGGCGACCGGCGTCTTCAGCGTGCCCGCCTGGATCGACAACTGCATCAGCTCGTCGAATTCGGCGCGGATCATCCGCAGGTCGCCGTAGGTCACGCGGTCGACCGGATTTTCCATGACGAAGCGGATGATCGCCGGGTCCTGGTTGAAGTACTTGCGACCGGCAGCGACCTGAACCGCCTTCTCGCGGTTCTCCTGCTTCTGGTCGAGCCAGACGCCGGCGCCGAGCACGTAGTCGACGAGGTCCTGGACCGCGGCCCGGTTGTCGCGGATCAGCTCTTCGCGCACCGTCAGCACGCAGCAGATGTAGTTGCGCCACTCGTCGCGCGTCATGCGCATCGGCCGCGCGTAGCCGGCGCGCTGCGCGGCAGCGCCGAACGGCTCGCCGGTGCAATAGCCCTCGACCGCCTTCGCGTAGAGCGCCGCCGGCATGTCGGCCGGCGCCATCTCGACGACCTCGACGTCCTTCGGCGTCATGCCTTCCTGCGCGAGCATCTTGCGCAGGAAGAGGAAGTCGACCGCGAAGCGGCTCGGGATCGCGATCCGTTTGCCCGTGAGGTCGCGGAAGCGCTTGTACGGCGAATCGGTGCGCACCATGATCACCGCGCCCGAGCGGTGGCCGAGCGAGACGATCTTGACCGGGATCTTCTTGTCGGCGAGGTCCATGACGAGCGGCGCGAGCATGTAGGCGGCCGGGATGCGGCCGGCCATCAGCGACTCCTTCACCTCGGGCCAGCCGTTGTACTTGCTGTACTCGAACTCGAGCGGCGGCTTGCCGCTCTTGTCGGCGGCGTTCGCCTTCGCCTTGGCGACGCAAGCGACCGGCAGCGTCAGGTTGCACGTGACGGCCAGGCCACCGACGACCAGCGGCTTGGCAGCGGCGCGTGCGAGCGTCGGCACGAGCGCCGACGCGACGGCGCCGACCGCTGCGGCGACGAGCGGTCGGCGAGCGACGCCGCCACCCGTGCAGGTTCGCGGCGCAATCGCGACATCGCACCGCCGATCGACGCGATCGCTCGGCAACGAGCCCGGAGATTCCATGGCGCAACGATAAACTCCCGCGCACCTTGCCCGCGCCCGCCCCCCTGACCGGCACCCTCTTCGCCGTCTCCGCCCCGAGCGGCGCCGGCAAGTCGAGCCTCGTCAACGCGCTGCTCGAGCTCGACTCGCACCTCGTCGTCTCGATCTCGCACACGACCCGGCAGCCGCGCGGCCAGGACCAGGACGGCCGCGAATACCACTTCACCGACGAGGCGACGTTCCGCGCGATGGTCGCGCGCGGCGAGTTCGTCGAGTGGGCCGAGGTCCACGGCCACCTCTACGGCACGTCGAAGGCGGCGATCGAGGCGCGCATCGTCGGTGGCCTCGACGTCGTCCTCGAGATCGACTGGCAGGGCGCGCTGCAGATCAAGAAGCTCTTTCCCGACGCGGTGCTGATCTTCGTGCTGCCGCCGAGCTGGGAGGAGCTGCGCCAGCGTCTGACGCGACGCGGCGAGGACGGCCTCGAGGTGATCGAGCGACGGATGGAGAACGCGCGTGCCGAGGTTGGGAAGGCGAGCCAGTTCGACTTCGTTATAATCAACGCCTTGTTCGAGACGGCGCTGTTCGACCTCAAGGCGATCGTCCACTCGCAGCGTCTCAAGTACGCAGCGCTCAGAAGGGCCCGGCCCGCGATCTTCGCCGCGCTCGGCCTTCCCTAGCCGTCCACCGTCGCCCTCTTTCGGATCCGCCATGGCCCGCATCACCGTCGAAGACTGCCTCGAGAAGATCCCCAACCGCTTCCAGCTCGTGCTCGCGGCAACGTACCGCGCACGCATGCTCAGCCAGGGCCACGCGCCCAAGGTCGAGACGAAGAACAAGCCCGGCGTGACCGCGCTGCGCGAGATCGCTGCCGGCGAGGTCGGCGTCGAGATGCTGAAGAAGGTCCCCGTCTAGCGTTCGATCGCGACGGGCGGTCGCGCGCTCGACCGCCGCCTCCGTCTGCGCCCTTCGCGGCGCGCGTATTGCCAAGCCGGCGCAAAATCCGAGCATGGCTGCGCGCTCGCTCGGCTCACTGACCTCGATCTTCGGCGCGCGCCGCGCGCCGAAGAAGCGTGCGCCGCCGTCGACGCCGGCGCCGACGCACGGCGCGTCGCCCGCCGATGCCACCGCGGCGTCGTTCGCCGCCCTCACCGGCAAGCTCGACTACCTCGACGCGGCCGACATCCGGCGCGTCCGCGACGCCTATCGCTTCGCCGACGAAGCGCATCTCGGCCAGTTCCGCGCCTCGGGCGAGCCCTACATCACGCACCCGATCGCGGTCGCCGGCATCTGCGCCGAGTGGAAGCTCGACGTCCAGGCGATCATGGCCGCGCTGATGCACGACGCCATGGAGGACTGCGGCATCCCCAAGGCCGAGCTGATCGAGCGCTTCGGGCTGCCGGTGGCCGACCTCGTCGACGGCCTCACCAAGCTCGACAAGCTGCGCTTCTCGACGCGCGAGGAGTCGCAGGCGGAGTCGTTCCGCAAGATGCTGCTGGCGATGACGCGCGACGTCCGCGTCATCCTCGTCAAGCTCGCCGACCGCCTCCACAACATGCGGACGATGGACGCCGTCGAAGCGGCCAAGCGGATGCGGATCGCCGCCGAGACGCTCGAGATCTACGCGCCGATCGCCCACCGGCTCGGCCTCAACCAGACCTACCGCGAGCTGCAGGAGCTCTCGTTCAAGCACCTGTACCCGTGGCGGGAGGCGGCGCTTTCGAAGGCGGTGCTGAAGGCGCGCGGCTATCGCCGCGACGTCGTCGACCGCATCCAGAAGGACGTCGAGAAGGCGTTCGCCACCGCCAAGCTCAAGGCGCAGATCTTCGGCCGCGAGAAGACGCTCTACTCGATCTACACCAAGATGCGCGAGAAGCACCTGACGTTCGCGCAGGTGAGCGACATCTTCGGCTTTCGCATCGTCGTCGGCACGCTTCCCGAGTGCTATGTCGCGCTCGGCGTGCTGCACCAGCTGATGAAGCCGGTGCCAGGCCGCTTCAAGGACTACATCGCGATCCCGAAGGCGAACGGCTACCAGTCACTGCACACGACGCTCGTGAGCCCCCTCGGCACCGCGGTCGAGTTCCAGATCCGCACCGAGCCGATGCACGCGGTCGCCGAGAAGGGCATCGCTGCGCACTGGCTCTACAAGGAGCACGAGGACGGCGCGGGCCACGAGGCGCAGCGGCTCGGCGCGCTCTGGCTGCAGTCGCTGCTCGACATCCAGGACGAGACGCGCGACGCCGGCGAGTTCCTCGAGCACGTCAAGATCGACCTCTATCCGGACGCGGTCTACGTCTTCACGCCGATGTCGAAGATCCTCGCGCTGCCGCGCGGCGCGACGCCGGTCGACTTCGCGTACGCGATCCACACCGACGTCGGCGACCACTGCGTCGCCGCCAACGTCAACGGCGAGCCGGTGCCGCTGCGCGCCGAGCTGAAGAGCGGCGACGTCGTCGAGATCATCGGCGCGCCGAACGCGCGGCCCAACCCGGCCTGGCTCAACTTCGTCGTCACCGGGCGCGCGCGCTCGAAGATCAGGCACTACCTGAAGAACATGGAGCTCGAGGAGTCGCAGAGCCTGGGCGAGAAGATGCTCGCGCAGGCGCTGCGCGCCGAGGGTCTCGCGATGCCGCCCGAGGACGGCGCGAGCGCCGCGGTCTGGCAGCAACTGCTGCGCTGGACGGGCAACAAGACGCGCGACGATCTCTTCGTCGACATCGGGGTCGGCCGCAAGATCGCGACGATCGTCGCGACGCGGATGGTGCGCCTGCTCGCCGAAGGCGGCGTCCGCGCAGACGCGGTCGCGCTGACGATGGGCCGCTACGTCGACACCGACGACACCGTGCCGTCGCAGGGCCTGGGAGTGCTGATCGACGGCAGCGAAGGCGCGTCGGTGCAGCTCGCGCCGTGCTGCCGGCCGATCCCGGGCGACGCGATCGTCGGCAACCTCGGCCGCGGCGAAGGCCTCACCGTCCATACCGCCGACTGCAGCGTCGGCAAGCGATTGCTCGAGCGCGACAGCGAGCGCTGGATGCGCGTCGACTGGGCCGAGCAGCCGACGCGCTCGTTCGAGACCGCGGTCAACCTCCTCGTCACGAACGGCAAGGGCGTGCTCGCGCAGGTCGCCTCGGCGGTGAGCCACGCCGAGGCCGACATCACCCACATCGACATGGGCCACGAGAAGGCCGCCGAGACGACCGAGTTGCAGCTGCTCGTGAGCGTGCGCGACCGCCACCACCTCGCCGACGTGATGCGAACGCTGCGCCGCTCGCCGGCCGTGCTGCGGGTGGCGCGCGTCAAGCCTTAGCGGGCGTCGCCGTCGCCGCCCGGGGGCGGATAGCGGACCTCGAGCACCTCGATGGTCTCGACGCCGCGTGGCGTCACCAGCTTGACCTCGTCGCCGACGCGCGCCTTCAGCAGGGCACGTGCGATCGGCGCGACCCAGCTCACCTCGCCGCGCGCGCTCTCCGCCTCGTCGACGCCGAGAATCCGGATCGTCCGCTCCTCGCCGTGGTCGCTCGCGAACCGCACCGTCGCGCCGAAGAAGACTTGGTCGTTGCCGTGGTGGACCGCGGGGTCGACGACCTCCGCGATGTCGAGCCGCTTGGTCAGGAAGCGGATGCGCCGGTCGATCTCGCGCAGCCGCTTCTTGCCGTAGAGGTAGTCCCCGTTCTCGGAGCGGTCGCCATTCTTGGCAGCCCACGAGACGGTCTCGACCATCTTCGGGCGCTCGTCGTCGAGCAACGCCTTCAGCTCGTCGCGCAGACGCCGGTGCCCGGACGCAGTGATGTAGTTCTTCGCGCCGCCCGGCAGGACGGGCGCTTCGATGTCGCCGTCGTCGTCGTCGACGTCGCGGTCGACCTCGCGGGTGAAGGCCTTGTTCATGGGATCGCAGAGGTGCACCGGCATCGATTTTGCCGCTCGGCTAAATTCCCCTCTGAAAGGAATTCGAACATGGCCATCCGCGTCGCCGTCATTGTCGGCAGCCTCCGCAAAGGCTCGTTCAACCGCAAGCTCGCGCAGGCGATGGTCGGGAGCGCACCCGCCTCGCTGGCGCTCGAGATCGTCGAGATCCGCGACCTGCCGCTGTACAACCAGGACGACGACGCCGATCCGCCGGCGCCCTCGAAGGCGTTCAAGCAGAAGATCGCGGACGCCAAAGCCGTTCTCTTCGTGACGCCCGAATACAACCGCTCGGTGCCCGGAGTCCTTAAGAACGCGATCGACATCGCGTCGCGGCCGTACGGGCAGAGCGCCTGGAACGGCAAGCCCGCGGGGGTGATCTCGCTGTCGCCGGGCGCGATCGGCGGCTTCGGCGCCAACCACCACCTGCGTCAGTCGCTCGTCTTCCTCAACATGCCGACGCTGCAGCAGCCCGAGGCGTACATCGGCGGCGCCGCCGACCTGTTCGACGACTCGGGGGCGATCAAGAAGCCGGAGACGAAGCAGTTCGTCGACAAGTTTCTCGCCGCCTTCGCGGACTGGGTCGAGCGCACCGGGAGCAAGGCCGCCTGAGCGGCCGCGCGCGGCGTGCGCGCTCGCGCCGCGCCATCGGCCTGACACGGCCGCCGGGCACGCTGTTGGCCACCGCAGCGCGGGCGCCACCGAACCCGGGGGAGCGCGAATCGGTCCGTTGCTGGCGAGAATGGCGCCGCGATGAATGCGAAGGCACCGGGATTCCTTTCGGGACTGACCCGCTGGTGGGGCAGCCGGCGGGTCACCGCGACCGCCGACTTCGAGTCGATGGCATCGGTGCTGCTCTCGGGCAAGGGCGAGGCGTCGGGAGTCGCGCTCGCGTCGCACCTGCTCGCCGCCTACCGCGCGTTGCCGCGTGCCGACCAGCGGCGCTTCTTCGCACTGCTCGCGACGCGCTTCGGCCCGGACCTCGAGGTCGTGCAGCGCGCGGTCGCCGAGTTCGTGCAACGGCCGGACTCGGCCGCGGCGGCGCGGTTGCACGCGCTCGCCGAGCCGCGCCGCCAGGAGCTGATCCGGCGCATGAACCTTGCGCCCGGCGGGACGAGCCAGCTCGTCGCGATGCGTGAGGATCTGCTGCAGGCGCTGCAGGAGGACGGCTCGCTCGCCGCGGTCGAGGCCGACTTCCGGCATCTCTTCGCGTCGTGGTTCAACCGCGGCTTTCTTACGCTGCAGCGGATCGACTGGTCGACGCCAGCGCACATCCTCGAGAAGATCATCCACTACGAGGCGGTCCACGCAATCACGAGCTGGGACGACCTCAGGCTTCGCCTCGAGCCTGCCGACCGACGCTGCTTCGCCTTCTTTCACCCGGCGCTCGTCGGCGAGCCGCTGATCTTCGTCGAGGTCGCGCTGACGACCGAGGTGCCGGCGGCGATCGCGCCGCTGCTCGGCAGCGGGCGCGTGCCGGTCGCGCCCGAGCGCGCCACGACCGCGGTCTTCTATTCGATCTCGAATACCCAGCGCGGACTGCGCGGGATCTCGTTCGGCAATTTCCTGATCAAGCAGGTCGCCGAGGACCTGAAGCGCGAGCTGCCGTCGCTGACCACCTTCGTCACGCTGTCGCCGCTGCCCGGATTCTGCCGATGGCTCGCGGCGCAGGGCGCGGAGAACGGTGCGGCGGTCGACGCCACGATCGCTCCGCTGCTCGACTCGCTGCGTCGTCCCGATTGGCACGACGCCGCGTCGAAGGGCCTGCGCGATGCGCTCTCGCGCGCCGCGCTGCGCTACCTGCTCGACGCCAAGGATGCCGCGGGCAAGCCGATCGACTCCGTGGCGCGCTTCCATCTCGGCAACGGCGCCCGCCTCGAGCGCCTGCACTGGATGGCCGACGCCAGCGAGAAGTCGCTCGCGCAGGGCGCCGGCTTCATGGTCAATTACCTCTACGACCTCGGCGCCGTCGAGCGCAACCACGAGGCGTTCGCGAACGACGGCGAGATCGTCGTGAGCCCCGAGATCCAGCGCCTCGAACGCGCGCTGCTCAGGACCTGACGCCCGCCGCGGCGCGGCCGCGTGTCGGGTTTGCCGGCGCGATTCCGATTTCAGCTGCAGGACGAGAGCACGCAGCGCCCGAGCGCAGCTCGCCTCGCCGCGCGGTGCCTTCCGGAGGCGCGGCACCGCGCCGCCTGCAGCCTCGCGAGAAAAGGAAGATTCCATGTCAGCGCACATCGACCTCGCCGCGCTCAAGACCCGCCAGCAGGCGGCCTGGGCGAGCGGCGACTACGCCGTCGTCGGCACGACCCTGCAGATCGTCGGCGAGCAACTCGCCGAAACGCTCGACCTCCGCTTCGACGAGCGTGTCCTCGACGTCGCCGCCGGCAACGGCAACGCGACGCTCGCTGCAGCGCGGCGCGGCTGCGCGGTGACGTCGACCGACTACGTGCCGGCGCTGCTCGAGAAGGGCGCAGCCCGTGCTCATGCCGAAGGTCTCGACGTCACCTTCGAGATCGCCGACGCCGAGGCCCTGCCCTATCCGGACGCGAGCTTCGACGCGGTCGTCTCGACGTTCGGCGTCATGTTCGTCGCCGACCACGCCAAGGCGGCCGCCGAGCTCGCGCGCGTCTGCAAGCCGGGCGGCCGGATCGGCATGGCGAACTGGACGCCGGACGGCTTCATCGGCCAGCTCTTCAAGACGCTCGGCCAGCACATGCCGCCGCCTGCGGGAGCGAAGTCGCCAGCGCTGTGGGGAGTCGCGACGCACGTGCGCGAGCTCTTCGGCGATGCTGCGGCGTCGATCCGCATCACGCCGCGCCACTTCAACTTCCGCTATCGCTCGGCCGCGCACTTTCTCGAAGTGTTCAGGACGTGGTACGGCCCGATCCACAAGGCGTTCCTGGCGCTTCCCAGCGACAAGGGACACGCGCTCGCCGCCGACCTCACGGCGCTGCTCCTCCGCATGAACGTCGCCGGCGAGGGCTCGCTCGTCGTGCCGGGCGAGTACGCCGAGATCGTGGTGACGCGGCGCTGAGTGCGGGATCGGAGGCGCGGTCGCGACGCGACCGCGCGAGCGCCGATGAGACCTTGGTCCCATACAGCGCTCGACGGGCACCGCGCATGATCCGGGCGCGTGGCGAACGTGGCTGCGCGCCGCACCGTTCGCCTGGCCAACTCCATGTCACGCGCCGCCGATCCGCAAGCGCGTTCCTCTCCCGTCCTGCTCCCCGGCTGGCTGACGCACTACCAGCGCGAATGGCTCGGCGCCGACGTCATCGCCGGCCTGATCGCGGCGGCGATCGTGATCCCGAAGGCGATGGCCTACGCGTCGATCGCCGGGCTGCCGATCCAGATCGGCCTCTACACGGTGCTCGTGCCGATCGTCATCTACTCGCTGCTCGGCACGTCGCGCGTATTGAGCGTCACCAGCACGACGACGCTGGCGATCCTCGTCGGCGCGCAGCTCGGCCCGCTCGCCCAATCGGGCGAGGCTGCGATCGTGCTGAGGGCGTCGGCAACCTTGGCGCTTCTGGTCGGCGCATTCCTCGTGATCGCGTGGGCGTTGCGCCTCGGCTTCGTCGCGAGCTTCATCTCGGAACCGGTGCTCGTCGGCTTCAAGGCCGGGATCGGCTTCGTCATCGTGCTCGATCAGCTGCCGAAGCTGCTCGGCGTCCATTTCGCCAAGGGCGGCTTCTTCCACAACGTCGCCGCCCTCGTCGATGCCGTGCCGCATCTGCTCGTGCCGACGTTCGTGCTCGGCGCGGCGACGTTGCTGCTGCTGGTCGCGCTCGAGCGCTTCGTGCCGAAGGTTCCCGCACCGCTCGTCGCGGTGGCCGTCGGCGTCGCTGCGGTCGCGTTCCTCGGCCTCGACGCGCACGGCGTCGAGACCGTCGGCACGATTCCGCGCGGCTTGCCGTCGCTGGTGCTTCCCGATCTCGCGCTCGTCGACGAGCTCTGGCCAGGCGCGTTGGGATGCGCGCTGATGAGCTTCACCGAGTCGATCGCCGCGGCACGCGCGTTCGCGGCGCGCGGCGATCCGCCGCTGCGACCGAACCGCGAGCTCCTCGCGACGGGCATCGCGAACGCCGGAGGTGCGCTGCTCGGCGCGATGGCTTCGGGCGGCGGAACGTCGCAGACCGCCGTCAACCGGCAGGCCGGCGCGCGCTCGCAGCTGGCATCGCTCGTCACCGCAGGCATCGCGCTGCTCACGATGCTCGTCCTCGCGCCGCTGATCGGGCTGATGCCGCAGACAACGCTGGCGGCGATCGTGATCGTCTACTCCGTGGGCCTGATCGAGCCGGCCGCGTTCCGCAGCATCCTCGCGATCCGGCGGACCGAGTTCGTCTGGGCGGTTGCGGCATTCCTCGGTGTCGTCCTGCTCGGCACGCTGAAAGGGATCCTCGTCGCGATCGCGGTCTCGATGGCGTCGCTCGCGATGCAGGCGGCGACGCCGCAGCTCTACGTCGTCGGCCGCAAGCGCGGCACCGACGTGTTCCGGGCGCTCAGCGACGACAAGGACGACGAGACCTTCCCGGGCCTGCTCATGCTGCGTCCGGAAGGACGCGTCTTCTTCGTCAATGCCGAGCGGCTCGGCGACGGCATCCGCGAGCTCGTCGACGAAGCGCAGCCGCGCGTCGTCGCGCTCGACCTGAGCCGCGTCCACGACCTCGAATACACCGCGCTCAAGATGCTCATCGACGGCGAGCAGCGCATGCGCGATCGCGGCGTGGAGGTCTGGCTCGTCGGCCTCAATCCGGCGGTTCTCGGGATGGTGCGGCGTTCATCGCTGGCCGCGACGCTCGGGAACGAGAGAATGCACTTCAACCTCGCGACGGCGGTGGCGCGCTACCAAATCCGCAGGTCGGAGGACGCCTGACCGGCGCTGGCGCAAGCCGCACGCAAAAGCTAGGCGGCGTCGAGGGCACCGAGGGTGGAGGCGTTCGATGCGGTCTCGTCGAAGCTCCCGTGCATCAGCGTGGCCATCGGATACTCGAGGCCGAGCTCGTAGTAGCAATAGGTCGAGCGGATCGCACGACGAACAGTCTCGACCTCCGAGACCGTTGGCGACGCGCCGAGCAGCGTCGCGATGACCTCGAGCGCCTCCCACGGATGGGCGTCGTCGTAATGCGCGTGAACGCGGAGCCATCGCGTCGCCGAGATGCGAATCTCCTCCGGCAGCGATGCGGCATACGTCGGCTTCGAGCAGACCAGCGAGGCCCACTCGCCGGTGAGCCCCTCGACCGCGTAGTTCGTCGCTGCAATCGCGGTCGCGGTGCTGCCGGAATCGCACACGTACCAGCACCAGTGCGTGAGCGTGTTGGGCACCTCGATGCCGTCGGCAGCCTTGATGTCGTTGAGGGTGAGATCGACTGCTCGAGCCCAGTCGAGCCAAAGGTCGGCGTGCTTCTGCTCGACGCGGATGTTGTGGATGAGAAATCGGCGCGCCAAGTCCTCGCCAGGCGAATCGCCGACCCCCAGCTTCTTGAGCGTCATCGCCATGAAGCGGGGAAACTGCTCGATGGTCGGCCACGCGCCGACCAGGAATCTGCGCAAGGCGGCCTTCGGCAGCCTCGCTTCGCGCATCAAGGCAAAGAAATCGTGCTCAACGATTCGCTGCTTCTGGCGCGTCGTGCTTCGGACGACGTCTTGGAGCCAGCGGGGATAGGTCCCCAGGTCCTTGAGATCGCCTTCTCGCGTGAACGGCTGCCCCATATGCCGTTGCCCCGTTGTACGTTCGTTTGGGGCCATTGTCGCGGCCCGGCCCACTTTCGTGCAATAGGTCGCAGTCGGCGAATCGGGCTCTTCTCGTCAGGCGCGTCCTGCGCGCTTGCTGCGCCCATCCAGCACGTCGAGCAGGTCTCGAAAGTTGACGGGCTTGGTCAGGTAGTCCTCGAAGCCCATGGCGAGCGCCGCTGCGATCTGCTCCGGCAGGGCATCCGCCGAAAGCGCGACGAGCCGGATGGGTGCGGTCGCGGGGTCCGAGCGCAGCGCTTGTGCTAGGTCAAATCCCGTCATGTCGCCGAGGTGCATGTCGACCAGGATGAGGTCAGGCTGATCGCGGCGCGCCTTCGCGAATGCGGCCGCGCCGCTGTCGGCGGTATCGAAGGCGACCGCCGGACGGAGACGCACGACCTGACGAACGATCTCGACGTTGACGTCGTTGTCTTCCGCATACAAGACCCGCAGCGGCGAGTCGAGCTCGCCATGCTGGCTCGGCGGCGCTACTCCGATCGGTTCTTGCGGCCGCTCACTCGACCGCTCGAGCGTGACGAACGCCGTCGTGCCGACGCCGAGCGCGCTCTCGATGCGCAGCTGGCCGTGCATCAACTCGACCAGGCGCCGCGACAGGACGAGGCCGATGCCGGTACCCTCGATCTTCGAGTTCTCGGCACCGAGGCGATTGAATGGTTCGAACAGTTGATCGATCTTGTCGGGCCCCATGCCGACGCCGTCATCCTTGACGAAGATTTCGCAGCGCTCCTCGCCGATCTGCCAGCCGACACGAACCTCGCCACCCAGCCGGTTGTACTTGATTGCGTTGCTCAGCAAGTTGACAAGGATCTGGCGCAGGCGGACACGATCGGCGAGCACCGTGATCGGGTCGTCTCCGTCGAGCCCGATGAAGTCGCTCCGCCTACCCGAGATCCATGTCCTGACGCCCATAGTGTCGGCGAGCGGAAGCACCATCGAAATCGCATCCTCGATAGTGGTTCGAAGGTCGAGCGGCTCCAGGGTGACCGTCATCTGCCCCGACTCGACCCGCGACAGATCGAGGACGTCGTTGACGAGGGCGAGCAAGTGCACTCCCGCGTCCTCGATTCGCTGCAGGTGCTCGACGTGCTGCTGCTGCTGCGGCTTCCCGGCATCGAGCCGCATCAGCCGCGCGAACCCGAGCACCGCGTTCAACGGCGTCCGCAGCTCGTGGCTCATCCGCGACAGAAACTCGCTCTTGGCTCGGTTCGAAGCTTCGAGCGCCTCACGTGCTTCGCGCTCGGCGCGAGCGTTCTGCAAGTCCGTCACGTCACGCAGGACAGCAGTGACGAGCGTTCCGCGTTCGGTCTCCAGGCGGGAAAGGGACGCCTCGAGCGGGAACCGCGACCCGTCGGCCCGCTGGCCGAACAGCTCGCGGACTTTGCCGGTCTCGATGTAGTCGAAGCGAAGCTCGCGGCGCTCGGCCCCGGCTCGCTGCAACGACCCTCGCGGAATGAAGCGCTCGATCCTGGAACCGAGGGCTTCGCTTGCGTCGACGCCGAAGAGCCGTTCCGCGGCACGATTGAACTGGACGATCCGCTCGTCAGCGTCGATGCTGACGACGCCATCGTTGACGGCGTCGACGAGTCCCGCCATCCGGACCTCGCCTTGACGAAGCGCCACCTGCATGTTGACGCGCTCGCTGATGTCGAAGAAGGTCGCCACGGCACCCGTGACCCGGCCATTCCGAAACATCGGATGCGACCAGTACTCGACCGGGAACGAGGTCCCGTCGGAGCGCCAGAACACTTCGGCGGGAATGTGGAGCGCTCGCCGCTCGCGGTACGAATGCGAGATCGGCGAGCGCTCGGGCAGCAGCTTCCTGCCGCTCGCGTCCGAATGGTGAACGAGCGCGTGCATCTCGCGGCCGAGCAGATCGGATTCGGCGCGATACCCAAGCATCTGCAGCGCTGAGCGATTGATGAACGTGCAGCGTCCGGCGACGTCGACTCCGTACAGGCCCTCGGCAGCAGAGTCGAGGATGCGTTGCAACGATTCGGTCCGCAGCCGCACCTCGTCCTCGGCGGACGCCTGGAGCCGCACGCTGCGCCGCACGAATGCCGATCCGCTCGTTCCGAGCAGCACAGCCATGCCGAGGTTGAACCAGATGAGCAGCCGCTCGCTCAACCGCGCGGCGTCGGAAAGCTCGGCAGCGAAGCGCGCCTCGAGCGGCGTGAGGATCCCGTTGATTCTCGCGATCTCGCTCTTGAGGTTGACGACTTCAGTCGCCTGCAGGTCGCCGGCGAGGACGCGGGCGTGCGCCCTCTCGGCGAGAACGCGCATCTCTTCGACCATACGGTCGCCCTCAGTCCAGGTCGCGATCGCCTTCGCCATGAAGGGCGTGTGCTGGAACCATCGGAACAGGCGGATCGCGCGACCGATGTCGTCAGGATGGTTGCCTCCGGAAAGGTAGAACTCGCGCGTTGCGTCGACGTCGAACTCGGGCTTCTGCATCTCCTCCCGCGCCATGCGATCCCCGTGGGGCATCCTTAGCGAGCTCAGAAAGAGCCTGTAGTCCTCTTCGCGGTGCGACTCTGCGTAGGTGATCAGGTGCAGTTGGGCATCCTTCTCCCCCTTCGAGTAGAGGCTCTCGCCCGTGACGTAGGAGCGCACCGCTGACATCAAGTCGATGCTGAACACCGTGACCAGCATCTGCAGCGCAACGATCGAGATGAACACCGAGAGCACCGGCCACGAGCGGCGATGGCTCCAGCGGCGCACGCGCTCGAGCATCGCCAACGACGCCCACCTGCCTCCTGCTCTCGCGTCGGTGCTTGCTTCCATCGGACGTCCGGAAAGAGTCGGAATCGACAGTCGATTTCCAGTCGAGCCGCCTCCGGCGCCCGATCCGTCGTGGTCGCGGCGCGCACTGCGAATGCGCGCATGAGGGCGCGTGAGGCGCGGCCGACTGTAACAGCGCGTGCTGACATCGCGAGGCCGCAGAGCCCGCTGTTTCACCCGTCCGACGCATCGAAGTCGGGGGTTGTGGGACGTAGTTCCCAGATCCGCCAGGGATCGTCCCGGCCTGGAGGTCAAGACGACGTGAGCGGCACCCTCAAGCCGGCACCGCGACGATGACGCTCGTCGCCTTGAAGAGCGCGATCGCGCGCTTCCCCGCTGCGAGGCCGAGCGACTTGACGCTGGCTTGGGTGACGATCGCCGCGATGCTGCCGCCGCCGTCGAGGTCGATCACGATTTCGGCGTTGACCGCGCCCGGCGTGACCGCGCTCACATTGCCGGCGAGCTGGTTGCGGGTCGAGACCTTCGCGCCTTCGAGGTCGGTCGCGACGAGGACCGAGGACGCCTTGACCAGCGCGATCGCGGTCGACTTGGTGCGCAGGCCGAGCGACCGTGTGCTCTCCTGCGTCACGACGGCGACGATGCGCTGGCCGCCGGCGAGCGTGATCTCGACCTCGTCGTTGACGGCGCCCGAGCGGAGCGAGGTGACGGTGCCGACGAACTGGTTTCTGGCGCTGGTCTTCATGTTCAGGACCTCCAACAACGAGAAAGGATGGCCCAGGTCGATCGAGTGGTCGTCGAGAAGCTTCAGGAAGCGACGGTGCGCAGCGTCGATCTGGGCAAAGCGGTCGACGAGCAGCTGCCCTCGCGCGGTCAGCCGCGTCGAGCCGCCGCCGCGGCCGCCGACGCTGCGTTCGACAAGCGCTTCGCCGGAGAGCGCGTTCATCGCCGCGATCGCGTCCCACGCCGACTTGTAGCTGATGCCGTACGCCTTCGCCGCACGCGTGATCGAGCCTTCGCTCGCGACCGCGCGCAGGAGGCCGAAGCGCTCGCTGCCACCGAGCGTCTCGTCGCCGACCGAGATCCAGACCGAGCCCTGCAGCTCGAGGCGACGCTGGGGCTTGCGCCGACGCGGCGTCATGTCGCCTCGACCGCGGCAGGAGCGGCGACGACGCGACCGCCCTGCAGCTCGACGACGCCGTGCGCGAGATCGCGCAGGTCGTCGTCGTCGTGGGTGATGAGCAGCATCGGAACGCGCAGCTGCGCCTGCAGCTCCTTCAGTTCACCGCGCAGGCGCCGCGCAAGCGCCTTGTCGAGCGCGGCGAACGGCTCGTCGAGCAGCAGCGCATCCGGCCCGTTGACGAGCGCGCGAGCGAGCGCGGTGCGCTGGCGCTGGCCGCCCGAGAGCTGGTGCGGATAGTGACCGGCGACGGCGGCGAGATGGAACGTCGCGATCCAGCGCTCGACGGCGGCGTCGGCGAACGAGCGTGCCGGGTTCAGCCAGCCGCGGCGCAGGCCGAACGCGATGTTCTGGCGAACCGTCAGATGCGGGAAGAGCGCGTAGTCCTGGAACACGTAGCCGAGCCGACGCTCCTGCGCGGACAAGGAGATGCGCGATGCGCTGTCGTACAGCGCCCGGTCGGCGACGACGACGCGGCCGCGATCTGGGCGCGCGATGCCGGCGATCATCTTCAGGGTCTGCGTCTTGCCGGCACCCGACGCGCCGTGGAGGACGAGCCGCTCGGCGTCGCTCGCGAAGCGAACCTCCAGATCGAATCTCGTCCGCTCGTGGACCAACGCACGGTGCAGCTCGACGTCCCAGATCACCGTGGCAGCCTCAACTGCCGCGGGCGGCGACGCGCCCGGGAACGAGCCGTCCTGCCGCGAGCAGCACCGCGACGCAGACGATCGACGTCACCGCGACGAGGAAGTTGGCGGCATCGTCCTGCCCCGCCTGCACCGCTTCGTAGACCGCGATCGACATCGTCTGCGTGCGCCCTGGGATGCTGCCCGCGACCATCAGTGTCGCGCCGAATTCGCCGAGCGCACGGGCGAACGAGAGCAGCAGGCCGGCGAGGATGCCGCGCCAGGCGAGCGGCAGGGTGACGCGAAAGAAGATCGCGACTTCGTGGACGCCGACCGTGCGCGCCGCGTCCTCGAGCTGCGGGTCGACCGTCTCGAACGCTGCGCGCGCCGCCTTGAAGACGAGCGGGAACGCGACCACCATCGCCGCAATCACCGCGCCCTGCCAGGTGAAGATCAGGCGGATGCCGAAGTGCTCGATCAGCCAGGCGCCGAACGCGCCGTGCGATCCGAGCAGGACGAGCAGGTAATAGCCGAGTACCGTCGGCGGCATCACCATCGGCAGCGTCAGCACGGCGTCGACGACGTCGCGGCCGGGGAAGCGCCCGCGCGCGATCGCGTAGCCCACCGCGACGCCGAGGACGAGATTGAGCGCAGTCGCCCAACCGGCGACCTTGAGCGTCAGCGCGAGCGCGATCCAGGCTGCCTCCATCGTCGAGAGTGTGCCGCGCCCGTCAGGGCTTGCCGAAGCCGTACTTCGCGAGCACCGCCTGCGCGGGCGCCGAGAGCAGGTACTCGATGAACTTCGCCGCGAGCTGCACATTCGGGCTCGCCGCGATCGATGCCGCGGGATAGCGCACCGGTGTCTGCGTCGGCACGGTGAGCGCGACCTTGACCTTGTCGGGCATCAGCGCTGCGTCGGTCGCATAAACAAAGGCGGCATCGACCTCGGCGCGCGCGACGTAGTCGAGCGCCTGGCGCACGTTGTTGGCGCCGACCATCTTCGGCTCGATGACCGACCAGAGCCCCGCTGCTTCGAGGACACCCTTCGTGTAGCGTCCGACCGGAACGCTCGCCGGCAAGCCGATCGCGATTCGCTGGTAGCTCGCCTGCGCAAGATCGGCGAGCGCCTTCGGCGCGTTTGCGACCGAGCCCGGCACGATCACGACGAGCGTGTTGGAGACGACGTCGCGACGCCGCGCAGCCTGCACGATGCCCTGACGCTGCGCCTGGTCCATCGTTTCCTCGTCGGCGCTGACGAAGACGTCGACAGGCGCACCGCCCTTCGCGATCTGCTGCAGCAGCGCGCCCGAAGCGCCGAAGTTGAACAGCACCTTGGTGCCGGGGTGGGCGGCCTCGAACAGCGGCCCGACCTCCTTGAACGCGTTGGTGAGGCTCGCCGCCGCCGAGACGGTGAGGTCCGCTGCGTGCGCCGCAGTGGCGCCAGCGGCCAGCACGACCAAGGCGAGCGCGCGGCGCGCGGCGGCGACGCTCCAGGGCCGCGACGAGCGATTCATCTTCGAGGGCTCCGAGAGGATCGATATATACGGCTTTATACGGCGCTTGGTCCTGACGCCGTCAGAGGAATACCAAGGAGAGCAGCATCGAGGTGGAGCTCTGGCTCGATTCGCTATATATGCGTAGCTATCGCGGCTCGCCTGCGCGTGAATGTCCGGTCGGGCACAGTGCATCGCCAGCCGCCCGCATAGACTCGGTGCGTCGCGAGCAGCAGCGACGCCCTCCATTGCGACCGACATGACCGACCCACGCCGCAGCACCGATCCGGCGACGACGACGCGCGCGCCCGGAGATGTCCGCATGCGCGGCTTCAGCCGACGCACCGAGGTCGCCGACGTCTGGCAGTGGATCGACCGGCACGCCACCGCGCTGCCCGCTGAGCCGGTCGCCATCGACGACGCACCCGGCCGCGTCCTCGCGCGCGACGTCGTCGCGAGCGCGGACGTTCCTGCGTTCGACCGCTCGGCGATGGACGGCTACGCGGTCCGCGGCGAGGAGACGATCGGCGCCGGCGACTACAACCCGCTCGCATTTCGCGTCGTCGGCCGCGCCCTGCCGGGCGAGCCGTTCACCGGCACGGTGCAGCCGGGCGAGGCGGTGCGGATCATGACCGGCGCACCGCTGCCGGCCGGCGCCGATGCGGTCGTCCCCGCCGAATACGTGCGTGACACCGCGCAAGGCATCGAGACCTCGATGGCGTTCGGTCCGGGCAAGCACGTCGGCCGCGTCGGCGAGGACATCGCGCGCGGCGCGACGGTGCTCGCCGCCGGCAGAAAACTGCGGCCGCAGGACGCAGGCGTGCTCGCTTCGCTCGGCATCGACCGCGTCGACGCGATCCGGCGGCCGCGCGTTCGCATCGTCGTCACCGGCAACGAGGTCGTCGCTCCCGGCCGGCCGAAAGGCACGTACGACATCTACGACGCGAACTCGGCGATGCTGCGCGGGCTCGTTGCGCGCGACGGCGGCGAGTTGCACGCGCATCTGCGTGCCGGCGACGACCCGGCGGTGATCCGCGACGCGCTGACGCGCGAAGGCGCCGACATCGTGCTCGTCTCCGGCGGCTCGAGCGTCGGCACCGAGGACCACGCCCCGCGGCTCCTCGCCGAGGCGGGCGAGCTCGCGATCCACGGCGTCGCGATGCGGCCGTCGAGCCCGGCGGGGTGCGGCCGCATCGACGACACGCTCGTCTTCCTGCTGCCGGGCAACCCGGTCTCGTGCCTGTGCGCGTACGACTTCTTCGCCGGCCGCGCGATCCGGCTGCGCGGCGGCTTGCCGAAACAGTGGCCGTATCCCGAGCGCACCGCGCGCGTCGCGCGCAAGATCGTGTCGGCGATCGGCCGCGTCGACTACTGCCGCGTGCGCGTGCGCGACGGCGAAGTCGAGCCGCTGGCGCTGAGCGGCGCCTCGGTGCTGTCGTCGACGACGCGCGCCGACGGCTTCGTCGTCGTCGCCGCCGACAGCGAAGGCCACGCGCCGGGCAGCGAGGTCTCGGTGCATCTCTACGACGCCGCCTGAAGCGATGGCCGACAAGACCCCACGAAAGGATTCGGCACCGCTCGCCGACGGCCGGCAGACGCAGTTCCTGAGCGTCATCACGCGCGACGAGGCGACCGAGCGCTTTCGCCGCCACCTCACGCTGGCGCCGCTCGGCCACGAGACGGTCGCGCTCGGCGCTGCCCTCGGCCGGGTCCTCGGCGACGACGTCGTCGCCGCGGTCGACGTGCCGGGCTTCGACCGCTCGAACGTCGACGGCTTCGCAGTGCAGGCAGCCGACACGTTCGGCGCCGGCGAAGAGGACCGGCGCCGGCTCGCGCTCAACGTCGAGGTGCTGACCCCCGGCATCGTGGCGCGCGAAGCGGTGAGCGCGCGACGCGCCACGGTCATCGCGACCGGCGCGATGTTGCCGCGCGGCGCCGACGCCGTCGTCATGGTCGAGCACACCGAGATCGTCGCCGAGCACGACGGCACGCGCGTGGTCGAGGTCGCCCGCGCCGTCACCGCCGGCGAGAACGTCAGCTACGCCGGCACCGACATCGCGCGCGGCGAGACCGTGCTGCGCGCGGGCCAGGTGCTGACGTCGCGCGAGATCGGCGTCCTCGCCGCGGTCGGCGTCGCTGAAGTCCGCGTCTGCCGGCGGCCGCGCGTCGCGATCCTGTCGACGGGCGACGAGATCGTCGCGCCGGGCTCGCCGTTGCCGCTCGGCGCGATCTACGACTCGAACGCGGCGATCGTCGGTGCCGCGGTCGCCGAGCTCGGTGGCGAGCCCGTGCAGCTCGGCATCGTCCGCGACGAGGAGGCTGCGCTCACGGCCGCCCTGACGCGCGCGCTCGAGCACGACGTCGTGCTGCTGTCGGGCGGAACGTCGAAGGGCGCGGGCGACCTCTCGTATCGCGTTGCGAGCCGGCTCGGCGACCCGGGGATCGTGGCCCACGGCGTCGCGCTCAAGCCCGGAAAGCCGATCTGCCTCGCGGTCAGCCACGGCAAGCCGGTCGTCATCCTGCCGGGCTTTCCAACGTCGGCGATCTTCACGTTCCACGAGTTCGTCGCGCCGGTGATCCGCGCCTTTGCCGGGCTGCCTCCCGAGCGGCGCGAGACGCTGACGGCAACACTGCCGATGCGCGTCAACTCCGAGCGCGGCCGCACCGAGTACCTGCTCGTCGGCCTGGTCGAGAGCGACGGCAAGCTGAGCGCGTACCCGATGGGCAAGGGCTCGGGGTCGGTGACGACGTTCAGCGGCGCCGACGGCTTCATCACGATCGACCAGCACAGCGAGATCGTCGACCGCGGCGCCGCGGTCGAGGTGCAGCTGCTCGCGCACGGCCTCGAGCCCGCCGACCTCGTGATCATCGGCAGCCACTGCGTCGGTCTCGACGCGATCGTCGGCCGGCTGATCGGCGAAGGCGTGCGGCCGAAGGTGCTGTACGTCGGCAGCCTGGGCGGTGCGAAGGCCGCACAGCGCGGCGAGTGCGACATCGCGAGCGTCCACCTCATGGACCCGGCGACGGGCGAGTACAACCGCCACCTTCTGACCGACACGCTGACGCTCGTCCCCGGCTATCGGCGGATGCAGGGAATCGTGTTTCGCGCCGGTGACGCGCGCTTCGCCGGCAAGAGCGCGCAGGACGCGATCGCCGCCGCGCTCGCCGATCCCGACTGCACGATGGTCAATCGCAACGCAGGCAGCGGCACGCGCGTCCTGATCGACAAGCTGCTCGGCGTCCGGCGCCCTCCCGGCCACGGAGTGCAGACGAAATCGCACAACGCGGTCGCCGCCGCGGTGCGCCAGGGCCGCGCCGACTGGGGCGTCGCGATCGACACGGTCGCGCGGCAGTACGGGCTCGGCTTCATCGCGCTGCAGGAAGAACACTACGACTTCATCGTGCCGACCGCGAAGCTCGCGCGTCCCGCGGTGCAGACGTTTCGCGCGCTGCTCGCCGATCGCGCGATGCGGGACGAATTGCGGCGGCTCGGATTTCGCCTGTAGAGCGATCCGCGCTCCGGCATGGGCTTCCTGCAAGGGCGGCTTTGGGTTCCGGCGTATCGTTGTGCAGAGCAACGCAGCGAGGAGATCGAGATGGCCCGGTACCCCGTGACCGCAGCGAAGCGCAGCGCCTCGCTGCGCGGCGCGGCAGACAGCGCGGTCGTGCCGATCGCTCCGGCGGCGACGCGTTCGGGCTTCCTCAGCTTTCGCTATTCGTCGACGGTCGTGTCTTCCCACGGCGGCCGCACCCAGGTCAGCTCCAGGCGCGTGTCGCTCGAGGATGGCCAGCTGAGCAGCGAGTCGTTCGAAGGCGAGCTCGACGGCCGCGCGCACGACGAAGCCGTGCGCCGCGCCCAGCAGCAAGTGCTCGAAGACGCGGCGCCGCTGCTTCGCGTGCTGCGCTGGATGCTGCCGAGCCGCTGAGCGCGCGCTGGGTCGCGGCGCTACTTGCCGTGGTTGCCGTAGGTCGCGGTCAGGTAGTCGACGATGTCGGGGATGTCGGCGTCGTTGAGCGGCGCCTTGAAGACGGTCTTCATGCGCTTGGTCATCGCATCCCAGTACGGCCGGCCGGCGTTCGGCGGCTGCATCGTCATGTACTCGGCCGAATGGCAGGCGACGCAGTTGGCCTGCGCCTTGGCGTAGCCGGGCATCGAGCTCGGGACGAGTTCCGCGCCGTCGGGCGGCAGCACGATCGTCTTCGGCGCGGCGCCGACGGCGGCGACGCCGCACGCGAGCACGGCCGCGAGAACGGAGAGACGGAAGGGGTTCGGCATGGCAGTGACTCCGGAGCGGCGTTTCAGGCTGCAGTGACCTTGACGGTCTCGATGACGTTGCGCATGTAGCCCGCGGGCTGCCAGACGGCGGTCGTCGGTTGCCCCTCGCCGCCTCGGCTCCACGCGCACGACTGAATGTCGTACGTGCGCCCGGCCACGGGGGTGAAGCCGAACGTGAACTCGCGGAACGAATAGCGGCTGAGCTCGGGGCCGAGCGTCGCCTGCAGCCAGGTGGTGCCACCGTCGGTCGACACGCCGACCTCGCGGATGCCCTTGCCGCCGTCGAACGCGATGCCACGAATCAGCGTCGGCCGCCCCGCGGGAATGCGCTGGCCGTTGCTGAGCGACGTCACGAACGAGCGCACAGTGAAGCGCGTGATCGGGCGCGTCTTCGCCGGTGGCGTGCCGGGAGCGACGCAGGCGCATTCGTTGTCGGGGACGCGGTACCCCGGTGCCATCCAGAAGCCCTCGAACGTGTGGTCGATGATCTCGATGTTCGAGAGGTGCTTGACCCAGTACGTGCCGTAGCGGCCGGGGACGACGAGCTTCACGGGATAGCCGTTCAGCATCGGGATGTCCGCCCCGTTCATCTGATAGGCGACGAGGATGTCCGGGTCCATCGCATCGGCGACGTCGAGCGCCTTGACGAAGTCGCCGCCGCCGAAGACCGCCCTGTCGAGGCCGTCGAAGCTGACCTGGCGCGCCGAGTTCTTCGGCTCGGCGCGCGCGAGGACGTCCTTCAGCGGCACGCCGGTCCAGCGCGCATTGCCCATCGCGCCGTTGCCGCTCTGGCCGCCGGTGACGCGCGGATTGAAGAACGCGCGGCTGTTGCCCGAGCACTGGTTGACGGCGACGATCTCGACCGGCCTGAACTGCGACTTCAGCTCCGCGAGCGAGAGCTGGAAGGGTTTGCCCGCGGCGTTGCCGCCGACCTTGATGACGTACGTGTCGGGATCGATCGAGGTCGGGATCGCCGCGTTGTGGTAGCGGACGAAGAAGGCGTCGTTCGGCGTGATGACGCCGTCGTTGTAGACGTCGAACGGCGTCTCGAGCTGCGGCGGCCGCGACGTCAGCACGATCATCGGCCGCTTCTCGGGAAAGGCGACGACCTTGCGGCTGCCATTGGCGAACGGCTGCTCGAAGTTCTGCTGTGCGTGCGCGCTTCTTGCGAAGGCGCCGAGGCCGGCGGTAGCGGCCGTGCCGAGACCGGCTGCGAGCAGTCGGCGGCGAAGTGCATCGTGGCGGTCGAATGACATCGGATCTCCCTGTGCGGCGCGTGGCCCGGATGCGGGTGTACCCGATTGTGCGAACCACGCGGATCGGGTTTTTCGCGGATTCGACGCGTCCGGGAGACGTCGAGCGCCAACAAAGTCCCCGACGGCGCAAAGGCCGGCGGGCATATTTCGCGCGGTCCTATCTGACGCGATAGACGTGAACCGACGCGGGCGTGCCGGATCGCGCCGGCGCCGCGACGAACAGCGTGCCGAGCTCGCGCACGTAGAGCCCGGTGCGCGCGCCAAGCGATGTCGCAAGGTGCTGCACCCGAACGTAGCGATCCGCATCTTGCCCGCGCACCACGTCGACGAACCCCTCGCCGCACACCGCGTAGATGTCGCGATGCTGCGCATCGAAGAACAGGTCGTCGGCGTCGCCGCACAGGGGCAGCTCCGCGACGCGTCGGCCGGTCGCGCTGTCGTAGACCTGCAGCCGGGGCGGCTCGCGCGTCGCGACGAAGAGACGGCTGCGCGCTTCGTCGAGCGCGAGCGCGAAGTTCCGCGCCGCGGGCTTCACCGGCCAAGTCGCCGTGACCTCGCCGCTGCGGCGGTCGACGACCGCGACGTGGCCGGCGGCCGGGACGTTGACGAAGATCGCCGGACTTTTCACCGCGAGCTCGAAAGCTTCCGGATGGCCCGCCAGTGCGAAACGCCGCTCGACGCGCAACGCTTGGGTGTCGATGACGCCGAGGCTGGTGGAGTAGCCGACGACGAGCCGACCGGTCGCGGCGTCCCACCTCAGGTTGTCGGCGTCGGCAAGACCGCCGACCGAGCCGAGCACGTTGCCGTCGGAGTACGCGTCGACGCGGTCGCCGGCGCCGTCCGCGACCAGGAGGCGCGACTCCGCTGCCGACCACGCCAGGCCCTGCGGTTCCTTCGCGCCGGCCCAGCGTGCGACCCGTTTCGCGTTGCGCACGTCGATCACCTCGATCGTGTTCGCGCCGAGCGCCGCGACGAAAAGGCGCTGGTCGACCGGATCGAAGGCGAGATGGTCCAGCCGGCCGCGGGTGTCGGGCAGCTCGATCGTTGTCTGCAGCTCGAGCTGCGCCAGGCACGGCGCGATCGTGAACAGCGCGGCGGTTGCGGCGAAGACGCGAGCCCGTCGCGATCGGCGAGCCCCGGGCGCAGCGTTCATGACGTCAGCGTAGACGACGACGGCGCCGGCTGCCACGGGATCGCGAATTGCCGTGTCCGCGGCATGAAGACCACCGTCTGGGGCTTGCTCGGCATCGGGGCGTGCGTCTTCGCGCATGCCCAGAGCGTCGATTGGCAGAAGGTCGACGACACGCTGGGCAGGAAGGCCGCGGTCACCGGCGACGTCCATCGCTACGGCTTCGCGCGCAGCGACCTCGCGGTGAAGCTCGACGGGGTGACGATCCATCCCGCGCTGGCGCTCGGGGGCTGGGTGGCATTCAAGCCGATGCAAGACGGCGTCATCGCGATGGGCGATCTCGTCCTGCTCGAGCAGGAGATCAATCCCGTCATGCTGAAGATGATCGCGGGCGGCCTCGAGATCACCGCGATCCACAACCACCTGCTGAGGGCGAGCCCGGCGACGTTCTACATGCACATCGCCGGCCGCGGCGACCCGATCAAGATCGCCACCGCGCTCCGCGACGGCCTCGCCGAAAGCAAGACGCCGCTGTCGCTGCCGGCGAACTCTTCGTCGCAGCCCGCGATCGACCTGCAGATCGCGCAGCTCGACCAGATCATCGGCGCGAAAGGGCAGGTCGACGGCGGCGTCTATCAAGTCGCCGTCGCCCGCCGCGATCCGGTCTACGACGCGGGGATGCCGATGACTCCGCCGGCACCGTTGGGCGTCGCCAGCGGGATCAACTTCCAGCCGACCGGGGACGGCAAGGCCGCGGTCACCGGCGACTTCGCGTTGAGCGGCGACGAGGTGGAGCCGGTCCTGAAGTCGTTGCGCGCGAGCGGCATCGAGGTGACCGCGCTGCACAGCCACATGCTGATGGAGAGACCCCGTCTGTTCTTCATGCACTTCTGGGCGAACGACGACGCGATCAGGCTCGCCCGCGGCCTGCGTGCTGCGCTCGACAAAACCGCGAGCGCCCAGAACTGATCCGAGCCCTCTCTTCAGAACGCCGGCACCGTGGTCAGCAGCCACCCTGCGAACGCAGCAGCCAGGACCACGGTCACCGGCGACGCGCGAGCGAAGACGAGCAGACCGAAGGCGGCGAGAGCCAGTGCGAAATCGCCCTTGCTGCGGATCGCGCTCGTCCACACCGGGTCGTACAGCGCCGCAGCGAGGACACCGACCACTGCGGCGTTGATTCCGGCGAGCGCCTGCTGAACCGATCGGCGCCGGCGCAGCGCTTCCCAGAACGGCAAGACGCCGAGAACGAGCAGGAATGCGGGCAGGAAGATCGCGATCAGCAGCAGCAGGCCGCCGGACCATCCTCCGAGTGGCTCCGGCATCGCGGCACCCAGGTAGGCCGCGAACGTGAACAACGGGCCCGGCACGGCCTGTGCGGCCGCGTAGCCGGCGAGGAACGTGTCGTTGCTCAGCCACCCGGGCGGGACGACGCCAGCCTGCAGCAGCGGCAACACCACATGGCCGCCGCCGAAGACCAGCGCGCCGGCCTCGTAGAACACGGAAACCGCAGCGAGCGTCAACGACCCGCTGGCGCTTGCCGCGATCGGGAGAAGAACGAGCAGCGCCACGAACAAGACGAGCAGCGTTGCCGCGACGTGCGTGCCGAGTTCGCAGCCGAGGTGCTGCGGCGGCGGCAGGTCGCTCGAGCGCACGCCCACGACACCGATCACGCCGCCGAGCACGATCGCCGCGATCTGACCGAGAGCGCCCGGCGTCGCGAGCACGAGCAGGGTTGCCAGCAGGGCCAGGCCGCCGCGCAGGCGATCCGGGCACAACGTCTTCGCCATGCCCGAGACGGCCTGCGCGACCACCGCGACGGCGACGACCTTGAGGCCGTGCACGGCTCCCGACGACGCCAAGCCTGTCCAGCGCGAGACACCGAACGCGAAGACGATCAGCGCGATCGCCGACGGCAAGGTGAAGCCGCACCAGGCGGCGAGCGAACCGGGCCATCCGGCGCGGCCGAGGCCGAGCGCGATGCCGACCTGGCTGCTGGTCGGCCCGGGCAGGAACTGGCACAGCGCGACCAGGTCGGAATAGCGCTTGTCGTCGAGCCAGCGTCGGCGCTCGACGAACTCGGCGCGGAAGTAGCCGAGATGCGCGATCGGCCCGCCGAACGACGTCAGGCCGAGCTTCAGAAAGGCGAGGAAGACCTCGAGCGGGGAGCCGCGGGCGTGCTCCGTTGCGCGTACATCAGCGATCACAGCCCCGCGATTGTGCAAAGGACGCCGGGCTCTTCAAGAGACGCTCAGCGCGTCGCCGGGGTGAACGAGAGGTCTCTGAACGCCGTGACGCTGTCGGCCTTGGTCCAGACGCCGACCGCTCCGGGACCGGCGATGTGCGCGTCGTCGATCTCGATCCAGCGCCTGCCGTCGAGCGACACGGTGATCCGCGTGCCCGCGAAGTCGGCGCGCAGCTTGTGCCACACGCCCGCCGCAACGGGCGCGTCGACGTACTTCAGCGTCTTGCGGCTGCCGCGCTCGGTGTAGTAGAGCGAAACATTGTTCTCGAGCGCGTTGGCGCGCGCGACGTAATAGTTGTCGCCGTCCTTCCAGCGCCAGACGACGCCGCCGGCACGGTCCTCGCGACCGGAGATCGGCTTGAAGGTCGTCTCGACCGAGCCGTCGGTGACTGCAACGCCGCTCCTGACGCACCACGGGAACGTGCCGCTGCCACTTTGCAGGAGGACGTTCGCGTTGACTTCAGGGTCGGCAGCGACGGCCCACTTGGGAGCGCCCTTCCCTGTCACGCCGCACATCCAGCCGGCAGGAATCGAGCCGACGGTGTCGCTCGTGAAGTCGAGCGTCTGGGCGATGCCCGTCGCGGCGATCGCGGCAGCAGCGGCTCCGACAACGGATGGCTTCATTTCGCCTCCTTTCAGGCGTGGCGGACAAGCGGGTGCACGAGCAGTCCGATCAGCGCAGCCGCGAGGACGACGACGGGTTCGGGGAGCTTCTTGAAACGCCAGAGCAAGGCAGCGCTCGCGACCGCGAGCACGGCCGTGATCGAGTCGGTGATCGAGCGCTGTCCGATGACGACGACCGCGCCCGCGATGGCGCCGATCGCCGCCGCAGTGACGCCGTCGACGAAGGCGACGATCGCCGGGCGCTTGCCGTGCTTCTTGAAGTAAGGCGCGGGGACGATCGTGAACAGATAGCACGGAACGAAGGTGGCGAGCGCGGCGACGACGGCGCCCCAGAACCCGGCGACGAGATAGCCGATGAAGCCGGTCGTGATGACCACCGGCCCGGGAGTGATCATGGCGACCGCGACGGCATCGACGAACTGGCGGTCGGTGAGCCAGCCGTACTCCTTGACGACGCCGCCGTAGAGAAACGGGACGATCGCGAGCCCGCTGCCGAAGACGAAGCTGCCGGCATACGCGAAGTAGGCGCCGATCTGGCCGAGCTTGTGCGCGTCGACGGCGTCGGTGCCGAGCCACGCCGCCAAGGGCCCGGCGACCGAATGCAGCCCGCCACGCCGAAGCCAGCGCGGGGGCGCGCGCCACAGCCAGACGACGATCCCGGCACCGAGAAAGAGCCACACGACTTCCGATTGCGTGACCACCGTGACGAGCGCGCTCACGGCGAAGATCGCCCAGAGCAGCGCGTCGCTGCCGATGTTCTTCGCGGTCAGCCTCCAGGCGCTCAGCGCGATGATGCCGATCACCGCTGCGCCGACGCCGTAGAACACCGCCTGCATCCACGCGATGCCGCCGTACGCCACGTACGCGGCACCGAGGACGACGACCATGACGAACGACGGCACGACGAACGCCGCGCCCGCGAGGGTGGCGCCGAGCACGCGGTAGTGCACGTAGCCGAGGTAGATCGCGAGCTGCGCGGCGAGCGGCCCGGGCATCAGCTGCGCCAGCGCGATGCCTTCCTTGTAGTCGCCCTCCGAGATCCAGCGACGCCGCTCGACGAGGTCGCGGTACATGTAGCCGACCAGCGCGACCGGGCCGCCGAACCCCCACGTCCCCAAGGCGAGCATGTAGCGCACGAGCTGCCAGCGGCTGTAGCTCGGCGCCGCGGCCGCGACGGCCTCGTGCGGCTGCGTGCTCATGAGATCGACCGTGCCGCCTCGCGCGCGAAGTGCGCGTACAGCGAATCGAGGACGGTGCTCATCTCCGCGAGCAGCGCGTCGTCGTCGTCCAGACGCTCGCGTGCGCCAGCCATGACCGCCTCGAACCCCGTCGCCTCGGGCACCGGCTCGCCGCCGACGTCGAGCTGGTGGACGAGCGCGCCGAGCCTTGCGAGCGCCGGATCGTCGTCGAGCCCGAACGTCGCGACGAGCGTCTCGAACGTGACGCGATCGCCGACGTGCGTGAACGTCGCGCCGTCGAAGTCGAATCCGAGCGCACTCTTCGGGCAGTCCGAAGGGCGCGCGAGCCATTTGAACGTCGCGTCGGGATCGATGCGCCGGCGGATCAGCCAGGCGCTTGCGACGCGGTCGACCCAGAGTCGCCGCCGCGTCGCCCACGTGCGGCCGCGGTACGCCGCCGGGTCGAGCCGCGGGATCGCGCCATCGCGCTCGTGCGGCTCGTCGGGCGACAGCACCTGCTCGAGACGGCGATTGAAATCCAGCCATGCCGCTTCGGCCTCGGCGCTCGCATCGCCCGGAAAGAAGTCGGTCGCCCGCACGGCTTCGACTTCGCGCTGCAGCCTGCGCTGCAGCCGCACGAGCTCGGTCGGCGTGATTCCCTTGAGCGAGCGGTTGGCCTCCTTCCAGCTGCGGCGCAGCTCGGCGTACTCGGCACTGCGGTCGAAGAGCGCGCGATACGCGTGCTCCTCTTCGCTCGAGCGCGGCCGCACCGCCATCAGCCAGGCGACGCCATCCTCGCGCGTGCACTCGTCGCCGAGCTCGCGCAAGGCCTGCTCGCGTTGCTCGCCGCCGGGCAGAAGGTAGGCGCCGTCGCGCAAGGCGACGCAGCCCAGGCCCTTCAGCCCGCGCCACACGCGCATCCGCGCCGTCGCGCTGCCGGTCGGCAGCGAGATCACGAGCAGCAGCCAGTCGGACGCGCGTTCGCTCGGCATCTCAGCGACGAGCCTTCAATGCGTCGCGCGTCGCCTCGACGAGGCGAGGGATCGCCGACTCTGGAAAGGGCGACACGCTGCTGACGTTGATCTCGCACAGCACGTGCCGCTCGGCCTCGTGCCCGCGCCGCTCGCCGAGCAGGAAGTCGACGTCCCAGAGCAGCGGAACGCGGGCGGGCTCAACACCCACGCGTGCGCAAAGCATCTCGATCCATCCGCCCTCGAGACGGCGCCGCAGGTCCTGGAAGCGCGCATCGTCCGCACCGCTGTAGAGCCGCGGCCCGGGCGGCGGCGGCGCCTCACCGGCGGCCGGCGGGAAGAGCGCATTGACCGCCTGGTGCCCGAAGCCCGCGACGCGGTCGCCGACCAGGTACGCGCGCGTCATGCCCTCGACCATGCGCGCCTGCCACGCCTGGTCGATCATGTGACCGCCCGCTTCGAAGTGCGGCCCGAGGCGCGCGACGACGGTTGCGAAGTCGAGCTCTTCCTCGACCGCGCCGCGCTGCGCATGGCGAAGCTTGTAGCGCCCGATGCCGTTTCGTTCGATGCGCCAGACGCCGATGCCGCTGTGTCCGCGGTGCTGCTTCAGCACGCGCGGGCCGCTGTCGAGCCGCGCGCGCACGCTCGAGGCGAGCTGGGCGACGTCCGCGACGGCATGGGCGTCGCTGCCAAACGGCAGGTCGCGGGTATCGACGAGGACGTCCTTGGTGCCGAGCCGCAGGATCGTGTCGGGATGGGCGCTGACGAAGACGCCCCGCGACGCGACGGTGGCGAGCATCGCGTCGAGAACGCGGCGCGAACGGCCGCGCTCGATCGGGTTGTGCCAGACGAGAACGCCCTCGACCTGCTCGAGCTGGCGTTGCACGTCGGCGACGAAGTCGTCGTCGTAGACCGCGGGCTCGGCCGCTACGCCGCCGTCGCGAAACGCCTTGAAGAGTGCGGCGAAGCGGCTCGCGTCGGGGTCCGAACGCTCGCGGGCTTCGCGATCACCGGGATAGAGGAGCGCAACGCGTGGGACCCGACCGCCTGCCATCGCCGTCTCCATGTTGTAATCTTCGCGACATCACTGTAGCATCATCTACATAAGACGTCCAGCCCGCAAGGAGGTCCGATGAACGCTCGCTGTCTCGATCTGCCGTTCGACCCGACGACGCTGCACGGCTTGTCGGAAACGCTGCTTCGAAGCCACCACCAGAACAACTACGGCGGTGCCGTCAAGCGTCTCAACGCGATTCGCACGGAGCTGGCGTCGATGCCGTTCGGCGAGACACCCGGCTTCGTCGTCAACGGCATCAAGCGCGAGGAGCTGATTGCGACCAACTCGATGGTCCTGCACGAGCTCTACTTCGCCGGCCTCGGCGGCGACGGCGCGACGATGGCGCCGCCGATGCGCCTTGCGCTCGAGGCCAGCTTCGAGAGCGTCGAGCGTTGGCGCGACGAGTTCGTCGCGATGGGCAAGGCGCTCGGCGGCGGCTCCGGCTGGGTGCTGCTCTGCTTCCAGCCGCGCGACGGCACGCTCGTCAATCAGTGGTGCGCCGATCACACGCACGGCCTTGCCGGCGGCGTACCCATCCTTGCGCTCGACATGTACGAGCACGCGTACCACATCGACTACGGCGCGGCCGCGGCGGCGTACGTCGACGCTTTCATGAGCAACGTCGAATGGGCCGGCGTCTACGCGCGCTATCGAGCGGCGGTCGACGCGGCAACCGACGCGATCGGAGCGGATGCCGACGACGCGAGCAGCGCGGTCGTCCTCGACGTGCGGCGCGCCGGCGTCTTTGCCGAGGCCGAGACGATGTTGCCCGACGCGCGCTGGCTCGATCCGGCCGGCGTGGCCGGATGGAGCACAGAGCTGCCGAACGATCGCGCCTTCGTCGTCTACTGCGTATACGGCCACGAGGTCGGCCGCGCGACTGCGCTGCGGATGCGCTCGGCAGGACTCGACGCACGCTATCTGCGCGGCGGCATCGACGCCTGGCAGTCGGCCGGCCGGCCCGTGCA
>DATJIM010000042.1:0-4589 GCA_035493195.1 Caldimonas sp.
CGTTCCCATGTTGTACATCTGGCCGTGGCACGCGCCGGCGTTGCCGCCCGAGCGGTTGATCTCTTCCATGACGACGCTCGCCTCCGCGAGGCCGAGCCCCGAGCCGCCGTACTCCTGCGGGATCAGCGCCGCGAGCCAGCCGGCCGAGGTCAGCGCAGCGACGAACGCCTCGGGGTAGCCGCGCTGCGCGTCGATCTCGCGGTGGTACGAATCGGGGAACTGCGCGCAGAGCGCGCGCACCGCGTCGCGGATCTCGTGGTAGCGGTCGGGCGCGCTTCGGACCATGGTCGCTCCGGAAGTCAGGCGACCTCCGCCGTCGCCTGCATCGCGACGCCGCCTTCTTGGTTGCGTGCCCAGAGCGCGAAGCGCCGCTCGCCGTCGGGCTTGCCGCAGAGCTCGAACGGATGCAGGTCGAACAGCGGGCTGACCGCCTTGAAGTCGAACCGCACGACGGTCGCGTCGGGACGCTCGCGGCGCAGCAGGTCGAGCAGCAGCGTCGCGATCAGCGGCCCGTGCACGATCAGGCCGGGATAGCCCTCGACCTCGGTGACGTAGCGGCGGTCGTAGTGGATGCGGTGGCCGTTGAACGTCAGCGCCGAATAGCGAAAGAGCAGGACGTCGTCGGGAACGACCGTGCGCGCGAACGCCTCGTCGGTCGGCGCGCGCGGCGGTGGCGCCGCGCTGCCCGCCGAGGGCAGGCCGCGGTAGACGATGTCGTGCTCTTCGCCGAGCGCGCGGCCTTCGGGCGTCGAGAGCTCGTGGCGGACGGTGACGAAGACGAGCGGCCCGGAGCGCGCGTCCTTCGCCGCGACGCCCGCGATCCGCGAAGCCCGCGTCGCGACGTCGCCGACGCGGAGCGGTCGCTCGAAGCTCAGGCGGCCGCCCGCCCACATCCGCCGCGGCAGCTCGACCGGCGGCAGGAAGCCGCCGCGGCGCGGATGGCCGTCGCTGCCGAGCTCGCTCTGGCGCGCGATCGGCAGGAAGTAGAGCCAGTGCCAGAGCGGCGGCACGGCGGTGCCGATGCCCGGCGGCGGGTCGTCGCGGTCGAGCGTCGCCGCGAGCGCGGCGAGCGGCGCGGCGGTGATCGTGTCGGTGCGCTGCTCGCTGCGGCCGATCCACGACCGGAGGTGCTCCAAGTCCATGGCCGATCGTCGCAGAACGAGCCTCAGGCGGTCGCGGGCGAGGCGCCCGCGGTCTCCTCGCTCGCCGGCGTCGCCGCGCGCCGCGGCCGCATCAGCGGCAGCAGCAGCAGCGCGGACATCCCGAAGGCGCAGTCGAGGACGAGCGTCAGCGGATAGCCGAGCCACTCGACGACGTGGCCCTGCCACCACGCGGTGTACGAGATGCACAGGTTCAGCAACGCCATGTACGCCGTGAACTGCGTCGCCGCGACCGCCGGGTTCGTGACGTCCATGTAGAGCGCGGTGCGGATGCCGTAGTAGAGGCCCTGGAAGATGTTGTAGACGATGCACGCGGCCCAGAAGGTGAAGACGAGCACCGTCGACGGATGCGGCCGATTCGGCGTCTTGATGTCGACCGGCATGATCCAGCCGGCCTGCCACATCACGTACGCGAGCCAGAGCGTCGGCACGATGGTCAGGAACGCGAACAGGGCGAGCGACGAGCGCCGGCCGAAGCGGTCCGAGACCCAGCCGCCGAGGATGCAGAACGGCGCGAAGATGACGGTGCAGACCAGATTGAGCTGCGCGATCTCGTTGTCGGCGAGACCGAGCTCGACCGCGAGGTTCGACTGCAGCGCGAGGCTGAGCGCGTATGCGCCGGCCGGCAACAGCGCGGCGAAGACGCCGACCAGCGCGGCGCGCGAGCCGGTGAACGCGGTCCACGCCTCGCGCACGAACTTCGCCAGCTCGCGGCCGACGCTGCTCGCCTTGCGCGCCTGCGCCTCGGCGACGCTCATCGCCTTCTCGCGCAGCGGCAGGACGACGAACGCGGTGATCGCGAAGATGGACGCGACGACGAAGATGTACGTCGACGCGAACGGCATCAGCGCGGTCAGGAAGAGCACGCCGGAGCCGCCGATCGTCTGCCCGATCGACGCGCCTGCGAACATGAAGCCGTTCGCCGAGCCGCGCTCGTCCTCGGGCAGCACGCTCACCGCGAGCGCGTCGATCGCGACGTCCTGCGTCGCGCCGAACGCGTTGTGAAGGAAGATGACCGCGGTGAAGAGGCCGATCTGGCCGACGAAGTCGACGCCCATGGCGACGAGCAGCGTCGCGCACATGCCGATCTGCATCAGGAAGATCCAGGTGCGGCGGCGACCGAACCGATCCGACGAGAAGACGTCGACGAACGGGCCGACCGCCCACTTGAACGCCCACGGCAGGTAGAGCGAGGCGACGAACGCGCCGATATCCGCCGGCCCGAGCCCCTGGCGGCGCATCTGCGCGGCGATCGCCGTCGCCGTGAAGCCGAGCGGGATGCCCTCGGTCACGTAGAGCAGGAAGAACGCCGTGAGACGCCCCTTGCGGGACGCGAGGAGATCGGGCAGGGCGATCCGCATGCGCGGCACGCTAGCACACGCGGCCGCGGCGACGCCGCCCGTCAGTGCAGGTCGCGGCGGCGGCCCTTGAACGCCTTCGGGCTGATGACGTTGCCCTCGCGCTCGATCGCCGAGCGCCGGGCGCGGCGGATCGCTTCCTTCGTCTCGCGACGCGCGCGCAACTCGGCCGCGGGCCAGAGCGCGGCGCGGACGACGCGGCGGCGCCAGAGCGCGGCCTGCTTGCGCACAGTCGCGTCGACGCGGGCGCGCCGGCGCGGGCGCAGCAGCATCCGTACGAGCAACACGACGCACGCCACGACCATGGCGGCCGCGAAGGCCTTCTCGACGACGTTCATGGCGGGGCTCGCGCTCGGGACTCGGGGTGCGCTGCCATCGTAGCGCTCCTGCGGCGGCGCGGCAGACGACCGCGACTCGCGATATCTCCCTACATGGGTACTTGTGCGCGAGGTCCACAATGGCAGCCCGCCAGCAGGCGGCGCATCGCGGCCGAACCCCCGACGATGGAAGATTCCTCAGCGACGCCTCTCCCCCAACCGCTGGCGAACGCCAGCGACGACGTCCGGATTGAGCCTGCCCCCGACCACGTCGAGGTCGAGCTCGCCGCCGAGACCGACAACCCGATCCCGACGCGCGCGTTCGCGACGCTGCCGATGGTCGGCCTCGGCGGCTCGGCGGGCGGGCTCGCGGCGCTGCAGTCGTTCTTCGCCGGCGCGCCGACCGACGGCGGCCTCGCCTACGTCGTCGTCATGCACCTGGCCGCCGAGCACGAGAGCGCGCTGCCGCAGATCCTGCAGCGGGCGACGGCGATGCCGGTGCAGCAGGTCAACGACCGCGTGCGCGTCGTCCCGAACTCGGTCTACGTCATCCCGCCGGGCAAGACGCTGATGTCGGCCAACGGCTACCTCGTCTGCGGCGACCTCACTCCCGACCGCGGGCGCCGCGTCGCGGTCGACCTCTTCTTTCGCAGCCTCGCCGACACCCACGGGCCGCACGCCGCGGCGATCGTGCTCTCGGGCGCCGACGGCGACGGCGCGATCGGCATCAAGCGCATCAAGGAGCGCGGCGGTCTGACGATCGCGCAGGACCCCGACGAGGCCGAGCACGCCGGCATGCCGCGCTCGGCGATCGCGACCGGCATGGTCGACTGGATCCTGCCGGCCGGCGAGATGGCGCGGCGGATCGCCGAGTACACGCGCCTGCTCGCGCGGCTGAAGCTGCCCGCGGAGGACGGGCCGCAGCCGGCGCGCCCGGTCGCGCCTTCGCGCGACCGCGACGAGGCGACGCTGCGCGAGATCCTCGCCTACCTGCGCACGCAGACCGCGCGCGACTTCGGCTACTACAAGCGGGCGACGATCCTGCGCCGGATCGCACGGCGGATGAGCGTCAACTCGATCGAGCGCATGGACGACTACCTGTCGTACCTGCGCACCCATCCCGGCGAGGCCGGCGCGCTGCTCAAGGACCTGCTGATCAGCGTCACCAACTTCTTCCGCGACCGCGATGCGTTCGACGCGCTCGAGGCCCACGTCCCCGCGCTCTTCGCCGGCAAGACGGCCGCCGACGAGGTGCGCGTCTGGGTCGCGGCGTGCGCGAGCGGCGAGGAGGCGTACACGGTCGCGATGCTGCTCGCCGAGCACGCGCGCAGGCTCGACGCGCCGCCTTCGATCCAGGTCTTCGCGACCGACCTCGACGAGGACGCGATCGGCGCCGCGCGCGACGCCGTCTATCCGCCGGCGATCGCCGCCGACCTCTCCCAGGAGCGGCTGCGGCGCTTCTTCACCCGCGATCCGCGCGGCTACCGCGTCCGCTCCGAGCTGCGCGAGGCGATCGTCTTCGCGGCGCACGACCTGCTGAAGGACGCGCCGTTCTCGCGGCTCGACCTGATCTCGTGCCGCAACCTCTTCATCTACCTCGAGCGCGACGCCCAGCAGCGCGCGCTCGAGATCTTCCACTTCGCGCTGCGGCCGAGCGGGCGGCTCTTCCTCGGCGTCTCGGAGACCGTCGACGCCGCCGAGCACCTGTTCGCGACGGTCGACAAGAAGCAGCGCATCTACGCGCCCAGGCTCGT
>DATJIM010000043.1:0-8649 GCA_035493195.1 Caldimonas sp.
CGGCGGCCGACCTGCCGTGGAGCAACGACGTCTCCGAGTTCATGCTGTGCTCGTTCTGGGCGGTCTTGCTCGCGCTCGCGGTGCAGTTCTTTCTCAGCTTCGCCGGGCTGAGGTCGCGGGTGATCGAGAACGTCGCAGCGCTGCAGTGGGTCGTCGTGCCGACGTCGCTGATCCTCGCCGGGCCCGACCACCTGTTCGCGATGGCGCTCTTCTGGTACTTCGTTCTCACCCTCGAGCTCACCGCGGTGATGGCGATCTACCTCGCCGTGACGTGGCGCCAGCGGCCGCAGGACTTCGGCCCGATGGCGCTCACGATCGCCGCCGGCCTGCTCGCGCTCGTCGCCGAGCTCGCGGTGCAGAGCGGTCTGGTGGCGCTGCCGCCGTTCTCGATCCTCGTCGTCGTGCTGCCGCTCCTCTTCGGCGGCGTCGGCACGCGGCTCTTCCTGATGTTCGCGCACGCGCTGCACGCGACGGAGGAGGACCGCAACCGGCTCGCCCGCGAGCTGAAGACGCTCACCAACGAGTTCGACGTCCGCGTCGAGACGATGACGTCGCAGCGCGTCGAGCAATTCACCGAGCGCGAAAGGAAGCGCATCGCGTCCGACCTCCACGACGACCTCGGCGCCAAGCTGCTCACGATCGTCCACACCTCCGACCCCGGACGAGTGCCGCAGCTAGCGCGCGAGGCGCTCGAGGAGATGCGGCTCTCGGTGCGCGGCCTCGCCGGCCGTCCGGTGCGCCTCGACGACGCGCTGGCCGACTGGCGCGCCGAGACGATGGTCCGCCTCGGCCAGGCGCACATCGAGGCGCTCTGGGACCACGACGCCGACATCCAGCCGCACATGCTGCCGGCGCGCCTCTTCATGCAGTTGACGCGGGTGCTGCGCGAGGCGGTAAGCAACGTCATCAAGCACAGCGAGGCGAGCCGCTGCGAGGTACGCTGCGCGCTCGACGAAGGCAGTCTCGTCCTGACGGTGCGCGACAACGGCCGCGGCATCGCGGCCGACCTCCATCGCGGCCAGGGCATGTCGAGCATGAAGCGGCGCGCCAAGCGGATGAACGGCCAGTGCCTCGTCGAGTCGCGACCCGGCTATGGCGTCGTGATATCGCTCACGGTGCCTCTCTGACGCGGCGTCGCCGACGAGCGGCGCTTGCTACGATTCGCCGCGACGCACCATCGCTTGCGCATGGTGCTTGCCCTTCACACGCATCGGCCGCCGCGGAGCGGCCTGAGCACCGGAGTTCGCCATGACGAACATCTTGCTGTTGGAAGACGTCCCCGAGGCCAGCAACTGGCTCAAGGTCCAGGCATCCGAAGTCTTCAAGGAGCCCCGCTTCTTCGAGACGTCGCGTGTCAGCGCGGCGCTCGCCGTCATCGCCAAGGAGCAGATCGACGTCGCGCTGATCGACCTCGGCCTGCCCGACGGCTCGGGAGTCGACGTCGTCGCCGCGCTGCGCGAGGCGCAGCCCAAGGCGCAGGCGGTCGTCGTCACGATCCACGATGACGACGACCACCTCTTTCCGGCCCTGCAGGCGGGCGCGTTCGGCTACGTGCTGAAGGACAACTCCGAGGCGGTCATCGTCGACCAGTTCCGCCGCATGAGCCAGGGCGAGCCGCCGCTTTCGCCGGCGATCGCTCGGCGGATCATGACCCACTTCGCGTCGCGCTCGCAGCAGCGCGAGCGGCGCAACGTCCCGCACGTCGTCCTCACCGACCGCGAGAACGAGGTGCTGCTGCGCGTCGCCAAGGGCTTCACGCTGCCCGAGATCGCGGTCCAGCTCAACCTCTCGCGGCACACGATCTCGGACTACGTCAAGCAGATCTACCGCAAGCTCAACGTCAGCTCGCGCGCCGAGGCGGCGCTCGAAGCGCAGCGGCTGGGGCTCTTCGGCCGCGGCCGGCGCACCCAGGCGGCGCCATCGTCCTGACACGGCGCCGCCGCGCCGCGGCGGTGCCCCCTGCGGCCCGGGGGGATCCGGCCGCCCCGCGCGGCGGCAAAACACGGTAGAAACGCGGATTCGCCCGCGCAGACGGGCGTCGCTCTGCTCTGCCCCGGGTTTGTGCCCGCGGCTCGAAGATGTTCGAAGATTCCCACAAGAGGACGTTCTTCAGTGCGCCGCAGTCGGTGCAGTCGCTGGTCGCCGCGTTTCTCGAGCCCGGCATCACGGTCCTCACGTTCATCACGGTGACGCTGCTGAGCGACGAGCGCATGGACCGGCCGGCGCTGACGCTGTGCCTGCTCGTCTTCGCGCTCACCTTTCCCGGTCGCGATCGCTTCCGCGAGTCGCTGCTCGGCGCCGCGGTCGACATCGTCTCGTCGTGGGTCGTGCTGCTCGCGATCCTCGCGCTCTGCGCATACGCGACGAAGAGCTTCCATTTCTTCGAGGACTCCGTCCTGATCGCCTGGGCGATCGCGACGCCGGTGCTGCAGTGGCTCGCGACGTGGCTGGGGCGCACGATCGCGCGACGGCGCGAAAGGCGCCCCGGGCTCAGGCGCACCGCGGTCGTCGTCGGCGCGAGCGCGCTCGGCGTCAAGGTCGCACGCGCGCTCCAGGGCGGCGACAGCCCCGGCATCGAGTTCCTCGGTTTCTTCGACGACCGCGCCGACGAACGCGTCGACGATGACGCCAAGCAGCGCATCCTCGGCCGGCTCGCCGACGTCGCGGCTTACACGACGGAGAAGGGCGTCCGCGAGGTCTACATCACGCTGCCGCTCGGCTCGCAGCCGCGCATCGTCGAGCTGCTCGAGCAGCTGCAGGGAACGACGGCGTCGCTCTTCTTCGTCCCCGACGTCTTCGGCATCAGCATCATCCAGGGGCGCCTGCAGGACATGAACGGCGTGCCCGTGGTCGGCATCTGCGAGACGCCGTTCACCGGCACCAACGAGCTCGTCAAGCGCGCGAGCGACCTCGTCATCGCGAGCCTCATCGTCGTCCTGATCTCGCCGCTGCTGCTCGCGATCGCGATCGGCGTCAAGCTCAGCTCGCCCGGCCCGGTCCTCTTCCGGCAGCGCCGCAACGGCCTCGACGGCCACGAGATCGTCGTCTACAAGTTCCGCTCGATGCGCACGCTCGAGGACGGCGCCGTGGTCCGCCAGGCGACCCGCAACGATCCGCGGGTGACGCCGTTCGGCGCGTTTCTGAGGCGGACGTCGTTCGACGAGCTGCCGCAGTTCTTCAACGTCCTGCAGGGGACGATGAGCATCGTCGGCCCCAGGCCGCACGCGGTGACGCACAACAAGGAATACCGCCAGATCATCAAGGCTTACATGGTGCGCCACAAGGTGAAGCCCGGGATCACCGGCTGGGCGCAGGTCAACGGCCAGCGTGGCGAGACCGACACGGTCGAGAAGATGCGCACGCGCGTCGAATACGATCTCGAATACCTGCGCAACTGGTCGCTCGGCCTCGACCTCAAGATCATCGTCCAGACGATCAAGCTCGTCTTCTTCGATCGGCACGCCTACTAGGCTCGCCGAATGCCCTGTTGCGCGCTGGACCTGGAGAACGCATGAACGAGGAATTGCCCCGCCTTCGCCGCGGCGGCGCGCTGCTCGCCGCCTCTGCAGCAGCGCTCTGTCTTGCGGCCGCGCCGACGCGCGCGCAGGACGCCGGCGGGTCGTCGACGCCCTCTTCGTCGACGACGCCTTCGTCGTCGACGGCACCGTCATCGCCGACGGCTCCATCCTCGCCAACCGCACCATCGCAAACGACGACGGCCCCGTCGGGTGCACCGTATCGGTCGCCGAACGCCGCGTACACGCCCGACCCGAACCCCTACTACGTCGGCGTCGGCCAAGGCTTCACGCACGACACCAACGTCTATCGGATCCCGTCGGGTCCCGGCGACACGTACTCGAGCACGACGGTCTTCGGCGGCTTCGACCAGCCGATCAGCCGACAGCGCGTGTTCGGACGCGCGGGCGTCAGCCTGAACCGCTACGGTGACGAGACGCAGCTCAACAACACCTCGTACGACTTCAGCCTCGGCGCCGACCTCGAGACGATCGAGCACATCTCCGGCAGCGTCAACGTCGGTCTCAGCCAGAACCTGGCGTCGGCGTCGGCGACATTCGGCGCACCGGCGGCCGGGCGCAACCTGCAGAAGACCGAGCGCGCCGACGGCCGCCTCCGCTGGGGCGGCCCGTCGCTGCTCACGATCGAAGGCGGCCTCAACTACGTCGCGGTCGACTACTCGGCGCCGCAGTTCGTCACCTCCGAGTCGCGCGAGACGACGGCAACGCTCGGCCTCTACTACCGGCCGAGCCCGATCCTGCGCGTCGGCGTCGCCTACCGCTACGAGTACACGAAGACACCGAAGGCGCTCTTCGATCCGAACTCGGCGACGTATTCGGCGAACACGACCGACGGCAACAACGTCGACCTGATCGCCGACTACACGCCGGACGCGCAGCTGAAGGTGAACGCGAGGCTCAGCTACACGCGGCAGACCAACAGCGTCATCGCGACGTCCGATTTCTCGGGCCTGACCGGAAGCATCGCCGTCAACTGGCAGCCGACCGCGAAGACCACGGTCGTGTTCGACGCGGCGCGCGACGCCGGCTTCGAGGCGAACTCGCTGACGCAGTACGCGGTCGTCCAGTCGGGAACGGGGCTGACGCTGACGCCGGTCTCGGTCGTCTACGAGAACAACCGCGTCACCGATTCGATCGGCCTGGCCGCGAGCTACGCCGCGACCGCCAAGATCAACGCCAGCGCGGGCGTGCGCTACACCCGCGCGCGGCTCGCCGGGGCGGTCCAGGCCGGCCTCGACGCGCGCGACGTCGACGTCAGCAAGACGGCGACGGCGTCGGTGAGCTACGCGATCAACCGCGCTTGGAACGCGAACTGCACGATCGCGCACGAGACGCGCGACGTGACGGCGCTCGTCGCGTATTCGTACACCGCCAACGTCATCGGCTGCGCGACGCAGTTCACCTGGCACTGAGCGCGGGGCGAACAAGGGCGGCGCGCGCTCATGACGGTGCAGATCCACCCGCTCGCCGACGTCCAGAGCCGCTCGATCGGCGACGGCACGACGGTGTGGCAGTACGTCGTGATCCTGCCCGGCGCAGTCATCGGCCGCGACTGCAACATCAACGCGCTCTGCCTGATCGAGAACGACGTCGTCGTCGGCGACCGCGTCACGGTGAAGTCCGGAGTGCAGCTCTGGGACGGGCTGCGGATCGAGGACGACGTCTTCGTCGGCCCGAACGTCGCCTTCACGAACGACAAGCTGCCGCGTTCGAAGCAGTACCCGCCGGCGTTCCAGACGACGACGGTCCGCCAGGGCGCATCGATCGGCGCCAACGCGACCGTCCTCGGCGGCGTCACGATCGGCGAGCGCGCGATGATCGGCGCCGGCGCCGTCGTCACCAAGGACGTCCCCGCGGGGCAGACGTGGGTGGGCAATCCTGCTCGACCGCTGAAGTCGCGGCGCGGCTGAGATCGGCTAAGGTTTCGGTCTCCGCCCGTTTGCCCCGCGAATGCTGCTGCCGCCAGTCACGGACCCGCCGCGCTTCGACGTCCTGCCCGGCGCCGACGCGCGCGGCTCACTCGAGCACTGCGGCGTCGTCGAGCTGCCGCGCATCCAGGACCGGCGCGGCAATCTCACGTTCGTCGAGGCCGGCCGGCACGTGCCGTTCGACATCCAGCGCGTCTACTACCTCTACGACGTCCCCGGCGGCGCCGAGCGCGGCGGCCACGGCCACTTCAAGCTGCGCCAGCTGATCGTCGCGATGTCGGGCAGCTTCGACGTCGTCCTCGACGACGGCAAGCGTCGCGCGCGCTATCACCTCAATCGCTCGTACACGGGCCTCTACGTCTGCCCGATGATCTGGCGCGAGCTCGACAACTTCTCGTCGGGCTCCGTGTGCCTCGTGCTCGCTTCGGAGCCGTACGACGAGGCCGACTACCTGCGCGACTACGACACGTTTCGACACGCGGGCAGCCATCCCGACACACGCTGAGTCGCACGCGCGCGGCCACGCGCGCTGGTAGCAACTCGATACGACGCACCGGCGTCGCGCAGATCGACGGCATTTCGCGTCGATGCTGTAACGCACACCCGATCTCACGTTACCGAAGCGCCGCTTTGCGGCGGCTTTGCCGTGAGCAAGGCGCACGAATGCAATGGCATGCGTGTTGCGCTTCAGACGGCAGAGGTTCACGTCGAAATGAACCCGTCCGAAGAAGCCGCCTCAGCATCCATGCCATTACGTCCCGCCAGAATTCCGCCCATGAGCGGATGTCTGTCGTTGCTCGCCGCCGCCGCGATGTCCGCGTGCGGAGGCGGTCAGTCGACCGTCGATGCGTCGTCGAGCGTCGTCGCCTTCAAGGCGAACGGCATCCACACCCTGATGGACCTCGATCCGCGCTCGCCCGACGCGCAGGGCGCGGAGCTGATGGGGGTCGCGAAGGGCCCGAAGCCCGGAGGCCCGGGTCAATCGGCTTCGGCGCCGGGGCATGCGGTCGCACCGGCTCCTGCGCCCGCCCCTGCGCCTGCGCCGGCTCCTGCCCCGGCTCCTGCTCCTACCCCGGCTCCTGCTCCGGCGCCCGCTCCAGCGCCCGCTCCAGCTCCGGCCCCCGCACCGGCCCCGCCGGCGTCGTCGCCGACGATCACGACGATGACGAATACCGTTCCCGCAGTCGACACCGCGAAGATCCCGCTCGGGTCGGGCGGCGTCGCGAGCGAGCAGATCACATCGACGACCGAGCTTCCGGCCGCCTCCGACGGCACCGGCGCATTCCGCACCGCGTGCCAGTTCTCGCACATGGCGTTCGACGACCCGATCGTCTTCCCGGGCCAGCCCGGCAAGTCGCACCTGCACGTCTTCTTCGGCAACACCGGAACGAACGCGAACTCGACCGCCGACTCGATCGCCAACACCGGCAACTCGACCTGCCTCGGCGGGACGATCAATCGCACCGCGTACTGGGCACCGGCGATGATCGACACCAAGGACGGCACGCCGGTCGCGCCGGCGATGGCCGCGATCTACTACAAGACCGGGTACACCGGCGTCGCTCCGGCGACCGTGCAGCCGATGCCCGATGGCCTGCGCATGATCGCCGGGACGTCGACCGCGAAGGCGCCGGTGCAGTGGGGCCCCGCGACGTTCGCGTGCATCGACGCGGCGACGGGCAACGGAGCGACCGTCTACGCGCTGCCGACCAACTGCGCGGTCGGCAACACGATCTGGGTGCGCGTCGTCTTCCCGCAATGCTGGGACGGCGTCAACCTCGACTCGCCCGACCACAAGAGCCACATGGCGTACCCGAGCGGAGGCTGTCCGGCGACGCATCCGGTCGCGATCCCGGAGATCACCGTCAACGTGCTCTATCCCGTCACCGACGCCAGCGCACCGGCGCGCTGGCGGCTCGCCTCGGACAACTACGACCCGACGCTGCCGGCGGGCTACTCGTCGCACGCCGACTGGTTCAACGGCTGGAAGTCGGAGTTCGTCGACAGCTTCGTGCAAGGGTGCGAGCGGCCGGCGAAGGACTGCCACGCGCACCTGCTCGGCAACGGCGAGCGGATGCTCTAGGCGCCGCCTGAGCGGCGGCCGCGACATCGGCGCGCAACGACGCGCGCCGTAGAATCCGCCGACCCGAGCGGCATCGACCGCTGGCCGATCGCGTTCTCAGCGGTCGACGGAACCCGCACCTGTCCCATGACCCGACCCGTCGACGCCGAGCCCCCGCCCGCGCGCCCCTGGCCTCGTTCGCGACTCCTCAACATCTGGGTCGACGACCTGACGATGCAGCAGCTGATGGAGCGGCTCGACCACGGCATCGTCTTCACGCTCAACCCCGACCACTGCTGGCACCTGCAACGCAACGCCGACTTCTACGCGGCGTACCGCAAGGCCGACTTCATCACCTCGGACAGCAAGTACGTCTACTGGGCGCTCGGCTGGATCGGCAGGCGCATCCAGGAGAAGGTCTCCGGCTCCGACATCGTGCCGACGTTCTGCCGCCACCACGCGGCCAACCCCGACGTGCGCGTCTTCCTGCTCGGCGCCGGCCCGGGAATTGCCCAGCAGGCGCGCGAGCGCATCAACGCGAGGGTCGGCCGCGAGATCGTCGTCGGCGCGCACAGCCCATCGATGCAGTTCGTCAACGACCCGAAGGAGATCGCCGACGTCGTCGAGATCGTCAACGCGTCGCAGGCGACGGTGCTGATCGTCGGGCTCGGCGCCCCCAAGCAGGAGATCTGGATCGACCGCTACCGCAGTGCCATGCCGGCCGTGAAGATCTTCATGGGCGTTGGCGCGACGATCGACTACGAGGCTGATGCCGTCGTTCGTGCACCACGCTGGATGACGAAGAACGGCCTCGAGTGGGTGTACCGCATCACGACCGAGCCGAAGCGCTACTGGCGGCGCTACTTCCGCGACACCGAGTTCTTCTGGCTCGTCCTGCTCGACTGGCTGGGCCGCTACCGCGCGCCGACGTGGCGGTCGCCGCCGCTCGACCGTCCGACCGCACCGCAATGACCGGCTCCGTCTTCAGGACCGCAATGGTCGGCCTCGGCAAGATGGGGCTCTCGCACCTGTCGATCGCGCGCGCGCACCCGCAGCTCGATCTCGTCGCGGGTTGCGACGCGACCGCGTATCTCACCGACGTCCTTTCGAAGCACGCGGGCCT
>DATJIM010000044.1:0-2685 GCA_035493195.1 Caldimonas sp.
GAGCTCGGACGACTTGTTGAGGTACTCGTGGATGTTGAGGAAGAGCGAGGCGTGGATGTTCGGCTGCCAGGTCATGAACCAGTCGGTCGAGAACGGCAGCTGGCCCTTGCTCGGCGACTTGCCCGCGACCTCCTTGTAGAGACGGAGCAGCCGCTCGTACGAGAGGTCGGTCTCCGACTCGAGGACCTGCAGCCGCGCGCCGAGGCCGATCAGCGCGACCGCGCGGCTGATCTGCTTGGCTTCGGTGAGGATGCTCTTGGTGCGCATCGCGATGCCGTCCTCAGGCGGCTTCCTGGTGGCGGCCGGCCATCAGGATCGAGGCATGCAGGCGCGCGGTGGCGTCGTTGGCGGCACTCTTGCCGTGGTTGAGGAGCAGGCTCCAGACCATGTCGTCCTCGTCCATGCGGAAGCGGCACAGCAGCGTGTTGCCCGAGGCGATCTTCATCATCTGCGCCGGCGTCAGGAGCGCGATGAGCGAAGCGCTCTCCTCGCTGATGCCGAGGCGGTAGAGCGCCTGCTCGCGGTCGCTGCGGATGAGGTTCTGCGCGAGCATCAGGTAGGAGAGGTTCGCTTCGCGAATCTCGGCGAGGATCTGGTCTGCGTTCATGGTTGCTCCGTTGTTCCTGTCTGTGAATCGCCGCAAGGTCCTGGCCTTGCGATGGGAAGAATTCTGAAGAGACGAACAGGCGGCGACCATCAGGCCATCTCGGTCGCTGAAGTCCAGCTTCTTCCGTGACAGGTGTCAGGCAAGTTCCTACAGCGCCGTTGCGGCGCTGGCGATTTGGCCGCCGGATCGCGACCTTATCCACGGTTCGGGCGCCGGCCGCCTCGACAAAATCGCCGCTCGAACGCTTCCGCCACGCACCCATGACACATTCCGACACGACACCCGTGGTCAGCTTCTGCATCCCGACGTTCAACCGGGCGCGCTACCTCGCCTCGCTGCTCGAGAGCCTCATCGTCCAGCTCGACGGCTTCCCTTACCCGTACGAGCTGGTCATCGCCGACAACGCCTCGCCGGACGCGACCGGCGCGGTCGTGCGCGACTTCGCCGCGCGTCTGCCGATCCGCTATCTGCGCCACGAGGAGAACATCGGCGGCCCGGCCAACGTCCAGTTCGTCATGATGCAGGCGAGCGGCCGCTACGTCGTCTACCTGGCCGACGACGACTGCATCCTCGGCGAACAGGTGGCGCAGACGATCGCCCGCATGGAAGAGGACCCGGCAATCGCCGTGGTCTACGCGCCGTGGAAGCTGTTCGACCTCGTCGGGCAGCAGGAGCAAGGCCTCTTCTACGAGGTCCCGCACGATCTGCGCATCGAGCGCGATGCGTACGCCGAGCTGCTCGACCATCTCCTGCGCCACCACATCTTTCCCGAGGTCCACATCGCCAGGCGCGACGCGATGCAGCGGCTGATGCCGCGCATCAACGAGCAGGCCTTCTACGCGTTCGTGCACGCCGCCGACTACCTGAGCCTGGGCGCGGTGGTGATCCAGAAGATGCCCTTCTATGTCTCGATCACGCGCTACTTCGCCGACGACGAGCGCACCCAGGCCGGCACCGAGGAGGTCGAGGTGGCCTGGGACCGCTACCGCGGCGGCCTCGAATACGTGCTCGCGCGTGCCGGCAGCCAGGTCGGCGACGAGGAGCGCGCGGGCTTTCATCTGCGCATCCAGAAGATGATCGCGGTGCGGATGTCGGTCGCCGTTCGCCTCCGCCACGCCAAGAAGAAGAACCCGCTCGACACCTACTACCTCGCGACGCGGATGAAAGGCATGGGCTACGAGCGGTTGCTGCCGGTGCCGTTGGCGACGCTGGCCTCGGAGGCGATGCTCGAATTCCTGCTCCGCGATCCGGTCATCAACCGCGGCGTCAAGCGCCTCCTGACGGTCGGGCCGTTCGAGCCCGCCGCGCGCGAGTACCTGCGGCGCAACGCTCACCATCCGGTGAGCTTCGCCGACAAGCTTCCCGCCCCGAGCGGTCTCGACGACACGCTCGTCTTCGTGAGCGATCGCAACCACGACGCGAAAACAACCGACGCGGCCTTTGCGACCGGCCGCCTCAACATCGTGCGCGAGCGCGATCTGGCGGCGCGCTTCAGCCTCTAGGCGGAGCGGTTCGCCGCCCGGGCGGGCTCAGGCGTCGGCGAGCGCCGGCAGATGCTCCGGCGCCTTGCCTTCGACGGCGCGGGCCCACATCCGTTCGAAGAGCGCCTCGATGTCGCGCGCGAACGCGACCCCGTCGAACAGCGGGCTCGCCGCCCGCTGCGCGACGAGACGGTCGCGCAACGCCGCGCGCCGCGCCGGATCGGTGGCCAGCTCCAGCGCCAGCGCGCGGTACGACGCGACGTCGGCGCACGCGAGCTCGTCGAGCCCCGCGGTGTGCAGCACGCTCGCCGCAACGCGCTGGGCGAAGGTTCGCCCTTTGAGCGTCACGACCGGAACTCCGGCCCAGAGCGCCTCGCTCGCAGTCGTGTGCGCGTTGCACGGCCACGCGTCGAGATAGAGGTCGGCGCAGGCGAGCCGGTCGAGGTGCGCGTCGAACGGCAGGACCGGTGAAAAGACGAGGCGGTCGGCGGCGACGCCGCGCTCGTTCGCCGCCGCGGTGAGCCGCGTCTGCACCGCGGTGTTCCACTGCAGCAGCCAGAGCACGGCACGCGGCGCCTCGAGCAGCAGGTCGCACCA
>DATJIM010000045.1:0-6087 GCA_035493195.1 Caldimonas sp.
GGTCGGCCTGGTCGGCGCGTGCGCGCGTGACCGCGGCGTTCTCAATGTGCCGGACTGCTATGCCGATGCGCGCTTCGACCAGGAGGTCGACCGCAGATCGGGCTTTCGCACGCGCTGCAGCCTGACCGTGCCGCTCATCGACCATGTCGGCGCGCTCGTCGGCGTGATGCAGGTCCTCAATCGCGTCGGCGGCACGTTTCACGCAGCCGACGAGCAGCTCGCGACGGCGCTGGCGGCGCAATGCGCGGTCGCCCTGCAGCGCGTGCGCATGATCGAGTCGCTGATCGAGGGCGAGAAGCTGCGCCGCGAGATGGAGATGGCCCAGGTCGTGCAGATGAGCACGCTGCCGCAGGCGATGCCCGTGCTCGCCGGCTACGACCTGCACGGCACGTTCCGCCCGGCGCTGCTCACCGGCGGCGACACGTTCGACCTGGCGCCAGTGGGCGACGGGCTGCTCGTCGTCCTCGGCGACGCCACCGGCCACGGCATCGGCCCGGCGATGTCGGTGACGCAGATGCATGCGATGCTGCGCATGGCGTTTCGCCTCGGCGCCGACCTCGAGACCGCGTTCACGCAGGTCAACGACCTGCTCGCCGAGACGCTGGCCGAGGACCGCTTCGTCACCGCTTTCATCGGCGTGCTCGATCCGCATGCCCACGTGGTGCGCTATGTCAGCGCCGGCCAGGGGCCGATCCTCCACTTCCACGCCGAGCGCGGCACCTGCTCGCGCCACAAGCCGACGAGCTTCCCGCTCGGCGCGATGCCCCTGCCGCGCCCGCCGCGGGCAGCCGAGATGACGCTGGCACCGGGTGATGTGCTCGTCCTGCTGTCCGACGGGATCTACGAATTCGGCGACGGCGCGGGCGAGCAGTTCGGCGAAGACCGCGTCGAGCAGGTCGTCGTTCGCCACCACGCGCGCGGCACGGCGGCGCTGTCGGCCGCGCTGCTCGATGCGCTGCAGGCCTTCGCGGGTGGTGCGACGCAGGAAGACGACATCACGGTCGTCCTCGTCAGACGCGAGGCGCCCCGGTGAGCGAGAACGCCTTGTTCGCGCGACGCATCGACGTGCTGGTCGAGATCTTCGCGTTCACGACCGCCGCGTTCGCGCGCCAGGGAGTACCGGCGGCGCTGCTCGCCGACGTCGATTTCGTGCTCGAGGAGCTGTTCACCAACATCGTGAAGTACAGCCGCGGCAAGGCGCCGGTGGCGATCGAGATCGCGGCGATCCCACAAGGCGTGCAGGTGACGTTGACCGAACCCGAGGCCGACCGCTTCGACGTCACCCAGGCGCCGCCAGTGGACATCGCGCTGCCGGCTGTCCAGCGGCAGCCCGGCGGCCTCGGCCTGTATCTGATCCCGCGCCTGGTGGACTCCGTACAGTACGCATATTCGGAGGGGGAGCGATGCGGCCGCATCGTCTTCCGCAAGACAAGCGCAGCTGCGTCGCCCGGGGCGGCGAAGCGCAACGGGGAAGAGCGATGCTGACGATCGAAGGAGGCGGCGAGACGCCCGTCGTGCTCTCGGGACGGCTCGACGCGACCCAGGCTGCCGCGGCGCAGTCGTACCTCGATCGCCTCCAGGGCGTCGTCACGCTCGACTGCAGCGACCTCCAGTACCTCTCCAGCGCCGGCCTCGGCGTTTTCCTGAAAACGCACAAGCGGCTGCTGGGGGCCGGCGGTCGCCTGCGCCTGACGGCGGTCAACCGCCACCTCCAGGACATCTTCAGCTATTCGGGCTTCGACCAGATTCTCGAGATCGACTCTGGTCGCTGATGCGCTCGCCAACCTTTGCCGCCGTCGCGTGTACTTCGGACGAGGACGATGACCGGGTGCTGGTCGAGCGCTACCTGAGCGGCGACCGGGACGCATTCACCGCCCTCGTGGTCCGCTACCAGCGGCCGATCTACAACGCCGCGTTCTGGGTCCTGCGCCGACATGAAGACGCCCATGACATCAGCCAGACCGTCTTCCTCAAGGTCGCCGAACGGGCCGACGAATACGACCCGAAATACAAGTTCTTCAGCTGGATCTACCGGATCGCCGTCAATGAGTCGCTCAACCTCCTGCGCCGCCAGCGCCACGAGGACAAGCTCGAGGACGATGTCGAGATCGCCGGCGATGAGAGCGCTGGCCCCGAGCGGCAAGCGAGCGCCGCCCAGTTGGCACGCCAGCTGCGCAAGGCGATGATGACCATGGCGACGAGCGACCGGCTGGTGTTGACCCTGCGCCATTTCTCGGAGTGCAGCTACGAAGAGATGGCGCAGATCCTGGAGATCGACGAGAAGACCGTGAAGTCGCGCTTGTTCGAGGCGAGGCGCCGCCTGCGCGGCCTGCTCGAGGATTGGAAGTGAGATGACCCAGAAGCACTCCCCGCTCACCGAGCTGATGCACGCCGTCCTCGACGGCGAAGCCAGCGACGCCGAGGCGCGCGAGCTCGAGATGCGGCTGGCCGCCGATCCCGCGGCGCGCGTCGAGTTCGAGGGCTGGAAACGCCTGTTCGAGGCCCTGGGCGCGGTGCCGAAGGAGCACGCCCCGGAAGGGCTGGTCGCCTCGATCGCCGCGGCCATCCCGCAAGCGCCTGGCGCAGCCGGGGGCGCCAGCCAACCTTTTCCCGCTCAGCGTGTACTTGGGCACACGTTGTTCGGAGTCTCCCGCCGAGCCCCCATCAGGAGCGTCACGATGACAGAGCAGACCACCCGCAGAATCTTCGCCCATCGCAAGGCCTGGCTGGGAGCCGGCGTCGCTGCCGCTGCGGCAGTCGTCGTGGCGCAGGTCGCGTTCGACTTCCCGCTTGCCAAGGACGTGGTCGGCACCGTCATCCCGGCGCAGCGCTATCGCGCCGCCCAGAACGGCAGCGAACAGGTGCAGCTCGGCGCTCCCGCGGTTCAGGCGGCACCGACCGGCACCGTGCCCGACGCGAGTCGCGCGCTCGCCGAGAAGTCGGCGGCCGAGTCGGCCTTGAAGGCCGACAAGGCGCAGACGGAGTTGAAGGCCGACCGGATGCAGAGCGAATTGAAGGCCGACCGCGCGCAGAGCGAGTTGAAGGCCGATCGGATGCAGACCGAGATGAAGGCCGAGAAGGCGCAAGCCGAGTTGAAGGCCGACCGGATGCAAACCGAGATGAAGGCCGACAAGGTGCAGACCGAGCTGAAGGCGGACCGCACGTCGCAGCAGTAAACCCGGAGGATCGCCTCGGTGAGCCGCCGCCCGCAAGGGCCGGCGGCTTTCTCTTGTGTGCGGCTCCGTTACCCTTGCGCGCCGTCAATCTCCCGGAGGAGGCCGAGTGCATCTGGCGAAGTCATTGTGCCCCCTGCTGTGCCTTCCGATCCTCGCCGCCGCCGAGCCCGGCCCGCTCGGCCTCTCCTTCGTCGACACCAACGACTTGCGTCTGTTCTATTCGGACCCGAGCCTGACCTACCTCGTTCCGCACACCGCGCGCACGTTCAGCAACGCATTCGACTGGCAGCGCCGCATCTTCGGCTGGGAGCCGTCGGAGCGCACGAACGTGTGGCTGCGCGACTTCGCCGATTACGGCAACGCGGGCGTCTCGCCGACGCCCAACACGCTGCTGCGCATCGATGTCGCGCCGGCGGCCAATGCGTTCGAGACCAACCCGAGCAACGAGCGCATGTACTCGACGATGAACCACGAGATGGTGCACGTCGCGACGACGGACATCTCGTCGAGCGAGGACCGGCGCTGGCGAGGCTTCTTCCTCGGCAAGGTGGCGCCGCAGTCGGCGCACCCCGAGTCGCTGCTTTACAGCTACCTGACGGTGCCTCGATTCACGGTGCCGCGCTGGTACCTGGAAGGCAGCGCCGTGTTCATGGAGACCTGGATGGCGGGCGGCCTCGGCCGGGCGCAGGGCGGCTACGACGAGATGGTCTTTCGCGCCATGGTGCGCGATGACGCGCACTTCTACGACCCGCTCGGTCTCGTGTCGCGCGGCACCCGGGTCGACTTCCAGGGCGGGGCCAACGCCTATCTGTACGGCGGGCGGTTCTTCACCTGGCTCGCCTACGCCTTCTCGCCCGAGAAGGTCGTCGCCTGGCTGCGTCGTGACGAGGGCAGCCGTCGCCACTATGCCGATCAGTTCGAGCAGGTGTTCGGCATCCCGCTCGAGCGGGGCTGGCAGGACTGGATCGCCTTCGAGCACGAGTTCCAGCGCCGCAACCTGGCCGAAGTTCGCAAGCATCCGATCACTCCACAACGCAATCTCGCAGCCACCGCGATGGGCTCGGTCTCGCGTGCGTATCTCGACGAGGCGAGCGGCGTCCTCTACGCCGGCGTGCGCTACCCGGGCATCGTCGATCACGTCGCGGCGTTGAACATCCGCGACGGCAGCGCGCGGACCCTGGCCGAGATCAAGGGCGCGATGCTCTATTCGGTCACCTCGCTGGCCTTCGATCCCGCCAACCGCAGGGCCTTCTTCACGACCGACAACCTGGGGTTCCGCAACCTGATCGCGGTCGACGTCGACAGCGGGGAGCAGACGGTCCTCCTCAAGGAGGCGCGCATCGGCAGCATCGCCTTCAACCCCGTCGACCGTTCGCTGATGGGTGTGCGCCACAGCTCCGGGCTGGCGACGCTGGTGCGGATTCCGTATCCCTACGTCGGCTGGGAGGTGGTGCACGAGTTTCCTTACGGCGTGGTGCCGAGCGACCTCGACGTCTCCGCCGACGGTCGGCTGCTGTCGGCATCGATCACCGACGTCGGCGGCGATCAGTTCCTGCGCGTCTGGACGCTCGCGGCGCTGCTCGCCGGCAACACCGCCCCGCTGAGCGAGTTCCGCTTCGGCCAGTCGGCGCCCGAGAGCTTCGTCTTCACGAACGATGGCCGCTATCTCTACGGCAGCAGCTACTACACCGGCGTCTCGAACATCTTCCGCTACGAGGTCGCGACCGGCGACGTCAAGGCGGTGTCGAACGCCGAGACCGGCTTTTTCCGGCCGATCCCGATGGCCGACGGCCGCTTGGTCGTGTTCAGCTACACCGGCGAAGGATTCACGCCGGCGATCATCGAGCCGAAGCCGCTCGAGGACCTGAGCGCGATCACCTTCCTCGGCACCGAACTGGTCGCGCGGCATCCGGTGGTCACGACCTGGCAGGTGCCGCCGGCCAGCGTCGTCGACTACGACTCGCAGGTGAAGTCGACCGGGGCGTATCGCCCGCTCGGCGAGCTGCAGGTGCTGAACGGCTTCCCGGTCCTGGAGGGATACAAGAACACCGCGGCCGGCGGCTACCACCTCAACGTCGGCGATCCGCTCGGCTTCGCGCATCTCGGCATCACTGCTGCCTACACGCCGGACCAGAACGTCGCGAACAACGAGCGCGGCCACGTTTATGTCGATGGGCACTACCTCGGCTGGCGCGCCGGCCTGGCCTGGAACCGCTCGAACTTCTACGACCTCTTCGGCCCGACGCGGCGCGGTCGCAAGGGCTACGCTGCCACGCTCGGCTACGACCAGTTCCTGATCTTCGAGCCGCCGAAGAGGCTCGCGGTCAGCTACGACCTCGCGTACTACGACAAGATCGATACGCTGCCGGGAGCGCAGAACGTGGCGACGACGTTCGACCGCCTGTTCACCGGCGAGATCGCCCTGCGCTACAGCGACGTGCGCCGCTCGCTCGGCGCAGTGGAAGACGAGAAGGGCGTCGCCTGGACCGCAGTCGCCACGGGGCATCGGATGGAGGACTCGACGGTGACGCAGTTGCGGGGAGGCTTCGACGCCGGCCTGCCGCTGCCGCTCGGCCACTCGTCGGTCTGGTCGCGCAGCGCCGCCGGGGTCGCCAACGGCGATCGCAACAATCCGATCCTGAACTACTACTTCGGTGGCTTCGGCAACAACATCGTCGACGACGGCGTGGTCAAGCGCTACCGCGAGTACCGCTCCATGCCGGGCTTTCAGATCGACGAGATCGCCGGCCGCACCTTCGTCAAGCAGACGCTCGAATGGAACCTGCCGCCGGTGGTGTTCGAGTCGCTCGGCAAGCCGAGCCTGCATCTCCAATCGTTGCGGCCGGCGCTGTTCGCTTCGGCGCTGTGGACCGATCCGCAGGACTCGGCGGTGCGCAAGACCTACGGCAGC
>DATJIM010000046.1:0-5672 GCA_035493195.1 Caldimonas sp.
GCTCTTGCCGAGGTCCCACTGCTGGTGGCGGACCTGGATGTCGCGCGCGGTGACGTCGTTGACGATCGTGTAGCCGAAGACGTGGTCCATCGCGCGCGACTTCGCGATGTCGCGGCCGCCGCGGCCGATGACGACGGCGAGTTCGCTCTCGTAGTCGATCTGGCTCGAGATCGAGGCGCCCGGCAGGCGGACCTCGTCGCGAGGCCCGACGACGCACTCGGGCACCTTGGTGAAGACGATCGGCCACGCGTGCTCGACCGGCAGGCTGGCGCGAAAGACGCTGTCGGCGAGCTCCTTCGCATGCGCGTGGTAGTTGCGGCCGACGCACCAGACGTTGCGTAGCGGCCGCGGCAGCGGCGCGCACAGCTCGACGGCATCGAGCGGCAGCCGCGCACCGGCGACCTGCGGCATCGGCTCGCCTCGCGCGAGCGCCTGGATCAAGCCGAGGGCGCCGCGCTCGGGGTCGGACGCGGCGAGCGGAGTCACCTCGGTGCCCGACGGCGACACAGTGCCGACCTGCGCTCGTCCTCCCCAGCGCCAGCTGGCGATCCTCATGAAGGCTCTCTCCTGCCCGGCCTGCTGCAGCCGGGTCGCGCCGAGATCGTCGGTTCGATTTGGGACTTGCGTCTCAAATCGCGATCGGCGCATCATAGGCGCCGGCCCGAGACCCCCACAAGCGCGGCGCACGACGCACCGCTCCGGACAAACCCGCATGGTGCGCCTCAAGCATCGTCTCACCGAAGCGCCGCGGCCGCCAGAGCGCGGCGTCAAGGCGGCGACGTTCCGGCTGCTGCTCGACACCGCGATGGAGCTGATCCGCCAGCAGGGCCGGGTGCCGTCGATCGCCGAGGTCGCGGTGCGCTCGAAGGTCTCGCGCGCGACGACGTACCGCTACTTCCCGAGCCGCAGCGCGCTCGTCACCGCGGTCGTCGGCGCGTCGCTCGGCCCGGTGCGCGCGTTCTCGTCGAGCGAGCCCGACGGCCGCGCCCGCGTCCACGAGCTGTTCGCGCAGACCTTCCCGCGCTTTTCCGAGTCGGAACCGCAAATGCGCGCGGCGGCGCAGCTCGCGCTCGAGCAGTGGGCGCTCGAGCGCGCCGGCCTGCTCGACGAGGAGCCGTACCGCCGCGGCCACCGCGTCCGCATCCTCGAGCACGCGCTCGCACCGTTCGCGCCGACGCTGCCGCCCGCCGTGCACGAGCGGCTGCACCGCGCGCTTTCGGTCGTGTACGGCATCGAGCCGTACATGGTGCTCAAGGACATCTGGGACGTTCCCGACCGCGAGGTCGAGCGGATCGCGCTCTGGATGGCCGACGCGCTGATCGAAGCGGCCGAGCGCGACGCTGCCGCGGCGGCGGCGTCGCGACGCCGCGCGAAGCGCGCGGGCGCGATGCACGAGACCGCCCGCGCGAAGCCGCGTCAGCCCGCGGCGTCGCGGGCCGCGAGCCGCACCAGCAGGTAGGTCAGCGCCGCATACGGCCAGATCCAGCCGACCCACTGGGCCGCGCCGTGGAAGCGAATGAAGCGGCCCTGCTCCCAGCCCTGCAGGCTCTGCGAAAAATACGGGTCGGCGGGCGCCTGCGCGACGAGCATGACGAGCGCGGTCAACGCGATCAGGCCGAAGCCGGCGGCGACGCGGCGCGGCACGAAGCTGAGCAGCATCGCCGCACCACCGCCGATCGCGAGCGCATCGAGCGCCGCGTGCGTCGTCCACGCGAACGCGTGCGACGGTCCGAAGTTGAGCGCGGTCGACAGCGTCAGCGTCGCGGTGCCGAGAACGACCGCGCCGGCGACGAGAACGACGCGGCGCCAGCCCGGGATCGCGATCGTGAACGCGATCAGGCAAGGCGCGAGCAGGCCGAACACGATGATCGCGAGCTCGGCGCTCGGCGACAGCGTGTGGGCGTGCGTCGCCGCGACGACCGGCGTCCCGGCCGGTGTCGTCGCGACGGCCCAGCCTTCGGTCCACGGCGCCATCGGCGTGTCGTGCAACAGATCGACGAGGAACGACTGGAGGCGGCCGAGGACGTGGCCGAGGCCGAACGGCACCGCGGTAGGAAAGAGCAGCCCGATCGGCCAGAGGACGAGGAGCGCCAGCCCGCCGGCGCTGCGGTCGACGAACCAGCGGTCGCGCAGCTTCTGCCAGCGCGCGATGCCGCCGCGGCCTTGCAGCGCCGCGCCGATCGCGACTCCGGCGGTCGTGCCGAGCACGTTGAGGACGAGGTCGACGTTCGACGCGACGCGATGCGGCAGGTAGTTCTGCAGCAGCTCCATCGTCAGCGACAGCAGTGCGCCGCCGACGCACGCGAGCGCAGCCGCGGCGCCGTCGCCGCGGCCGCTGCGCGTCAGCGCGACGAAGAGGAGAAAGCCGAGCGGCAGATAGCCGAGCAGGTTCGAGATGACGTCGAACCACGTCCAGTAGCGCGGCCAGCCGAGCAGCATGAAGTCGAACGGGCCGACGGGGGGGACGCGCCAGCCGACGAACGGGTACAGGCTCGCGTAGACGATGAGGCCGCCGTACAGCCAGGCGAGCGGCACCGCCGAGCTGCGGTGGCGGCTCGACCAGGCGCTCGGCACGACCGCCATGTCGGCGCGCGATGCCCGCCGACGCCGTTGCTCGGGCGTGCGGAGCGACGCGCCGACAGGGTCCATCGTCAGAACGGCTTGACGACGACGAGGACGACGATCGCGGTGAAGAGCAGCACCGTCGTCTCGTTGAAGACGCGAAACCAGCGCTCGCTGCGCACGTTGGCGAATTCCTCGAAGCTGCGCAGCAGCGACCGGCACGCGTGGTGGTAGCCGATGGCGACGACGACCAGCGCGAGCTTGGCGTACAGCCAGCCGTTGTGCGGACCCTTGCCGACGCCGTAGCCGAGCCAGAGGACGAGGCCGAGCGCGATCGCGACGACCATCAGCAGGCTCGAGAAGCGGTAGAGGCGGCGCGCCATGACCAGCAGCCGCTCGCGTTCGGCATGGCTGTCCGCGGGAACGGACGCGAGGTTGACGAAGAATCGCGGCAGATAGAAGAGGCCCGCGAACCAGCTGCTGATGAAGACGATGTGGAACGCCTTGATCCAGAGGTAACCCATCGCCGCGATTATCGGCGTCGAGCCTCGGAGATCGGCCGCCTAGAATCGCGCCGTGCTGACGCCGCCTGCCTATCCCGCGAGCCGCCCGCGGCGCCTGCGCCGCGATGGCTGGAGCCGCGATCTCGTGCGCGAGTCGCGCGTCCACGCGAGCGACCTGATCCTGCCGGTCTTCGTCCTCGACGGCAAGGATCTGGTCCAGGACGTGCCGTCGATGCCCGGGGTCCAGCGCGTCACGCTCGACCGCCTCTATCCGATCGCCGAGGAGTGCGTGCGTGTCGGCATTCCGGTGATGGCGCTCTTTCCGGTCCTCGAGCAGTCGCTGAAGAGCGAGGACGGGCGCGAGGCGCTCAACGAGAACGGCCTGATCCCGCGCATCGTTCGCGAGCTGAAGAAGCGCTTTCCCGGGCTCGGCATCATGACCGACGTCGCGCTCGACCCGTACACGACGCACGGCCAGGACGGGCTGCTCGACGCGAGCGGCTACATCGTCAACGACGAGACCGTCGCGGTGCTTCGCGAGCAGGCGCTCGTCCAGGCCGCGGCCGGCGTCGACGTCGTCGCGCCGAGCGACATGATGGACGGCCGCATCGGCGCGATCCGCACCAGCCTCGAGGAGGCCGGCCACATCCACACGCGGATCATGGCGTACAGCGCCAAGTACGCGAGCGCGTTCTACGGCCCGTTCCGCGACGCGGTCGGTTCGGCCGCCAACCTCGGCAAGAGCAACAAGAAGGTCTACCAGATGGACCCGGGCAACGGCGACGAGGCGCTGCGCGAGGTCGCGCTCGACATCGCCGAGGGCGCCGACATGGTGATGGTCAAGCCCGGGCTGCCGTATCTCGACATCGTCCGCCGCGTCAAGGACGAGTTCCGCATGCCGACCTTCGCCTACCAGGTGAGCGGCGAGTACGCGATGCTGAAGGCCGCCGCCGAGCGCGGCTGGCTCGACCACGATGCGACGATGATGGAAGTGCTCGGCGCGTTCAAGCGCGCCGGTGCCGACGGCGTCCTCACCTACTTCGCGCTCGCCGCCGCGCGACTGCTGCAGCGCGCGTAGAGGCTTTCGCGCCGATGCCGCACCCGCTGCGCGCATTCCACATCTTCGGCGACCAGTTCGTCGAACTCGAAGCGCTTCCCGACGCGCTGCCGCCTTCGGGCTATCTCTGGATCGGCACCAGCCGCTCGGCGTTCGAGGCGGCGATCGGCGACATCCAGGCGAAGCTTCTCGCCTGGACCGGCGCGCAGCTGTTCGAGCTGCACATCTCCGACCTCCTCAACAAGCAGCTGACGTCGAACTTCGACTACACGTCGGCGTACGACCTGCTCGTCTTCCGGCGGCTCGCCGCCGGTGCGATCGAGTCGGTGGATGCCGACGGGCCGCCTGCCGCCGGCCGGCAGAGCGCGATCGCGATGATCGACACCAGCCCGGTCGGCTTCGTCGTCTTCGACCGCGTCCTGCTGAGCGTCCACCCCACCGACTGTCAGGTGCGCGAGTTCTTCGCGCAGCGGCTGAAGAGCCAGGGGTCGAGCGGCGACGGTCGCGGCAGCGCGCGCATGCCGACGAGCCCCGCGGACCTGATGCTGCGGATGGTCAACTTCATGGTCGACAGCTACCTCGAGCTGCGCAAGCTCCTCACCAAGCAGCTCGACGAACTGCAGGAGGAGCTGTTCGACCCGCGGCGCGGCGGCGGCAACGGCTGGCGGCTCCTGCTCGATTCGCGCAACGCGCTCCATTTCCTCGAGGACACCTGCGAAGACCAGCGCGCCGCGATCGTCGAGTGGCTCGACGCGCTCGAGGAATGGCCGGCGGCGAACGACGAAGCGACGCGGCGCGATCGCGAGCAGCTGCGGGTGCGCTCGCGCGATGTCCTCGAGCACATCGAGCGCGTCCTCGCGCACGTGCGGCGGCTCGAGGCGTCCTCCGAGACGGCGGTGCAGATGCATTTCTCGGAGCAGAGCAACCGCACCAACAACATCATGCGGGCGCTCACCGTGCTGACGGCGATCTTTCTGCCGCTCAACCTGGTAACGGGCTTCTTCGGCATGAACTTCGAAGGCCTGCCGCTGATCCACAGCCCGACCGGCTTCTGGATCGTCTTCACGGTCATGCTCGTCCTCGGCGTCGGCATGAGCTTCTTCTTCTGGCGCAAGCGCTACCTCGGCCGCCGCACGTAGCCGTCGGCACCGCCGGCCGAGCCCCGATCAGCGCGGATACGGATCGGGAAAGCCGAGCCCGGCGAGGATCTCGCGCTCGCGCGCTTCCATCCGCTTCGCATCGGCACTGCGCTCGTGGTCGAAGCCCTGCGCGTGCAGCGCGCCGTGGACGACGAGGTGCGCGTAGTGGGCGTCGAGCGCGATGCCTTGCGCCTCTGCCTCCTGCTCGACGACCGGCGCGCAGAGGACGAGGTCGGCGGTGAGCACGGGCTCGCCCGGGTACGGAAACGTCAACACGTTGGTCGCGTGGTCCTGGCCGCGGTACCCGTGGTTGAGCGCGAGTCCTTCGTCGCCGCCGACGACACGCACCGTGATCTCGGCGGCCGGCACCGCGAGCGCGGCGCGGATCCAGCGCGCGACCGCGGCGCGCGC
>DATJIM010000047.1:0-8925 GCA_035493195.1 Caldimonas sp.
GTCGTAGCTCGTCTTGTCGGCGTCGATGAAGACGAAGTCGTATCGGCCCGCCTCACCGGCGGCGAGCAGCGCGCGCAGCGTCTCGGCGGCCGGCGCGATGCGAAGGTCGATCCGGTCGGCGACGCCGGCGCGCTGCCAGAACGGCACCCCGATCCTGACGTTCTCGTCGCTGATGTCGCAAGCGACGAGGCTGCCGTCCGCGGGCAGCGCGAGCGCGACGCTGAGCGCGCTGTAGCCGGTGAAGACGCCGATCTCGATCGCGCGCCGCGCGCCGATCGACTTCGCGAGCAGCGCCATGAACTGGCCCTGCTCGGGCGCGATCTGCATCATCGCGAGCGGATGCGACGCGGTCGCTTCGCGCAGCGCGGTCTGCTCGGGATGCTCGCGCAGGGTGTGCGCGAGCGCGTAGTCGTAGAGGGCCGGGTCGGCGAGGAGGGTGCGTCGTGACATCTTCGGTGCTCGGTCGTGGCGGGGTGGGTCGTGCGTTCAGCGCTGCGCGAGCAGCTCGCTCGCGGCGCGCGTCTCCGGGTGGTCGTTGCCGAGCGTCTGCGCGAGCTCGGCGTGCGCGGTCGCGATCGCCTCGGGCCAGCGCTCGCTGTCGCCGCTTGCACGCAGCACGCGCGCAAGCGTCAGCCAGGCGAGGCCGGTCGTGTCGGAGTGCGCGTTCGAGCCCTGCAGCAGGCGCGCCGTCTTCACTGCCGCCTCGGCGTCGGCGATCGCGCCGGCCGCGTCGCGGCGCTTGAGCGCGACCTCGGCGCGGCCGCGCAGCGCCGTTACCAGCGGCGGCGTCTCGACCTTCTGCGCGCGCAGCCGATCGATCACGGCCGAATAGCGGCGGTCGGCGGCGTCGAGGTCGCCGCGGGCAAGATCGATGCGCGCCTGCACGAGCGCGCCGCGGACGCGCGCCGAATGCGCCGGCGGCAGCGACGCCATCGGCGCATCGCCCTCTTCGAGGCTCGCCTGCGCGTCGTCGACGTGGCCGAGCGAGACGAGCACCGACGCGCGGCCGACGAGCGCGTACGCCTCGCCGGCGACGAAACCGCTCGCGCGCGACGCTGCGAGCGCGCGCTCGTAGCCGGCGAGCGCGTCGTCCCAACGGCCGAGCTGCTCGAGGCCGAACGCCCGATTGGCGAGGATGCCCGGCGGCACGACCGCCCCGCCCTGCCGCTCGGTGACGCGCAGCACCTGCTCGAACAGGTCGAGACCGCCGCGGTAGTCGCTCATCGCGTAGCGGACGACGCCGCGGTCGAGCGTGAGGCGCAGCGCGTCGAAGCTCTGGGCCGCGCCGAGCTCGCGCAGGCGGTCGAGCGACGCCTGATAGGCGCGATCGGCTTCGGCGTTGCGGCCGGCGAGGTGCTGGGCGAAGGCGATGTCGCCGAGGAGTGTCGCCTCGGTGCGCGTGCCGGCGGTCCCCGAAACGCGCAAACGCCTGAGCCCCGCTTCGGCGTAGCGCAGCGCGGCGGCCGGGTCGGCGGCGTTCTGCGCGAGCTGCGCGCGCAGCTGCAGGCAGCCTGCAGCGACCTCGGGCGCGATGTCGGTCGCCGCGCCCCAGCGCTCGAGCAGCTTCGCGCCTTCGTCCTCATTGCCGACGAGCGTCGCGGCGCGACCGAGATCGCAGTCGAGCCGCGCCTGCAGCGAGCGGTCGGGCACCTGCTCGACGATGCGGCGCGCGCGCGTCAGTAGCTCGTACTGCTTGTTCGGCAGGCTCAGGCGCGTGTAGTACGACGCGAGCACGCGCAGCACCTCCGCCTGCTCGGCCGGCCGGCCGGCGAACTCGGTGTCGATCAGCGGCTCGCTGCGCTCGAGCATCTCCTGCATCGTCTTCGCCTGTCCTTCGGGGAGCGCTTCGCTGAACATGACGCCGACGAAATCGGCGATCGCCTCGTTGCGGCCGAGCAGGACCTGCGCGCGGTCGCGCTGCGCGAGCGCTTCGGCGCGCTGCCGCTTTGCCTCGACCGCCTGCCACGTCGTGCCGACGACGCCGGCGACGAGCGTCGCGAAGACGACGAGCGCGGCGGCGACGCCGAGCCGGTTGCGACGGATGAACTTGGCGCTGCGGTACGCGAACGAATCGGGCCGTGCCGTGACGGGCTGTTCGGCGAGGTGGTGGCGCAGGTCGTCGGCGAACGCGGCGGCGGTCGGATAGCGCTCCGCGGGCTCCTTCTTCAAAGCCTTCGCGCAGATGTTCTCGAGGTCGCCGCGCAGCGCGCGGCCGAGCCGGAGCGACGACTCGCCGCGCGCCGCGGCGGCGGCGTCGCCGCTGTCGTTCTCGGGCACCGCTTCGGAGAGCGGCCGCGGCTCGGTCTCGACCACCGAGCGCAGCCGCTCGACCGGCGCGGCGCCGGCGCGCGCGGTCGGATGGACTCCGGCGAGGAGCACGTAGAGGAGGACGCCGAGCGCGTAGACGTCGGTCGCGGTCGTCACCGCGGCGCCCTGGATCTGCTCGGGCGCTGCGTAGTCGGGAGTGAACGCGCGTCCGCCGGCCTGCGTCAGCTCGGTCGGCGCTTCGGCCGGCTCTTCGCCGCCGAGCAGCTTCGCGATGCCGAAGTCGAGCAGCTTCACCTGGCCGTCGGCGGTCACCAGGATGTTGCTCGGCTTGAGGTCGCGGTGGAGGACGAGGTTGCTGTGTGCATGGGCGACCGCGTCGAGGACATCGAGGACGAGGTGGATCCGCGCGCGGACGTCGAGCCGGCGCTCGTCGCACCAGCGGTCGATCGGCACGCCGTCGACGTGCTCGAGGACGAGGTACGGCTGGCCGCCGTCGGCGACGCCGGCGTCGAGCAGACGCGCGATGTGCGGATGCGCGAGCCGCGCCAGCGCTTCGCCCTCGCGGGCGAAGCGAGCCGCGCCGCCGCGGCCGAGCAGCGCGAGGTTGAGCAGCTTGAGCGCGACGCTGGCGTGGTAGCGGCCGTCGCTGCGGCGTGCCAGCCAGACGCTGCCCATGCCGCCGGCGCCGAGCGCGCGCTCGATCGTGTAGGCGCCGAGGATGCGGCCGGCGAGCGACGGCTCTTCGGCCGCGAGCGCGCTGCCTTCGAGGAAGCGCTCGGCGTCGAGCGCGCCTTCCTGCGCGAGCATCTCTTCGACCGCCGCGGCGAGATTCGCATCGGAGGCGCGCAGCACGGCGAGGCGCGCCGCGCGGCCGGCGGCGTCGAGCTCGAGGAGCTCGTCGAGCAGCGGGCTGACGCGCTTCCAGTCGCGCGAAGGGTCGTGCATGGCGCGTCGGCGATCGAACGACGGCGCGACCTTACTCCGAAGCGGCGGCGAGCGTCAGCGGGACGCTGCGGGTGGGTTCGCGACGGCGGCGACGGAGTCGACGAGGCGGGGACGGGCAGTGGGGTCGGGGCACATGGGCGTCTCGCGATCGAGGGGTTTGTCGTCCTGATCGGAAACGGCGCCGCGAACCCGCCACGCGCCACGCCTCAGACGTCGTCCTGGAGCGCGCTTCTCAGGAACATTCGCGCCTTGCTCCAGTCGCGCTGCACCGTCCGCTCCGAGACGCCGCGCATCGCCGCGATCTCGGCGAAGCCGAAGCCGCAGAAGAACTTCAGCTCGACGAGCTCGGCGAGCACGGGCTCGGCGACGGCGAGCGCGTCGAGCGCTTCGCTCAGCGGTGCGAGGTCGCTCGTCGCCGCGACCGTCTCGGAGACGAAGGTGTCGAGCGTCGTCAGGTGGAACTGGCCGCCGCGCTTGATTGCCCGGCGCTCGCGGACGTAGTCGACGATCAGGCCGCGCATCGCCCGCGCCGCATAGGCGAAGAAGCGGTTCTCGTCGGGGAACGCGAGGCCGCGGCTGCTGAGGTCGAGGTACGCCTCGTGCAGCAGAGTCGTCGCCCCGAGCGTCAGGCCGCCGGCATTGAAGTGCAGCTGGCGGCGTGCGACGCGGTGCAGCTCGCGGTAGAGCGCGGCGAAGAGCTCCGGAGTCGCGGCGACCTCGCCGCGCTCGGCGGCCGCGAGCATGGTCGAGAGAGCGCCGGCGTCGTCGCCATCGATCGGTGCAGCCATGCGCCCTCCAAGTCGCGAGAAATTCTCGCAGACCGTGTCGTCTTTCGGCCGCGACTTTCGATCCAACCCAGAGGACGCCAAGTACGGCGCCGGAGACCCTGCATGACCGTCGTTTCCTTCCCCCGCCGCAGCGACACCGTCGTCTTGCTGCACAGCAGCGCCAGCTCGAGCCGCCAGTGGGACACGATCGGTGCCGCGCTCTCGCCGGCATCGACGGTGGTCGCACCGTCGCTGCTCGGCTACGACAGCCGGGCATCGTGGCCGCTCGAGCGCACGCTGACGCTCGACGACGAGGCGACCGCGCTCGAGCCGTTGCTCGCCGCTGCGCCGGCACCGGTGCACGTCGTCGGACATTCGTACGGCGGTGCGGTCGCGCTGCAGCTCGCGCTGCGCCGGCCCGACGCGGTGGCGAGCCTGACGCTCTACGAGCCGGTGCGCTTCGCGCTCCTGTTCGGCGCGCCCGGGCTCGCCGCCGCCGGCGAGGAGATCGTCGGCGTCGCCCGCCGCCTCGGCGAGCTCGCCGCCGCCGGCGAGACGCACGCCGCGGCCGCGGGGTTCGTCGATTACTGGTCGGGGAAGGGCGCCTGGGCGGCGATGCCGCACGCGCGCCGCGACGCGGTCGCAGGCCGGATGACCAAGGTGTCGGCCGAGTTCGCCGCCCTCTTCGCCGACTCCGTGTCGGCGTCTGCGTACGCCGCGCTCGCGATGCCCGTGCGGCTGCTGCGCGGCGACGCTTCGCCGCTGCCGGCGCGCGGCGTCGCGTCGCGGCTCAACGAGCTGCTGCCGTGCGCAACGCTGGTGACGCTGCGCGGCGGCGTCCATATGCAACCCGTCAGCGACCCTTGCAGCGTGGTCGCGGCGCTGCCGCACTGGCTGGCGCGACGGCGCTGCGACGACCGGGCGCTCGCCGCGGCGGGCTGAGCCTCAGGCGTCGCTCGAGTCGCCTTCGCAGCCCTGCCAGTCGCACCCCGGCGAGCGACGTTCGGGTGTCCTTTCGCGCGAACAGCGCCATGGCTGCCGCGCGCGGCGGCGCGTCACTCGCCGGTGGCCTTCCTCGCGTAGAACGCCGCGACCTCGTCGATCTCCCTGGCGGTCATCGCGCGCACCATGTTGCGCATCTGCGCCTCGCTGTCGTTGCGGCGCTCGCCGCTCTTGAACGCGGCCATCTGCGCGACCAGGTAATCCTTCGGCATCCCCTCGATCCACGGCGCGCCGAGCTTCTGGTCGACGCCGCCGTGGCACGAGATGCACGGCGCGATGTTGCGCATCGGATCGCCGACGCGAACGAGCGCCGGCAGCGGCTCGCCGTACGTCGTCGGCGCAGTGCGCGCCTTCGGCAGCGACGCGTAGTAGGCGCCGAGGTCGTCGACGTCGCGCACGCTCATCGCCTTGGCGAGCCCTTCCATGATCGAGCTCTTGCGGTGGCCGCTCTTGTAGTCGTTGAGCTGCTTGACGACGACCTCGGAGTACTGGCCGGCGAGGTTGGGCGCGTTCGATTCGCTCATGCCGCGCGCGCCGTGACACATCGTGCAGTTGAGCGCGAGCGTCGCGCCGCGGCCGATCGCGTCGCTCGTGCCGCCGCGCGCCATGGCGCGGTCGAGGACGACGTCGGTGGTCGGCCTCTTTTCCACGGTCGCCGGCCCACCGTCGCCCGACCAGCTCGCGGGAACGCCGGCTGCGCGGCAGATGCTCGCCCAGAGGCCGTCGGCGCGGAAGTCGGCGTGCACCGAAGGCAGCCAGACGAAGCCGACGAGCAGGCACGCGACGGTGAGGACGACGAGCCAGACAACGCTGCGCCGCGCCGCGGCGTTGCGCCACGCGGACGTCGAATCGCGATCGCCTGCCATCACCGGCTCCCGATCGGCACGACCTGCACGTACGCGTCCTTGAGCGACGCGAGCTGCACGATCGGCCAGCCGTAGTTGACGAGCGTCAGCCCGATCATCATCGCGATCCAGAGACCGAAGCCGTTGAGCGCCGCTGGCGTCGGCGCACCGGGATGTGCGGCGCGGCTGAAGGTGAAGCGCGGCACTGCAACGGAGCTGTCGCGCTTCTTCGCGGTCGCGAGGATGTAGACGAGGAGCAGCCCCGACGCGAGCAGGATGAAGCCGCCGACCGTTGACACGACCACGGTCCAAGCCTGCGGGTGGATGTCGGGATGCGTGTAGTCGTAATACGCCATCCGGCGCGGCATGCCGAGCAGGCCGACCAGGTGCCACGGCATCGAGAGCACCAGCATGCCAACGAACCAGAGCCAGAGCTGGGTGCGGATCAGCTTCGCGCTGAGCGGCGCGCAACCGGTGAGCTGCGGCCACAGCTCGTACGCGATCATGAAGTACATGATGACGATCGCGCCGCCGAAGATGAGGTGGAAGTGCCCCGTCACCCACTGCGTGTTGTGGATCGTCTCGTTGAGCTGATAGCTCATGTTGACGAGGCCGCCGGCGCCGCCGAAGCCGAGCATGACGAACGAGAACGCCAGCGCGAGCATCATCGGGTTGTCCCACGGCAGCGTCTTGATCCAGCCGAACGTGCCGGTGCCGCCGCGCAGCCTGCCGGCGATCTCGACCGAGGCGACGATCGTGAACACCGTCAGCAGCGTCGGCACCGAGACCATCGCCGTCATCGCGGCGTGGACGAACTTGAAGCCGGCGCCGACCTGCGGGTCGGCGAAGAGGTGGTGGATGCCGATCGGCATCGAGAAGACGAGGAAGAGGGCGAACGCGACGCGCCCCATCGTGTCGCTGTAGAGCCGCCCGCCGATCGCGCGCGGCACCAGCGTGTAGAACGCGATGTAGGTCGGCATCAGCCAGAAGTAGACGATCGCGTGCAGCGTCCACGAGAAGAGGACGCGCGCGAGGCCGGCGTTGATCGTGTCGGTGAGGCCGAGCGATGCAGGCAGGATCAGCACCAGCACCTCGGCGGCGGCGCCGACCGACGTCCACGCCCAGAGATAGGCGCCGGCGAGGTTGCCGAACATCGCGAGCGGGATCGTCGCGCCCGGGTTGTCCTTGCGCCAGGCGCGCAGGTTGATCGACATCAGCGCGACCCAGATCCACGAGCCGACGACGACGAGGACGACGCCGAGGTAGTAGAACGGGCTCGCGAGCATCGGCGGGTAGAAGGTGTAGAGCACCGACGCCTTGCCGAGCGCCATCGTTGCTGCCGCGATCGCCGTGCCGGCGACGACGAGCCAGAAGCCGGCCCAGCCCCACTTGACGCCGACCAGCGGGCGCTTCAGCGAAAGCTCGCAGATCGCGTAGCCGAAGCCCATCGCGACGAGCGTCGGCAGCACGTACGCCATCACCGTGCCGTGCGCGGTCACCGAGCGGTAGTAGTGCTCGGGGTTGTTGATCCACGCCGCGAGCGGGCTGCGGATGTACATCTGCCACGCGCCGAGGACGAGGGCTCCGGCGAAGCCGACGAACGCGACCCAGAAGTGAGCGAGGACGAGCCGATTAGCGCGCGACACAGCTGAGCCTTTCTCCCGAGCGCGCGCGCGTCAGGAACTCGTCGCGCGGCAGCACCTGTACGCGCGCCCACATCGCCTCGTGGCCGGTGCCGCAGTACTCGTGGCATGGCATCAGGTGCTCGCCCGACTTCGGGAACGTCGTCGTGAAGGTCGCGACGAAGCCGGGCACGACCATCGTGTTGGCGTTGGTCGTGCCGACGACGAAGCCATGGATCACGTCGGTCGCGGTGGCGCGAAACGTCACCGGCATCCCTTCGGGGACGACGAGACACTGCGGAACGAACGAGTACTGCTGGGCGACGACGCGCACCGTCACCTTGCCGTCGGGCGAGAGCGTCGTGCCGAGGTTTGTCTCGACGAACTCGCCGCGCAGGTGCAGCGTCCTGGCGTCGATCGTCTCGACCCGCGACGGCGGCATCGACGCCCAATGCAGCCCGGTGACGACCATCATGACGACGATCACCGCGATGATCGCGCCGACGATCCACGCCCAGCGGCGCTCGGCGGCGAGCGCGACGAGCTCGGACGCGTGCGCCGCCGCGCCGTCGCTCATTGCACGGCCCCGCGCGGCAGGTAGACGATGAAGTAGAAGCCGACGTAGATCGCGACGACGATCGCCGTCGCGACGCCTGCGAGCGCGAACGCGCCGCTCGGGCCGCGCGCGACGATCTCGTCGACGGCGCGATCGTCGGAGCTGTGGTCGGGCTCGTCGTCGGCGGCCATGGGTTCTCCTCTCGTCCTCGTTCTCGTCCGCTATTCGGGCAGCAGCTTGCGCAGCTCCGGCACCTGCGCCGGTGCGACCGGCGCGCCGCTGTTCTCCCACGCGACCCGGATGTAGGTGACGACCGCGGCGACCTGCTCGTCGTCGAGGATGTGGCTGAAGGGCGGCATGCCGTGCGGCCGCGGGTTCTTCTTCGTCCCCGGCGCATAGCCGCCGTTGAGCACCATGCGGATCGAGTTGACCGGCGACGCCATCGTGATCGACGTGTTGCCGGCGAGCGGCGGGTACGCCGGCGGGTGGCCCTTGCCGTCGCCGCCGTGGCAGATCGAGCACTGCTGCTCGTAGATCTTGCGGCCGCCCTCCATGATCGACGGCTGGACGAGCCGCGCCTGGCTCGTCGGCAGCGCATCGGCGTCGCGCTTGGGCAGCGACTTGAGGTAGACCGCCATCGCCTCGGCATCGGCGTCGGTCATGTACTGAAGGCTGTTGTAGACGACCTCGGCCATCGGCCCGTAGACCGTTGCGCGCTTGGAGACGCCGACCTGCAGCAGGTCGGCGATGTCCTTCAGCTCCCAGTCGCCGAGCCCGGCCTCGCGGTTCGACGTCAGCGACGGCGCGTACCAGTTCTGGTTCGGGATCATCCCGCCCTCGAACTCCTTCGACTCCTTCGAGCCGCCGAGCGCGTTGATCGCGGTGTGGCACATCGAGCAGTGGCCGAGCCCCTCGACGAG
>DATJIM010000048.1:0-43735 GCA_035493195.1 Caldimonas sp.
TCCTGGCCGAGAACGACGACGTCGAACCAGCGTTGGCCGAGCGCGCCGAGGACGACGCCGATCGTCTTGCGCTGCTCCTCGAGCACCGGACCTTGCTCGATGTGCGCCTCGAAGTACGCGTCGAGCCGATGCGGGGGCGCCGCGCCGTCGTAGCCGATGCCGGCGAGCGCGTCGCCCACGCTGACGCCGTCGACGTCGCGCTGCTTCAGGACGTGCTCGAGCGTGTGGACGCCGGCGTAGACGCCCGAGCCCATGCACGTCGGCACGAAGCGCGAGCCCTCTTCGTTCGTCCAGGCGACGACCTCGATCGGCGCGCGCGTGCGCACTCCGGCGTCGTCGAGCGTGCGAAGGACTTCGAGGCCGGCCATGACGCCGTACGCGCCGTCGAACTTGCCGCCCGACGGCTGCGAGTCGAGGTGGCTGCCGATTGCCACCGGCGGCAGATCGGGAACCGTTCCCGCTCGGCGCGCGAAGATGTTGCCGATCGCATCGACCTCGACCGCCAGCCCGGCAGCACGACACCAGCCGACGAAGCAGTCACGCCCGCGCCGGTCCTCCTCGCTCAACGCGAGACGGCGAACACCGCCTTTCGGCGTCGCGCCGATGCGCGCGAGCTCCATCAGCGCGTCCCACAGCCGTTGTGAATTGATGTTCGGCATGCGTTTCGGTTCCTCAGAGTTTGCGAGCGTGTTCAAGATGGCTTCGAACGAGGACGAGGGTTAACCCGGCCGTCCGCGATCCCGACCCGGCATCGTTGTTGCCCGCTCGGCGCAAGAATCCGGCCCCATTTTTCAATCGTCGCCGCACTCCCGGCAACTTTCACAGGAGAGATCATGCTGCGCCATCCTTTGCCCACTCTGCTCACGAGCGCTTGCCTCGCCGCGCTCCTTCCGCACGCCGCGCTCGCGGCCGATCCGATCAAGATCGGCGTCATCGCCGAAGCGCAGGCCGTCGCCGGATCGTCGATCGCGCCGGCGGCGCAGCTCGCGGCCGACGAGATCAACGCGAAGGGAGGCGTCAACGGCCGCAAGATCGAGGTCGTCGTCTACGACAACCACTCGTCGGCGGCCGAGTCCGTGCGCGCGTTCCAGCGCGCCGTCAACGAGGACAAGGTCAACGCCGTCATTGCGAGCTACATCTCCGAAGTCGTGCTCGCGCTCGAGCCCTGGGCGGCCCGGCTGAAGACGGTGATGATCACGCCGGGCGCCGCGTCCGACGTCATCACCCAGAACATCGCCAAGGACTACGAGCACAACAAGTACACCTTCCACGGCTATCTCACGTCGAGCGCGCTCGCCGGCCTCGTCTGCGACGCCGGCAAGGACCTGCTCGTCGACGGATCGAAGATGAAGTCGGCGGTGATCGTGAGCGAGGACGCCGCCTGGACGACGCCGCTCGACGCCGGCTACGAGCAGTGCCTGCCGAAGATCGGCCTCAAGGTGCTCGACCACATCCGCTTCTCGCCCGACACGACCGACTTCACGCCGATCTTCAACAAGATCGAGGGCGAGAAGCCCGACGTCATGATCACCGGCATCTCGCACGTCGGCACGCAGCCGACCGTGCAGTGGAAGAGCCAGCAGGTGCCGATCGCGATGTTCGGCATCTCGTCGCAAGCGACCAACTCGACGTTCTGGAAGGACACCAACGGCGCGACCGACGGCGTGCTCTACCAGGCGGTCTCGGGGCCCGGCGTCGCGGTGACGGCGAAGACGCTGCCGTTCGTCGACGCGTTCCAGAAGAAGTATGGCAATCTGCCTTCGTACGCCGGCTACACCGCGTACGACGACGTCTACATCATCGCCGACGCGGCGCGCCGCGCGGGCTCGACCGACAGCGACAAGCTCGTCGACGCGATGGAGAAGACCGACTACGTCGGCACGATCGGCCGCGTCGCGTTCAAGCCCAAGGGCGACCCGAACGTGCACGGCCTGAAGACCGGCAACGGCTACATCACCGGCCTGATGCTGCAGTGGCAGGACGGCAAGCAGGTCAACGTCTGGCCGAAGAACCTCGCGTCCGGCAAGATGAAGTTCCCGGCGTTCATCAAGGTGCAGTGAGCGCGGGCGCGCGGTGCTCGCCTGGCAGATCCTGATCGATGGCTTCGCCATCGGCTCGCTGTACGCGCTCGGGGCGACCGGATTCACGCTGATCTTCGGCGTCTCCGGCGTCCTCAACCTGTCGCACGGCGCGATCATGGTCGCGGCCGCGGTCGCCGCGTGGGCGCTCGCCGGGCTCGCGGGCGCCGGTCCGTGGGCCGCGGCACTCGGCGGCATCGCGATCGGCGTCGCGCTCGCGACGCTCACCTACTTCGTCACCGTGCGTCCGATCCAGCGCTCGCCGCGCGTCGCCGAGGCCGAGAAGGAGATCTTCATTCTCACCGCCACGCTGCTGTGGGGGATCATCATCTCGGAGGCGATCGCCTACCTGTTCACCAACAACGCGAAGACGGTGCTGCCGATCGTCGAGGGCGTGGTCGGCTGGTTCGGCGTGCGCACGCCGGCCAACGAGTACTTCACCGCTGCGGTCTGCTGGATCGCGATCGGGCTCCTGTGGCTGCTGGTCAACCGCACGCGCCACGGCAAGGCGCTCCTCGCCGCGTCGATGAATCCGCGCGGCGTCACGCTGCTCGGCATCGAGCTATCGCGCATCCACCTCGCGGTCTGGCTCATCTACGGCGTGCTCGCGAGCGTCGCCGGCATCCTGCTCGGCATGTTCCTCGGCGTCAGCTCGTACAGCGTCGGGCCGCTGACCGCGAGCGCGTTCTCGATCGTCGTGCTCGGCGGCCTCGGCAGCGTCTCGGGCTCGCTCATCGCTGCCTACGTCGTCGGCTACCTCGAAACCGCGACCGCCTACCTGATCTCGCCCGCGTATCGCACGATCCCCGCCCTTCTGCTCCTCGTCGTCGTCATGTACCTGCGCCCGCAGGGCCTGTTCGGCAGGCGCTGATGGCGCCGCCTTCCTGGCTTCGCTCGCGCCCCGTCGTCGCCGGGCTCGTGATCCTCGCGCTCGGCGCGTGCGTCCCGCTCGTCGGCTCGGGCTACGTCCTCGGCCTCCTCACCGTCGCCTTCTACACCGCGGTCTTCGCGATGGCGTGGGACCTCCTGTTCGGCTTCGCGGGCGAGGTCAACTTCGGGCCGACGTTCCTGATCGGACTCGGCGCCTACACCGCCGGCATCCTCGACGCGCGCCTGGCGCCCAACGTGTCGCTCTGGCTGTGCGTGCTCGCCGGCGCGGCAGCGGCGGTGATCGGCGGCGTCGTCCTCGCCTTGCCCGCGCTGCGCGTGCGCGGCCCCTACTTCGGCCTGACGACGCTCGTCGCGGTGCTCATGCTGCAGAACATGGTCGTCGTCTTCGCCGACCTCACCGGCGGCGAGATCGGTCTCTCGGTGCCCGACGTGATGTCGGTGAGCGCGACCGCGAACTACTGGATCGCGTTCGGCTTCATGGCCGTGAGCGGCGCCATCCTCTACGGCCTGTCGCGCTCGCCGATCGGCCTCGTGCTGCAGGCGAGCGGCCAGGACCCGGTGCAGGCCGGCGCGCTCGGCTTCAACGTCACCAAGCACAAACTGTTCGCGTTCGTCGTCAGCGCGTTCTTCTCCGGGCTCGCCGGCGCGCTGATGGTCTTCTACATGGGCACCGCGAGCGTCGGCACGTTCGTCGACATCTCGGTCGGCGTCCAGATCATCGTCGCGGCGGTGCTCGGCGGCCGCCGCACCGTCATCGGCGCCGCGATCGGCGCGGTCTTCCTGATCGCGATGGGCGAGGCGCTGCGCCCGCTCGGCGAGCTGGCGACGCTGATCGTCTCGCTGCTCGCGCTCCTCGTCGTGCTGTTCTTCCCGGACGGCATCCTCGGCATGCTGCAGGGAAGGTCGCGGCGTGACTGAGGCGCCGATGCTCGAAGTCGAGCAACTCACCAAGCGCTTCGGCGGCCTCGTCGCGGTCAAGAACCTCGGCTTCTCGGTCCGCGGCGGCGAGATCCTCGGCCTGATCGGGCCGAACGGCTCGGGCAAGTCGACGGCGATGCGCTGCGTCATGGGCGTCGACGCGCCGACCGCAGGTGCGGTGCGCTTCGAAGGGCGCGACATCGCCGGCTTGCCGTCGCACAAGGTGTCGCGCCTCGGCGTCGGCCTCGTCTTCCAGCACTCGCGGCCGCTGAATCGGCAGACGGTGCTCGAGAACATCAAGGTCGCGCTGATCCCCGACCGCCTCGGCATGCTGCTGCACAGCGCCGAGATCGACGACCGCGCGCGCGCGATCGCCGAGCGCGTCGGGCTCGGCGCCGTCCTCGACCGCAAGCCGCCGACGCTCGCGTTCGCCGATCTGCGGCGGATGGAGCTCGCCAAGGCGATCGCGCAGCATCCCAAGCTCGTCCTCGTCGACGAGCCGTTCGCCGGCCTCACCGCCACCGAGGTCGCGGCGTTCTCGGAGCTCATCGCCGAGTTCCGCGCCGAAGGCCGCGCGGTGCTGCTCGTCGACCACAACGTGAAGAGCGTCGCTGCATTGGTCGACCGCGCGGTCGCGATGTACCTCGGCGAGAAGATCGCCGAGGGCACCGCGGCCGAGGTGATGCGCGACGAGACGGTGCGCCGCGTCTATCTCGGCGGCGCCCTCGTCCGCGCCGCGCGCGACGCGGCACCGGCCGCGCACGGCGCGCCGCTGCTCGAGGTGCGCGACGTCGAGGTGCGCTACGGCAAGGCGCTCGCCGTGCAGGGCGTGTCGCTGCACGTGCGCGAGGGCGAGTTCGTCGCCCTCGTCGGCCTCAACGGCGCCGGCAAGACGACGCTCTTCAACGCGATCTCCGGCCTCGTTCGCCACAGCGGCGAGGTCCGCTGGGCAGGCGCGCCGCTCGAGGGACTGACGCCCGCAGCGATCGCGCGCGGCGGCATCGTCCAGTGCCCCGAGACACGCGAGCTGTTCGGCGACATGACGGTGCGCGAGAACCTCGAGCTCGGCGGCCATCGGCTCGAGCCGACGGCGCTCGCCGAGCGCCTCGACTGGCTGTTCGACCTGTTCCCGATCCTGCGCGAGCGCACCGGGCAGGTCGCGCGCACGCTGAGCGGCGGCGAGCAGCAGATGCTCGCGATCGCGCGCGCGCTGATGATGGAGCCGCGCCTGCTCATCCTCGACGAGCCGACGCTCGGCCTCGCACCGGTGATCCTCGAGACGCTGTCGAACGCGCTGCACCGGTTGCGCGGCAGCACACGCCTCACCGTGTTGCTCGGCGAGCAGAACGTGACCTTCGCCTTGCCGCACGCCGACCGGCTGTACGTGATCGACCACGGCCGGCTCGCGTGGGAAGGAGAGCCCGACCGCTTCGAGACCGAGGCCGCGGACGCGTATCTCTGACGGGAACCTTACTTCGCGCGCGTCACCTTCGAGCGGTGTGTCGCGTCCCCGGGGTAAATGCCGAGTCACGCGCGGCGGTCGCGAGTGGAAAGTTGCGCGGAGGTCCTGAGGAGTCGCGCATGAGATCGTTCCGGCTGGTCGTTCCGTGGGCCGTCTCGGCGGTGTTGCTCGCCGCGTGCGGAGGCGGCGATCCCGATGTTCCGGGGAGCGGCGCTCCCGCCGGTGCGCCCACCGACAAGGGCACGTTCACCGCCATCGTCTCGTTCGGCGACAGCCTCAGCGACGTCGGCACCTATGCTCCGGCGACTTCGCTCGCGGGCAACGGGACGCCGCCGTTCTTTGGCGGCAAGTTCACGACCAACGAAACGAGCAACGGCGTTCCCGATGCGAACCCGCTCGGCAAGGTCTGGCTCGAGGACGTCGCCGCCGATCTCGGCATCCTCGTGACCCCGGCCGAGGTCGGCTTCGGCGGCACCTCGGTCAAGTGCCCGGCCGCGGCGAACCCGGCGATCGCATCGACGTGCACGGGCTACGGCCAGGGCGGATCGCGCGTCACCGACCCGAACGGCATCGGCCACGCCGGCGGAGCGCTCACGGTGCCGGTCGTGACCCAGATCGCCAACCACCTCGCCCGCTTCGGCAGCTTCAAGGCGAGCGACCTCATCTTCGTGTACGCCGGCAGCAACGACGTCTTCACCCAGTTCGGGACGTTCGCCGCCGCAGCGGCGCAGATCCAGGCGCAGGCCGCCAACGGCACGATCAGCGCCGACGAGGCGAACCGGCAGCTCTTCGCGGCCCAGAACACTGCGCTTGCCGGAATGAAGCAGGCAGCGCAGGAGCTCGCGACCGACATCCGGACGCAGATCCTCGCCAACGGCGGCAAGTACGTCGCGGTGATGACGCTGAGCGACATCGCCGACACACCGTTCGGCAACTCGCTGCCGGCCGATGCGCGCGGTGTGCTCACTGCCCTGTCGCAGAACTTCAACGTCTGGCTGCGGGACGGCCTCGCCGGTCAACCGGTGCAGATCATCGACACCTTCGCCCTCTTCAAGGACGCCTACCAGAACCCTGCCAAGTTCGGCTTCGTCAACAACACGACGCCGGCGTGCGACGTCGCCAAGATCCAGGCCATCACCGGCGGCCAGGTCACCGACGGCTCGTCGCTGTTCTGCAACGCGACCCCCGGCGCGCCCTACAACGGGCTGACCGCAGGCGCCGACGTCAACACGTGGCAGTTCGCCGACAGCGTCCACCCGACCACTGGCGGTCACAAGGTGATCGCCGCCGCGTTCGAGGCGCAGCTCCAGGCGTTCGGCTGGATCTGAGCGGGAACGAAGGGGAATCCATGCATTCGATGACCTTGCCCGGCGTCGCGGCCACCGCCCTCGCCTGCCTTGCGCCGTGTGCGCTCGCCCAGTCCCAAGGAGCGAACGTCGTCAAGCTCGGGATCACCGAGTACACGACGCACGCGAAGACGAACGGCATTTCCGGCGTCGGCATTCCGCCGGGAGCCGACGTCGACGTCAGCAACGCGACGACCGTCATCTTCGTCTACGAGCGTCTCTTCACGCCCAACGTCGGCCTCGAGTTCGTGATCGGCGTGCCGCCCAAGCTGAAGGCGACGGCGACCGGAAGCGCAGCGTTTCTCGGCGAGGTGCTCACGGTCAAGAACGTCTCGCCCACGCTGCTGCTGAACTACCACTTCTTCTCGCCGACGGATGCGCTTCGGCCCTATGTCGGTGCCGGCATCAACTACACGCGCTTCACGTCCGTGCACTCGAGTCTCGCGCCCGACGTCCAGCTGGGCTACTCGACCGGGCTCGCGATCCAGGCAGGGGTCAACTACGCGATCACGAAGGACGTCGGCCTGTTCGCCAGCATCGCCAAGCTCGACGTCAAGAGCAAGGTCGTCGCGACCGGGGCGACGGTGCTGACGACGACGGTCGACTTTCGACCGATCGTGTATTCGGCCGGCGTCTCCTACCAGTTCTGACCGATCGCGGCGCCCCGCTCAGCACTCGACGATGTTCACCGCGAGGCCGCCGCGCGCGGTCTCCTTGTACTTCGCCATCATGTCGGCGCCGGTCTCTCGCATCGTCTTGATCACCTTGTCGAGCGAGACGTGGTGCGAGCCGTCGCCGTGCATCGCCATCCGCGCGGCGTTGATCGCCTTCACCGATGCGACGGCGTTGCGCTCGATGCAGGGGATCTGGACGAGGCCGCCGACCGGATCGCACGTCAGGCCGAGGTGGTGCTCCATGCCGATCTCTGCAGCGTTCTCGACCTGCTGCGGCGTGCCACCCGTGACGGCACAAAGCGCGCCCGCGGCCATCGAGCACGCGACGCCGACTTCGCCTTGGCAGCCGACCTCGGCGCCCGAGATCGACGCGTTCTCCTTGTAGAGGATCCCGATCGCCGCGGCGGTCAGCAGGAAGTCGACGATGCCGGCGGCGCTCGCGCCTGCGACGAAGCGCGTGTAGTAGTGGAGGACCGCAGGAATGATTCCGGCCGCTCCGTTGGTCGGTGCCGTGACGACGCGCCCGCCTGCGGCGTTCTCTTCGTTGACCGCGAGCGCGTACAGGTTGACCCAATCCATCACGACCAGTGGATCGCGGGTGGTCGCATCGAGCTCGCCCAGACGTTTTGCCAGCGCCGCAGCCCTGCGACGCACCTTGAATCCGCCGGGCAGGATGCCCTCGACGCTGCAGCCGCGCTGAACGCACGCCTGCATCACGTCCCAGATCCCGAGCAGGCCCGCTTCCGTCTCGGCGTCGGGACGCCAATGGCGCTCGTTCGTGCGCATGACGTCGGCGATGCTGCAGCCGTGCTGTTCGGTGAGCGCGAGCAGCTCGTCGCCGCTGCGAAACGGCAGCGGCAGGACCGTCGCGTCGGCGACCACCGCCTTGTGGCGGGAACCGTCGTCGGCCAGCGTGTCGGCGACGACGAAGCCGCCGCCGACCGAGTAGTACGTCCGGCTTTCGAGCGCTTCGCTGCCGTCACCGTAGGCCGTGAATCGCATTCCGTTGGTGTGGAAGGGAAGCGTCTCCCGCCGGTGGAAGGTCAGGTCGCGCGCGGGATCGAACTCCACTTCGACGCCGCCGGCGAGCGCCAATCGATGGCGCGTGCGGATCGTGTCGAGGATCGCCGCGATGCGTTCGATCTCGACCGTCTCCGGCGCGTAGCCCTCGAGCCCGAGCATGACCGCCTTGTCGGTGCCGTGGCCCTTGCCGGTCGCTCCGAGCGAGCCGTAGAGCTCGGCGCGGATCCGCGTCGCCGCACCGAGCAGCTGCTTGTCCGCGAGCGCGCGCGCGAACATGCCGGCGGCACGCATCGGGCCGACCGTGTGCGAGCTCGACGGGCCGATCCCGATCTTGAAGATGTCGAAGACGCTGACGGCCATTTGTCGGCGCTCCGTCGATTCGCGGTCCGCGCTCGCCTTACGTCGACGCCGTCGCGCCCACTTGATAGAGCTCGACGCGCGTCCCGTCCGGGTCGGTGACGTAGATCGTCAGCCCGTACGGTCCGTCGTGCAGATCCTCCTGGAACTGGACCTGCGCCTTCTTCAGCCGATCGCGCAAGCCGCGGACGTCGTTCACCTCGAACGCGATGTGATCGATCTGGCGATGCGCCGGACTGCGGCCGCCGACGAGCGCGATGCCCTGGCGGAACGCCGTGAACGGGCGGCCGTCGGCGAGCGGCTTCGCCGGCCGCACCGCGAAGCCGAGCTGATCGACGTAAAACGCCGTCGAGCGGGCGACGTCGTCGACCATCAGCAGCACGTGGCCGAAGCCGAGCGTCCGCGGCGACGATTGCGCCGCCAGCCAGTGGCCCATCTCCTTCGAATCGGAGATCTCGCAGAAGTACTGCTTCCAGACCTTCTTGGCGGTCGCCTCCCAGTCGGCGTTGACGCCCGAGATGCAATCCTCGAGCGCGACGACGTCGTAGTCGCGCAGGTACGCCTCGCGAATGCTCGTCTCGACGCACGCATTCGTCGTCGTGCCGGCGACGAAGAGCGTGCGCGTGCCCAGCATGTCGAGCAGCTTCTCGAGCCGGGTCTCGTAGAACGCGCCGAAGCGGTGCTTGCGGATGACGAACGTCGGGTTGACCGCGGCGAGCGACTTCAGCTCGTCGACGATCTCCTCGTCCCAGCTGCCGGCGAGCGCCGACACCTGCTTGCGACGGCTCGTGTGGCCGGCGAGCTTCTTCTGGGCGCGGCTGGCGTCGACGGCGAGGTGCTCCTGCACCGTCCAGACGACGGGGACGCCTGCGGCGTGGCAGCGCGGGATCAGCTCGGCGAGGACCGGGACGATCGACGACAGCCGCTTGGTGTCGACGCCGGAGATGCCGAGCGTTCCCTTGTCGTGGACGAACGCGTTCTGCAGGTCGATGACGAGCAGCGCCGCCGTTCTGGAGTCGAGAGTCTCGAGCGTCATCGCTTCTCCTCGGTGTGGTCGACCGACAGCACGCCGGCACGGCCCCAGCTTTCCTTGGGAACGTCGTGGATGACGACGTGCAGGTGCTCCGGCTTGCAGCCGCCGTGCTCGACCATCGCGTCGGTGATCGCCTTGACGAGCTTCCGCTTCTGGTCGACGGTGCGACCTTCCCAGAATTCGACGATGACGAATGGCATCAGTGTGGCTCCGGTTGCGTGGCTGCCCAGCGGGGAACCGCCGGTGCGAAGCCGGTCGTGAAGTCGTTGCCGGCGCGGTCCTCGCCGCTGACGAGCCAGAGCGGCCGGGTCGCGAAGTTGATCAGCGGCTGTTCTTCCATCGCGATCCAGTTCGCGTTCGCGCGCGGGTTGCGCTCGAACCGGCTCGCGGCCGACATGTAGCGCACGACGTAGAGCGGCGCCGCCGCGTCGATCGCCGACAGATCGGCCGCGGCGATCGCAGCGACGTCGATCGTCGTCGGCGCCGACGTGCTGCCCGGAACGACGAGCGCGACCGCACCGGCGAGCGGCGACGCCGGCCAGTAGCGGCCCTCGCGGCCGTCGTCGACGAAGCGCAGGTACGACGCCGCCTCGAGATGCAGCTCGCTGTCCCAGAGGACGACGTCGGCGCCGATGAGGCACGCGGCCGCTTCGACGAGCGCCGGGTCCTCGCAGACGTCGAGAAACGGCCACGCGTTGGCGAGCGTCGCCGCGTGTCCCCACGGGTTGTGCACGCCCGAGAGGCGCTCGGGTCGCGGGCGCGGGCGACGTCGCGCAAGGTCGCCGACGATGCGCTGCAACGCATCGGCATGCTCTCTTGCGAGCAGCGCTGGAGATGCGGTCGCCGTCACGCGGTGCCCTGGCTCGGCAGCGAGAGACAGCGTCCGCGTCCGAACTGGCTCTCGTCGACGGCACCGTTCTCGTAGACGACCGCGCCGCGCGCGACCGTCATCACCGGCCAGCCCTTCAGCTTCCAGCCTTCGTAGATGCACGTTCCCTTGCCGGTGTGGCGAACGGTGCGCTCCTCGTCGAGGTCGATCATCACCAGGTCGGCGTCGAAGCCGACTTCGATGTTGCCCTTGCGCGGCCAGAGGCCGAAGCGACGCGCCGGATTCGCGGAGTTGAGCTGCGCGAGGCGCGACAGCGGCAGCCCGCGCTGGTGGACACCGAAGTGGAGCAGCAGCGGCAGCTCCCACGGGAACGAGACGACGCCCGGGAACTCGGTCCACAGGTCCTCGCGCTTCTTGACGGGAAACGGCACGTGGTCGGTGCCGAGGCTGTACACCGAGCCGTTCATGATCCCGCGCCAGAGGCCTGCCTGCTCTTCCTTGTCGCGCAGCGGTGGCGAGATCTTCGCCCGCATGTCGAGGTCCTCGTCGTACGCGGTGCGCGTCAGGTAGTGCGGGCACGTCTCGACGGTGACGTGGACGCCGCGCGACTGCGCTTCGGCAGCGAGCACCGGTCCCATGCCGACCGAGGTGTGCACCAGATGCAGCGAGCAGCCCGTCCGCTCGGCGAGGAAGATCATGCGGCGAATCGTCTCGACCTCGCAGAACGCCGGCCGCGACTCGGTGTACGCGGCGAGGTCCTGGCGACCCGTCGCGATCATCTCGTTCTTCATCCACGTCGCGATCTGCGTGTTCTCGCAGTGCACGTTGATGACGCCGCCCGGCACCTTGCTGAGGATGCGCATCGCCGCGTAGACCCAGCCGTCGGTCGCCGGGACGATGCCGATCGGGTTGTCGGGCTCGTAGCCGAAGTAGCACTTGAACGAGCGCACGCCCGTCTTCGCGATCACCTCGGGGATCTCGGCGATGTGCTCCTCGCGCTGGATGCCGAAGTGAAAGCCGAAATCGATGATCGAGTGCTCTTCGCCGACCGCCTTGCGCTCCTCGTAGAACGGCAGGTACGAGGGCTTCAGGTTGCGGATGTAGAGGACGACGGTCGTGACGCCGCCCGACGCCGCGGCCGCCGTCTCGGTGCGCATGTCCTCCGCGTACGGAAACTTGACGCCGAGGTGGCAATGCGGATCGATGATGCCGGGCATCAGCACCTTGCCCTTGGCGTCGATGACGCGGGCTGCATCCGGCAGCGCGCCGTCCGCGCCGGTGAGGACGATCTTGCCGTCCTTGACGGCGACGCCGCCGTGGAATTCGCCGTCGTGGCGGACGACGCGCGCGTTGCGAATGACGAGATCGGCGTTCATGGCCGCTCCTTCAGGATGCTGTCGATGCGGCGGCGGATGCCGCCCCACTGGCTGCGGCCGACGGTGATCGGTGCACGTGCGCCCATGCCGCGCGCCCAGACGAACCTGAGGCCGAGCGCCTGCGCCGCTTCGCGGTCGATGCCACCGGGCGGCGCGGCGAGATCGACGAGCAGCGCGTGCTTCGGCAGCCGTTCGAGCAGCTCGGCGCCGAGCACGCGCGCCGGCACGCTCGCGACGACGATGTCGGTGCCCGGCAGCACGTCGGCGAGCTCGCCGAGCTCGTGCGGCGCTGCGCCCGCGGCGTACGCCGCCGCGCGCTGCACGGGGTTGCGCGCAGCGACGTGGACATCGGCGCCGAGCGCGATCAGCGTTCGCGTCGCGAGCGAGCCGATCGTTCCCTGCCCGACCATGCAGATGCGCGACTTGTGGATCGTGACGTCGGTGTTCTCGATCAGCACCTTCAACGTGCCCTCGACGATCGCCGGGCCGCGCAGCAGCATCAGGTCCTCGTCCCACTCGTACTCGTGCAGGCGGATGCCGAGCGCCTCGCAGTGCGCCTTCAGCTTCGGATCGCCCCAGCCGAGGATGATGTGCGCGGGCTTGCGCATGCCGCCGAGACCGTCGCGGTCGGGGATGATCCGCTCGGCCGATTGCGGTGCGAAGAGGGCGCCGTCGGGCGCGATGCCCGGGATCGGGAAGAGCGCGAAGTCGGCGCCGGCGAGCGCGTCCTCGGCGCTGCTCGCGTGACGGACGCCGGCGATGCCGCCTTCGGGCCACGGGAAGCCGTAGGCGCGCACCTCGGCGCCGGCGGCGACCGCACAGCGCGCGATCTCCTGCTCGCGCCGGTCGCCGCCGACGATCGCGATGACGGTCTGCTCCAGCGTCATGGCTGCCTCACGAAATCGATCAGTTCGGTGCGCGTCATTCCGGCGACGCCCATCGCCTCGGCGGTGCGTCCGCCCTTGCGGTAGTCGGCACCGACCAGGCCCTGCGCGAGCGTGAACAGCGACTGCGCGATCGGCGTCGCGACGCCGGCGATCTGCGCGAGCTCGATGAACGGCAGCACGCCGTGGCCGAAGTCTTCGCGGTAGTAGCGGTGCTCGAGCGAGCCGGGCGCCTTGATCTTCTTGTTGGCCTCGCCGCCGGCGATCGCGGCGACGAAGTCCTGCGTGTCGGTGACCGATTGCTCGACGGTGCCGATGAGCTTCATCTCGTCGATCAGGTTCGGCAGCGCGTGTCCGAACGCGGCTGCGACGGCGCGGCGCTCGTTGTCGAGCAGCCGCATCGTGCGAGCGACGCCGGGCGTCATGCCTTCGACGTAGAAGGTGAAGTCGCCGGCAGTCGCCTCGACCCACGCTGCGCCGAGGACGGCGCCCGGCGGATGCAGCACGAGGTTCGCGTTGCACAAACCCGACGCGAGGACGTCGCCGACCGGCGACGCGCCGGGGAACAGCGCGCACGCCGCGTCGAGCGCCTTCTTGCCGCCGGGCAGCGCGGCGGCGCGCACGTGTCGCGCTCGCCCGGTCACGGTGACGCGATCGGGCTGGTACTTGCGCGCGACGTACGTCAGCGTCGAGAACTCCGCCACCGGCGGGAGGTCGCGGCGGACGCCGCGAAAGGCGTGCGCGAACTCGAGCGCGCCGCCGGTGTGGCCGGGGTTGAGGACGACCGGCAGCGTGTTCGGCCAGCCCGCCTCGGCGAGCGCACGTGCGACCGGCGCGTGCGAGAACGTCGGCAACGCGACCACCGCGACGTCGGCGCCCGCGATCGCCTCGCCGATGTCGCCGGTGATCGCGCGCGGCCGCGCGATGCCCTGGCCGAGCACGCCTTCGTAGCCGACGCCACCGAGCGCGATCAACGGCGCGAGGGTCTGCTCGGAGCGATTCCAGAGCGTCACGTCGTGGCCGGCGAGGGTCAGCTCGGCGACGGCGGCGGTGCCGCCTGCGCCAGCGCCCAGGATCGCGACCTTCATCGGCGGCTCAGTGCGCGACGAGCACGCCCTTGGACTCGAAAATCTCCCGGACTTCGCGGACGTAGCGCTGGAACGCCGGGTTCTCGTGAACGCCGCTCCAGCGGCGCGGGCGCGGGATGTCGATCAGGAGATCGCGATCGACCTTGCCCGGCCGCGGCGACATCACGATGACGCGGTCGGCGAGGAACACCGCCTCGTCGATGCCGTGCGTGATGAAGAGGACCGTGTTGCCGAGGCGCAGCCACATCGACTGCAGGTCCATGATCATCTGCTCGCGCGTCAGCGCGTCGAGCGCGCCGAACGGCTCGTCCATGAGCAGGAGCCCGGGCTCCTGGATCAGCGCGCGGCAGATCGCGACCCGCTGCCGCATGCCGCCGGAGAGCTCGGAAGGTTGCTTGTCGTCGAAGCCCTCGAGGCCGACTTGCGCGAGCAGGTCGCGCGCGCGCGGAACGTACTCCCTGCGATCGAGCTTCTTGATCTCGATCGGCAGCAGGATGTTGTCGAGCACAGTCCGCCATTCGAGCAGCAGGTCCGACTGGAACACGACGCCCGCCTTCGGATGCGGCTTCAGCACCGCCTGGCCGTCGATCACCAGGCGGCCCGACGAGAGCGGAATGAGACCCGCGAGCAACGACAGCAGCGTGCTCTTGCCACAGCCGCTCGGACCGACGACGGCGACGAAGCTGCCCGGCGCGATGTCGAGGTCGACTCGGTCGAGCGCGAGGACGTCGTCGCCGCTGCGCACCTCGTACGCCTTCGAGACGCCTTCGATCTGGACACCGGCGGGATGGCCGCGCGTCGCCGCTGCTGCTTGGCTCATGTCGCGCTCTCGCGCCGGTAGGAGATCTTGCTCTCGAGAAACGTCAGCGCGAAGTACAGCACCACGCCGAGCAGCGAGATCGAGATGACGGTCGCGAAGTTGAGCGTCGTGTCGAACTGCTGGTTCGCCTGCAGCTGGAGGTAGCCGAGTCCGCGTTCGGCGGCGATGTACTCGCCGATGATCGCGCCGATCACGGCGAGCGAGATGGCGACCTTGAGGCCGCCGAAGATGCTCGGCATCGCCGCCGGAAGCCTGACCTTGAAAAAGGTCTGCGACTCGGTCGAGCCCATCGATCGGACCATGTTGACGAGCCCCTTGTCGAGCGATTGCAGGCCGACGACGGTCGAGATCACGATCGGAAAGAACGAGATGAGGAACGCGAGGCCGATCTTCGGACCCCAGCCGTAGCCGAGGTAGAGCACGAGCAGCGGTGCGAGCGAGATCTTGGGGACGGTCTGCAGCGCGACGAGCATCGGATAGACCGCGCGCTCGAAGACGCGCGAATAGAAGATCGCGAGCGCGAGCGGGATGCCGGTCACGACGCCGGCGAGAAAGCCGGCACCGACCTCGAGCGTCGTGTACCAGGCGTGGCGCGTGAGAAGTCCCGCATCGGTCACCATGCGCTTGGCGATCGCCCAGGGCGTCGGCAGCACGAACTCGGAGAGGCCGAGCACGGGCACCGCGATCTGCCAGACCACGAGGATGAGCAATGCGAACGCGATCGAGCCGTAGCGCTCGAGGAAGCTCGATTGCCTTCGTCGGCGAGGCGGCGCCGTCGGCGTCGTTACGGCGACGTCGCGCAAGGTCGTGGTGGATTCAGGCTCGGCCATGGAGGATCGCGGGCGCTGGGTCGTTGCAGCCAGCATGATCAGGCAGGAAGATACAGGAACTCGAAGGCCATTGATCACATAGTGTGATCACAAGTACAATTAGTTCAATCGGGTTTACCCCACGCGGCGCCGCGAACTCGCGCTGCTCGATGTCACGGTCGCAGCAGGAACCAATCGATGCCTCAAAGCGCACCCATCGCGACTGACACGGACGCCGCGTCGCAGAAGCGCGTCCGCGGCCATCTGCAGAACCGCGTGTTCGAGCAGTTGCGGCGCGGCCTGATGGCCGGCGCGTTCGTTCCCGGACAGGTCATGAGCCTGCGCAAGCTCGCGACCGCGTTCGGCACGAGCCCGATGCCGGTGCGCGAAGCGCTGACGCGCCTCGTCGTCGCCAGCGCGCTCGAGGAAACCGCCAACGGCTCGGTGTGCGTTCCGCGGCTGACGCCCGAGCGCCTCGCCGAGCTGTTCGCAGTGCGCGAGCTGCTCGAAGGTGCGGCGGGCGAGATGGCGTGCCGGCATTGCACGTCCGAGCTGATCGACGAGCTCACGGCGATCAACGACGCGCTGCTCGCCGCCATCGCCAAGCGCAACATCCTCGGCTGCCTGTCGGAGAACCAGCGCTTCCACTTCGTGCTCTACGAAGCGGCGCGCTCCGAGGTGTTGATGCCGCTGATCGAATCGCTCTGGCTCCAGTTCGGGCCGACGATGTACCTCTCGCTCCTCTCCCCCGAGATGCCGTGGGACGCGTCGGCGCACTTCGTGATCCTTGAAGGGCTGAAGACGAGAAAGCCTGCCGTCGCCAAGCGCGGCGTGCTCACCGACATCCGCAACACCGGTCGATCGCTCGTTCCGGCGATGGCCTCGCAAGCGACGGTGGGGCTGCTCTCGTCGAACCTCGACGGTCTCTACTTCGGAAGCTGAACGCTTCGTCGTTTCTCGGAGGACGCATGACTCAACCCGGCCACGAGGCTCGGCTCGCCGAGCTCGGCATCGACCTGCCGCGCGCCGTGCCGCCGGCCGCGAACTACGTCCCGGCGCGCCGCAGCGGCAACGTCGTCTACATCGCGGGCCAGGTTCCCACGGCGGACGGCAAGGATCAGTTCGTCGGCAAGCTCGGACGCGACGTCTCGATCGAAGACGGCCAGAAAGCCGCGCGCCTGTGCGCGATCAACATCCTCGCGCAACTGCGCACCGCGATGGGCGGCAGCCTCGACGACGTCGTCGGCTGCCTGCGGCTCGGCGGCTTCGTCAACGCGGTGCCCGAGTTCGGCGATCACCCGAAAGTGATCAACGGCGCTTCCGACCTCATGGTCGCGGTCTTCGGCGAAGCCGGTCGGCACGCACGCGCCGCGGTGGGCTGCGCTTCGCTGCCGCGCAACGTCGCCGTCGAGGTCGACGCGATCTTCGAGGTGCGATGACGATCGTCGCTCGAGCCGCGGCGGATTCGCGCACGCCGGTTCACGTCCTCACGGGATTTCTCGGCAGCGGCAAGACGACGCTGCTCCGTCGCCTGCTCGCCGACCCGGCGCTCGCCGACACGGCGGTGATCATCAACGAGCTCGGCGAGGTCGGGCTCGATCAGCTGCTCGTCCGCGAGGTCGCCGAAGACGTCGTGCTGCTGAGCTCGGGGTGCCTGTGCTGCACGGTGCGCGACGACCTCGTCTCGACGCTCGCCGACCTCGACGAGCTGCGACGGAGCGGCGAGATCGCGCCGTTCTCGCGTGCGGTCGTCGAGACGACCGGGCTCGCAGATCCCGCGCCGATCCTGCAGGCATTGCTCAGCGAGCGACGGCTTGCGGCGGGATTTCGCCTCGGTCAGGTCGTCACGGTCGTCGACGGTCTCAACTTCGAGCGCACGGCGCGAGCGCACCGCGAAGCCCGCCAGCAGCTCGATCTCGCCGACCGCATCGTGCTCGCGAAGTGCGACCTGCTCGACGCATCGACGCGCGATGCGCTCGTCGCCGGCTTGCACGAGCTGAACCCGCACGCGGACGTGTGCACGACGGGACGCGACAGCGCCGCGCCGCAGACGCTGTTCGCTGAAGCCGAGCCGCGGTGGCGCGCGCCGCTCGTCGCACGCGACGGCGACGGCCACGCGCACCACCACGACGGCGCCGGAGCGGTGCACGACGGCACGATCGCCACCTTCGTCGTCGCGCTGCCCGGACCCGTGCAGTGGCATTCGTTCGTCGAATGGATCGAGCTGCTGCTGTTCGGCCGCGGCGATTCGATCCTGCGCGTCAAGGGCCTGCTGAACGTCGCCGGCGAAGATCGGCCGGTGGTCGTCCAGGGCGTGCAGCACGTGCTCTACCCTCCCGAGCATCTGCCGGCATGGCCCGATCCGTCTGCGCGCGACGGCTGGATCGTCTTCATCGCCCGTGACCTCACGGCGTCGTCGATCGAGCGGTCGCTCCGCTCGCTCGTCGCCGCCGAGATCGACGTCACCCGGACGACGGCGCGCGAACCCGTCGCCCAGCCTTGACGAGCACGCGGCCGTCGGGCCGGCGCGCGAGCGCATCGTCGAACGACGACGCCGGGATCAGCACCACGTCGGCGCGATCTCCCGCTGCCACGCCGGCGCGGCCTCCGCACGCTGCACTCAGCAGTTGCTCCGCGCGCTCGACGTGGGCGCCGAGCATTGCGAGATAGCACTCTTCGAGCGGATCGGCGTCGCCGAGCGGGAAGAACCAGTCGCGGACGTTGTCGCTGCCGAAGCGGACGGCGACGCCCGCGCGGATCGCCTCGAGCACCGGCGCCAGCCCGCGCCGTCGCGGCGTCGCTTCGCCTCGGTCCTGCAGGTACAGGTTGAGCGCCGGCTGCACCGACAGGACGATGCGCGCGTGCGCCATCTTGTCGAGGATCCGCGACGCTGCGTCGGGCTCGAGCGTCGCCAGCGCGCACGCGTGGCTGACGGTGACGCGGCCGTCGAGGCGGCGCTCGCGTGCCGCATCGATGACGCGCTCGACCACGCTGAGGCTCGGGTCGAGATGCTCGTCGAGGTGGAAGTCGACGTCGACATTGAGCGTCGCCGCGAGCTCGAGCAATGCGATCGCCGACGCCACCGGCTCTGCGTAGAGCGCGGGCACGGCGCCGAGGACGGTCGCTCCGACGCCTACGGCCTCGGTGAGCAGTGCGCGAACCCCCGGCTGCGCGGGATCGGCGGCCGCATTGGCGAACGCGACCGTTTCGACGTCGAGCGCTTCGCCGACGTCGGCAGCGGCGGCGAGGACGCCTTCGATCGCGCGCAATCCGGTGACGGGATCGACGTCGGTGTGAGTGCGGATCGCCGCGGTGCCGTGCTGCACCGCGCGCGCAAAGAGCCGACGCGCGCGGCCGCGGATGTCTTCCGCGGTGGTCGTCGAACGGGCCGCCTTCGCCGCGGACACCGCCTGGCCGAACGACGCCGGCCGTTGCGACGGCGCGGCGAAGGCGCGATCGGCGTGGGTGTGGAAGTTGACGAACGCAGGCAACGCGAGCCAGCGCACGTCGCCGCTCTCGGCCGCGGGGCGGACGTCGGCGATCAGCGTGTCGCGCAGCTCGATGTCGAAGCGGCCGGCGCGGTCGGCGAGCGCGACACCGCGCAAGGTGCGGACCGCTGCCGCGTCGTCGCCCACGCCGGCATCGATCGCGTCCGCGGCTGCGTCGGCGCGGTCGTCCATGCCGGCGCGTCAGTTGCCTTCGTCGTACAAGGTCGTGGTCGTCTCGACGCTCTCGTCGTGCAGCCCCGCGCGCTGGACCGCGGCCGCCGCCAGCTGCCGTGCCTTGGCGCGCAGCGCCTTCTCGTCGACGCCCTGGACCTTGCCGTCGCGGTAGAGCGCCCTGCCGTCGACCCACGTCTGCGCGATCGACGCCGTCGACGCCGAGTAGACGAGCGCCTGCAGCGGGTCGAGGAACGGCGTCCACTCGACGTGGTCGAGGTCGAAGAGGATGAAGTCGGCCTTCTTGCCGACCTCGAGCGAGCCGATCTCGTCGTCCCACATCGCCGCTTTCGCGCCCTCGATCGTCGCCGCGCGCAGCGCCTGGCGCGCGGTGAAGACGTCGGGCTGCAAGCGTGCGTCCTTGAACATGCCGGCGACGAGGAGCATCTGGCGCATCAGGTTCATGTTGCCGGCGGCGGAGACGCCGTCGGTGCCGAGGCCGACCGTGACTCCCGCCGCCGCCATCTCGGGGTACTTGCCGATCGCGGTCGCGCCCTTGCCGAGCTTGAACGACGAGCACGGGCAGAACGCGACCTTGGTGCCGCGCGAAGCGAGCAGCGCGACCTCGTCGTCGGCGACAGCCGCGCCGTGGGCGATGACGAGGTTGTCGCCGAGCCCGCCGGCGCGATCGATCCGCGTGATCGGCCAGCAGCCGTACTTCGCCTCGCAGATCTTCGCTTCCTCGATCGACGTCGCGAGGTGGTACGTCGTGCCGACGCCGAGCCGCTTGGCGAGCTGCTGAGCGCCGACGTGGAGCTCGAGCGTGCAAGGCTCCTTCCCTTCGATGTTGACCCAGCAGCGCACCCGGCCGCCGAGGGCGCCGTTGTACTTGCGAACGCACGCCTCGAGCTCGCGCAGCGCGACCTCGGCGTTCGGGAAGAAGTGGTGCTGCGCCATCTCCTCGGTCCAGCCGCGCGGCAACTCGGCGGGCCGGTTGTCGGCGGCGTGGCGGCCGGTGACGCCGCGGATGCCGGTCTGCTCCATCGCGCGCACCGTGATGCCGGGGTCGTATTGCGAGCCCATGTCGATGAAGCACGTCGTGCCGTTGCGCAGCATCTCGGTGATGCCGAGCAGCGCACCCCAGTACTCGTCTTCTTCGGTGATGTGCGCGTAGAACGGCTTGGCCCAGTGGAAGACCCACGCGCGGGTGTTCAGGTTGTCCGGAAAGACGGCGCGCGACAGCGTCTCCGACAGGTGCACGTGGCTGTCGACGAAGCCGGGGCAGATCCCGAGCATGCGGCCGTCGATCACCTGGTCGAAGCTCTTGCCCGCGTGGCGCTTCGCGATCGCCGCGGCACTTCCGACGTCGGCGATGCGGTCGTCGTCGACGACGACGCTGGCGTCGCGCAGCACGGTGTCGGCCTTGTCGACCAACAGCGCGAATTCGAGGTGTTCGATGAGCGTGCGCATGCGCGGATCCGATCTGATGCGGGCGGCGGGTCGACGATCGGCGGGCGCCGGTGCGGCGAGCTCAGCCCTTCACGACGAGCAGCCGATCGGTGTTTGCATAGTCGGAGAGCAGCTCGGAGCCGTTTGCGGTCACGAGCAGCATGTCCTTGTTCTGCATCCCGAAGCCATGGCCGGTCTCGTAGCAGAGCGGCTCGAAGCCGAGCACCATGCCCTCTTCGAGCCGCGCGTCGCTGCCCGGGCGGCCGAGGATCGGCGTCTTGCCGAGATAGGGATCTTCGTGCAGGTGCAGGCCGATGCCGTGACCGACGAACGAGATCGGCGGCAGCTTCATCTGCGAGAGCTTGGCGATGAAGGCGTCGTAGATCTCGCGGCAGCTCGCGCCGGGCTTGACCATCTTCAGGATCTGGTACTTGCACTCGACGAGGTGCTGCCAGATCTCCTCGGCTTTCGGAGGCGCCTCGCCGACGACGGCCGTCCTGCATACGCCGGCCTGGTAGCCGGCGATCACCGAGAAGATCTCGACCCGGCAGACGTCGCCGCGCTGCAGGCGCCGTTCCGAAGGCCCGACGTTTGGCAGCCGGCTGCGCTCTCCGGTCGCGATGATCATCAGCTTGAAGTGCTCGGCGCCGAGCGAATAGACGTTGCGCGTCAGGTGCCCGGCGATGTCCATCTCGGAGTCGCCCGCCTTCACCGCCGCGAGCGCATCGGTGATCGCCTGGTCGGCGATGCGCGACAGGCGCCGCAGCAGATCGATCTCCTCGGGCAGCTTGATCTGGCGCAGCCGCGCGAGGATCTGCTCGCAGGCGACGAAGCGCGCGCTCGGCAGCGCCGCCTGCAGGCGCGCGAGGTCGCCCGCCGGCAGGTAGTCCATCTCGATGCCGATCCGCGAGTCCGCGAGGCCGAGGCGCTTGAGCTGGTCGGCGAGCACGACCATCGCGTCGTCGGTGAACTCGGCCCAGATCGTCGTCGGCACGTCGGGCGCGCGGCGCTTGACGGTCGTCGACTCCATGTCGACCGCGAACAGCTCGGTCCTGCCGTCGGCGGTGACGATCGCCATCGCGTGGCGATGGCGGATGAGCGGCTGCGACGGCACGACGAAGCCGGTCGCGTACGCGAAGTTCTCGGGAGAGCACGAGATCATCGCCGCGAGATCGTTGTCCGCGATTGCCTTGACCTGCCTGTCGACGATTGCCTTGCGCATGGAGGATGCTTCTTCAGTCCGTTGGGCGGCCGCTCAATCGCGGACCCGGTGCTTCTCGATCTTCGCGAGGTCGACGTCGATGCCCATTCCGGGTCCGGTGGGAACCTCGATCGCGCCATCGACGAGCCGCATCGGCGCGGCGATCAGGTCGTCGCGGTAGTAGATGCCGCCGACCTGGCCGGTCTGCCACTCGGCCGGGGTGGAGACCGGGACGACGCACGAGAGCGTCGCCGCCGGAGCGGCCGCCGCGAGGTGGATGTTGGCGAGGTTGCCGACGCCGGTCTCGACCGAGCCGTTGACGTTGCAGATGATCCCCGCGGCGCGACAGACCGCCGCGACTTCCATCGCCTTGTACAGGCCGCCGGGCTTGGTCGTGTAGATCGAGACGATCTCGGCGGCGCGCGCTTCGCTGATCTGGATCACGTCGTGCGCGTTCCACGCCGATTCGTCGGCCATCACGGGCGGGTCGATCGCGCGCGCGACCTCGGCGATGCGCTCGATGCCCATCACCGGCTGCTCGACGTACTTGAGGCGGTACTTCTCCATCGCGCGCACGGTCATGATCGCCTCGCCGGCGGTGCGGTAGCCCTCGTTGGCGTCGACGCACAGCTCGACGTCGTCGCCGACCGTCTCGCGGATCGTCCGCACCATCTCGATGTCACGCTTGGGATCGACGCCGATCTTGATCTTGATCGTCTTGATGCCTTCGGCGGCGACCTTCGCGACCTCCTGCGCCGCCTCGGCGATCGAGATCAGGCCGATCGAGTGCGTCACCAGGACGCGCGAACGCGCCTTGCCGCCGAGCAGCGTGTAGACCGGAACGTTGAGCCACCGCCCGGTGACGTCATAGGCGGCGAAGTCGAGCGCAGCCTTCGAGTACGGATAGCCCTTGACGACGGCATCCATGCGGGCGTGCATCTCGACGAAGTCGCCGAGCTCGACGCCGATCAGCGCTGGCCCGAGGTAGTTCTCGATCAGCGTCTTCGCGATCAACGTCGACTCACCGAAGTAGCGGCCGAACTCGCCGCCCCAGTCCTTCAGCGCCGGCGCCTCGCCCCAACCGACACGGCCGTCGCTGTCGGTGATCCGCGTCAGCAGATAGCGGCCGATCGTCTCGGTGAGGCCGGTCCACTTGTGCTCGCGCCGCGTCGGCAGCTGGACGAGGACGGTCTCGACCGATCTGATCGTTGGCACGTCGCTTTCCCTTCCCGTCGTCGCAGTTTGTCGAACACGTGATCACAGTTTGTGATCAAATGCGGCGCCTGTCAACCCGCTGTCGCCCTCGCTTGCGCGTTCGCGCGGGCATCGAACGCGAGCCATGATCATCGAGATCACCAACTACTACGCCAAGCCCGGGCAGGCTGCGGCCGTGCTCGAGCAGCGCCGGCGGACCTCCGCGCTGCGCGTCAGGCTCGGCCTGCCGCCGGGCAAGGTCTTCAGCAAGGTCGAGGGCTCGGGTCCCGACGTGCGCTGGGAGTGCACGTTCGCGACCCGCGCCGACTACGACCGCGACATGGCGGCGCGCGCGGCATCTTCGGAGTTCGCGGCGGCACGCGAGTCGATGCACCTGCTGCTCGATCGTTTCGAGCGGCACCTGCAGCGCGACGAGGACGCCTGAGGGCGACCGTGCACGCTGCGAGCGCGCATCCGTGAAGCCGCCGGCATTCGACTACGTTCGCCCGGCGACCGTCGACGAGGCGCTCGCGCTTCGCGACCGCCACGGCGACGATGCCGTCTTCCTCGCCGGCGGCCAGAGCCTGATGCCGTCGATGAACTTTCGCCTCGCGGCGCCGGGCATCGTCATCGACCTCAACGGCATCGCAGCGCTCGCTGGCGTCGAGGCGCACGCCGACGGCTCGCTGGTCGCCGGCGCGATGACGCGGCACCGCTTCTTCGAGACCAGCCCGCTGATCGCCGAGCGCTTGCCGCTGCTGTCACGCGCGATGGCATCGGTCGCGCACGTCGCGGTTCGCAACCGAGGAACGATCGGCGGCAGCCTCTGCCATGCCGATCCATCTGCCGAGTGGCCGGCGCTCTGCATCGCGTGCGACGCATCGATCGTGCTGCAGAGCAGCGCCGGCAGCCGTCGCGTCGCCGCGGACGAGTTCTCGCTCGGCGTCTTCACGACTGCGATCGCCGCCGGCGAGCTGCTGACCGCCGTCGCCTTCCCGCCCTGGCCGAAGCGGCGCGGCTGGGGCTTCGAGGAAGTGTCGCGACGGCTCGGCGATTTCGCGCTCGTCGGCATCGCCTGCGTCGTCGATCTCGACGATTCCGGTTGCTGCGCCGATGCCCGCCTCGTCGTCTTCGGCGCCGGCGATCGGCCGGTGCTGGCGTCGCGCGCGGTCGAAGCGCTGCGCGGCCGCCGCGTCGACGACGGCGCGTTGCGCACTGCCGCGGCGCGCGCACGCGCGGACGTCGCGTGCCGCTCGGACCATCACGCCAGCGCCGGCTATCGCAGCCGCCTCGTCGAAGCGTTGACGCACCGTGCGCTGACGCACGCCCTCCACTCCGCTTCCTGAGCGCATGACCCGGACGATTCCGATTTCGCTCGTCGTCAACGACCGGCACGTCGACGCCGAGCTCGAACCACGGCGCACGCTCGCCGACTTTCTTCGCAACACGCTGCGGTTGACCGGAACGCACCTCGGCTGCGAGCACGGCGTGTGCGGCGCCTGCAACGTCCTCCTCGACAGCGAGGTCGTTCGCGCTTGCCTGATGCTGGCGGTGCAGGCCGACGGGCACGCGGTCGTCACCGTCGAGGGCCTGTCGCCGGCGCGCGGACTCAATGCCCTGCAGCAGTCGTTCAAGACGCACCACGCGCTGCAGTGCGGATTCTGCACGCCCGGGTTCCTGATCGCCGCGCATGCGCTGCTGCAGGAGGACCCGCATCCCTCGCGGGCACGGATCGAGGAAGCGATCTCGGGGAACCTCTGCCGCTGCACCGGCTACATCCCGATCGTTCAGGCGATCGCCGCCGTCGCCCAAGAGCAGCGCCCCGACGCAGCCGGCGAGCCACGAACGTGAGCGGGCGATGAGTGCGGTCGAGCCTTCCTCGGGCAGTGCGGTCGAGCGCTTCGAGGACGAGCGCTTCCTGCGCGGCGAAGGCTGCTTCGTCGGCGACCTCGAGCTGCCAAACTTGTGCCACGCGGTCGTCGTCCGCAGCCCACTCGCGAGCGGCCGCATCGTCGCGATCGACGCGAGCGCGGCGCTCGCGCTGCCCGGCGTCGTCCGGGTGATCACGCACGACGACGTCGCCGGGCTGGCGACGCCGATCCCGATCCGCGTCGGCACGATCGCCGGTCTCGAGCACTACCTGCAATGGCCGCTCGCCCGCGAGCGCGTCCGCTACGTCGGCGAGCCGATCGCCGTCGTGATCGCGACCGATCCGTACGTCGCCGAGGACGGTGCCGACCTCGTTGCGGTCGAGCTCGATTCCGATGACGCCGTCGTCGACATCGCCGATGCGCTGACCGACCGCGTTCGCGTCCACCGGGATCGATCGAATCTGGCGACGAGCTACGCGGTCGGGCGCGGCGACGTCGACCGTGCCTTCGCCGCCGCCGCGTACACGCGCAAGGAGCGCTTTCGCTGCCATCGGCACTCGTCGGTTCCGCTCGAGACGCGCGGCCTCGTCGCGCGCTGGGACGCGGCGAGCGAGCGCCTGCAGGTGTGGGGCGCGACCAAGGTGCCGTTCTACAACCGTCGCCTGCTCGCGCAGATGCTGCAGCTCGACGAGCGGCAGGTCGACCTGATCGAGGTCGACGTCGGCGGCAGCTTCGGCGCGCGCGGCGAGTTCTACCCCGAAGACTTCCTGGTCCCCTTCGCCGCCAAGCTGGTCGGCGGCGCCGTCAAGTGGATCGAGGACCGCCGCGAAAACCTGATCGCGATGAATCACTCGCGCGAGATGGAGTGCGAGCTCGAGATCGCCGCCGATCGCGATGGCAGGATCCTGGCGCTGCGCGCCGCCCTCGTCGCCGACATCGGCGCCTACGTTCGCACGACCGGCGGCATCGTTCCCGCGAAGGCAGCGATGTTCCTGCCGGGGCCATACGACATCGCGGGCTACGCGTGCGAGGTCCGCGCCGTCGTCACCCACAAGACGCCGTCGGGAACGTTCCGCGGCCCCGGGCGCTACGAGTCGAACTTCTTTCGCGAGCGGCTGATCGACGTGATGGCCGCCGATCTCGGACTCGACCCTGCCGAGGTGCGGCTGCGCAATCTCGTCCGCCCGGAGCAGATGCCGTACGCGATCGGCTCGCTCGTGCCGTACGAAGGTGCGACCGAGTACGACAGCGGCGACTACCCGTTTGCGTGCCGCCACGCGCTCGAGCAGTTCGACGTCGCGGCGCTGGCGCCGATGCGCGGCCAGCTCGTCGACGGCAAGTGGCACGGCATCGGGATGGCGTGCTTCGTCGACAGCAGCGGCGGCGGGCCGCCGGAATACGCCAGGCTCGAGATCGACGCTCCGCAACGCATCCGGCTCTTCACCGGAGCGTCGAGCAGCGGCCAGGGGCACGAGACGTCGTTCGCGCAGATCCTTGCGCAAGCGCTCGGCGTCTCGCCGCGCGCGATCGAGGTCGTCCACGGCTCGACCACCGCGCTGCCCCGCGGCACCGGCACGTACCACGGCCGCGGCATGGTGATGGGAGGCAGCGCGGTCAGGCGGCTCGCGGACACGTTCATCGCCGAGCTGGTCGCCGAGGCCGAGCGGCGCAGCGGCGTGCCAGCGGCGGGGCTGGCGTACCGCGCCGGCGTCGTCTCACGACGCGGCGACGACACCGCGATCGTCTCGATCGAGAGCCTGTGCGACGCCGCCGGCCTCGGCGACGAAGGCGCGCGCAAGCTCCTGCGCGCCGAGGCCGAGTTCGCGCAGCCGGTCGCGACGTTCGAGTACGGAACGCAGATCGCGCACGTCGCGATCGACGCGGAGACGTTCGCGATCGAAGTCGTGCGGCTGCTGACGGTCGAGGATTGCGGCCACGTCGTCAACCCGCTGATCGTCCACGGTCAGGTGATCGGCGCTTCCGTCCAGGGGCTCGGCGGCACGTTGCTCGAGCAGTTCGTCTACGACGACAGCGGCCAGATGCTGTGCGGCACGTTCGCCGACTACCTGCTGCCGACGAGCACGGACTTCCCCAACGTCGAGGCGATCAGTGTCGACCGCGCACCGTCGCCACTCAATCCGCTGGGCGCGAAGGGGGTCGGCGAGGGTGCGACAGGCGCGGTCGGCGGCGCGGTCGCGAACGCGATCGCCGACGCGCTGCGCTCGTTCGGCGTCCGCGTCTGCGCGTTGCCGCTCACGCCGTCGAAGATCGCGGAGCTGATCGATGAAGCAGCGGCGCCGCAGCGCCGCTGACCTTCGCGGCTACTTGCCGCCGAGCAGGCTGTTCGTGTAGTACGTCGACGTCGGCTTCGGCGCGTCGATCTCGCCGGTCGACTTCAGCAGCTGGAGCGCGTCGTTGATGACCTTCTCGTCGATCCAGCCGATCGGGTGTCCCGTACTCGCCGGGATCGCGTCGGCGGTCGCCTTGACCTGGGTCGTCACTGCCGTGATGCTCGGATGCCCCGGCCAGCTCTTGGCGAGCATGTTCGCAGCGTCGGCCGGATCCTTCTTCATCGCGTCGACGCCTTCGCCGACGGCTTTGAGGAGCTTCTTCAGCGTCTCTGGCTTCTTGGCGATGATCGCGTCGCTGCTCACCAGCGACATCCCGGGAACCGCGAGGCCGTTCTTGTCCATCTCGAGGACGACGAACTTCGCACCCTGCTTTTCTTCGAGGACCGGCAGGTCGTTGGTCTGGTAGACGCTGACGACGTCGACCTTGTGCTGCACGAACAGCGGCACGCGCGACTGCGCATCGACCTGGACCTTCTTCACCTTGCTGCAATCGACGCCGTTGTTCTTGCAGAAGGACTCGAGATACGTCGTGCCGGTCTCGCCGATCGCGGTCGCGATCACCTTGCCCTCGAGATCCTTCGGCGTCTTGACCGGATTCTCCGGCCACGAGATCAGCGCGATCGGCGTCTGCGGGTGGTACAGCGAGATGATCTTGATCGGCATGCCCTTGCTGATCGCGGTCAGCGCGAAGATCGCGGGCAGGAGCACGACGTCGTCCTGGCCCTGCAACAGCGCGCCGAGCGCGGCCGGCGACCCGGCGCCTTCGCCGAGCTTCACGCTCAGCCCTTCGCGCGCGTAGAAGCCTTTCTCCTGCGCGACGTACATCGCCGCGTACTCGCCCTTCAGCTTCCAGCTGAAGCGGACGTTGACCTGCTCCTGCGCGAACGCCGGGGCGGTCGAGGCCGCGAAAAGAGCGGCGGAACACGCCGCCGTGGTCACCGCCTTGGCAATCGTCTTGAGGGTGAGGGTGCTCATGGATCTCGCTGGTTGGACAAGCACACGCGGCAGCGTGCGCCCGGTCGGGTGGTTAAACTGCGATCACTTAGTGTGATCACACCATTCTGCACTGTCAAGCAACTCGGGGAATGCCCCGGGTCGGGTTCTCCCGCGGCGGCCGATCGATGAGCTCGCGGGCGGCCCTGCGCGCAGCGTTGCCTGCCGTCGTCGTGCTGACGCTGGTCTGGGGCTCGACCTGGCCACTCTTTCCGTACGCGGTGCACGAGGTCTCGGTGCTCACGTTCCGCGCCGTCAGCGTCTCCACAGCCGGAGCGGTGCTGCTCGCGGTCGCTGCCGCGCGCGGCCAATCGCTGCGCATTCCCCGGCAAAGCTGGGGCGCGGTCGTCGCCGCCTCGCTCATCTACCTGCTCGTCTGGAACATCGCAGGCACGTATGCGGCGATCCTGATCCCGACCGGACAAGCCGCAGTGCTCGGATACACGATGCCGCTCTGGGCTGCGCTCCTCTCCTGGCTCCTTCTCGGGCAACGGATCGATCGCCGCATGCTCGCAGCGCTCGCGCTCGGCGCCGTCGGCATCGGCCTGCTCATCTGGCGCGGAGCCGACGCCTACGCCGGCGCTCCGCTCGGCTTCTCGCTCGGGCTGCTCGCCGGGCTCGGCTGGGCGCTCGGCACGCTCATCCTCAAGGAGTGGCCGGTGCCCGTCGGCGCGACCGTGCTCACCGGATGGCAGCTGCTCGTCGCCGCGCTGCCGATGGCGATCGCGGCGCTCTGGCTCGGCGATCGACAGTGGTTCGTCCCGTCGGCGCAGTCGATCGCGGTCATCGCCTACATCACGCTCGTGCCGATGGCGATCGGCAACGTCGTGTGGTTCAGGATCGTCGACCTGCTGCCGGTCAACGTCGCGAGCCTCACGTCGGTCATGGTCCCCGTGCTGGCGATGGTTTCCGGTGCGCTCGTCCATGCCGAGCCGCTCGGCGCCGCCCAGCTGGTCGCGATCGCGTGCAGCGCCGGCGGCCTCGCGCTGGCGCTCTCGCGGCCGGCGCGGCCGTCGACGTGAGCGCGCGCGACCCGAGGTGCCGCGAGGTCGTTCAGGCTTCGACGACGGCCGTCGCCGAACGCGTGCGCGACGCGAGCAAGATGCCGGCTGCGATCAAGGCAATCCCGACGTAGTGGTAGCCGCGGAACCGCTCGCCCAGGAACGCCACCGCCAGCGCGGCACCGAACACCGGCATCAAATGCGCCGACTGGCCGGCCCGCCCGGCGCCGATCAGCTCGACCGCGCGATTGAAGAACAGGTACGAGACGAACGACGGCAGCACCGCGGTGTACGCCATCGCAGCGTACGACGGCCACCCGCCGGTGATGCCGGGCCCCGTCGTCGCTTCCCAGAGGTAGAACGGCAGCATCAGCAGCGAGCCGATGGCCATCGCGGCGACGAGGAAGCTGAGCGGGTGCACGGCCGGCTGCGTCCGCAACAACGGCGGAAACGCCGCGTAGATCGCGACGGCGACCAGGATCCAGACGTCGCCGACGTTGATCGACAAATGCAGCAGCGTGTCGAGCGACCCGCGACCGGCGATCGCGGCGACGCCGAGAAACGACACCACGACTCCGCTCGTCTGCCAGAGCGACGGGCGCTCGCCGAACAGCGCGAACGCCCACAGCAGGATGACGACCGGCATCGTCGACTGCAGCAACAGCGCGTTCAGCGCGGTCGTGTCCTGCAGACCGATGTAGCACATCGTGTTGTACGAGGCGATCCCGGTCGCGGCGAGCAGCACCATCACTCGCCAGCCGCGCTTGAGCGCCGGCCAGTCGCGCCGCAGCTGCGGCCACGCGAATCCGAACGCGAGCAGGAACGCGCCGGTCCAGCGCCAGTACGCGAGCGTGATCGGCGGCACGCGGCCGGCGACCGCTCGACCGATCACGAGATTGCCCGCCCAGAAGAGGTTGGCAAGCGCGAGCAGGGTCCACGCGGAACCCCAGAGTCGTTGGCCAGGAGCGCTCATGCAACCGAGGGCGACGCGGCGCAGCCGGCGCGCCGCTACTTCAGCTCGACTTCGACGAACGCGAATTCGCCTTCACTCGCATTGACGATGTTGTGCTCGACGCCGACCGGCCGCGCGTACGCCTGGCCGGCGTGCAGCGGCGTCTCGACGTTGCCGTCCTTGGTCTCGGCGAGGAGCTTGCCGGCCGTCAGGCAGACGACGACGTAGTCGTACGCGTGGCGGTGCCAACCGGTCTCGGCGCCGACGGCGAAGCGCCATTCGGTGACGATGACGCGATCGGTTTCCTGCAGCCGGGTGGCGACGGCCTGGGGTCGTGCGGTGGCCATGAGAGCTCCTGTCGATCGAACGAAGGCGGCGACGTCGCGCCTAGACGTCGTACCAGTGCAAGCCCTCGGCCGGCGGCTGGATGTCGGGATTGTCGGCGAGCATGCGTTCCCAGACCCGGCGCGTCACCGCCTGCGCTTCCTGCATCAGCGCCGGCTCGTCGAGCGAGACGATGGTGCGGTCGCGCATCAGGAACTCGCCGTCGACCATCACCGAATGGACGACTCCCGGGTGCCCGTAGTGGACGAGATTCCCGACCGGGTGGATCACCGGGCGAAGGCACGCCATGCCGAGGTCGATGAACGCGAGATCGGCGCGCTTGCCCGCCTCGATGCTGCCGATCTCGTCGGCGGCGCCGACCGACGCCGCGGCGTCGCGCGTGACGGCGTCGAGCATCGCCTGAGGGCGCGGCTCGACGCCGCCTTCGCTCGCCCGCCCGCGCCCGCCGCGGTGGACGATCTGGCCGATCTTCATCGCATGGAACATGTCGCACGTCTTGTCGTCGGTGCCGAACGCGATCTTCACGCCGGCGTCGCGAATGCGCCCGATCAGGACGCGGTGCGGCCCGGTGCGCGACGAGTTCGCCGGGCAATGCGTCATCCGCACGCCGCGCTCGGCGAGCAGGTCGATGTCGGCTTCGCTGCAGTGCGTCCAGTGCGCGCCGACGAGCCCGGGATCGAGCCAGCCTTCCCGATCGAGATAGCCGGCGGGAGTGAGCCCGTGGGCCGCCTTCACCGCCTTCACCTCGTCGGCGCTCTGCGCGAGATGGACGTGGCGCGTGAGGCCGTGCCGCTCGGCCAGGTCCTTGAGGCTGCGCAGCATCGCGGGCGAGCAATTGTCGGTCGCGTGCGGCGCGAGCTGGACGCGCACGCGCCCGCTGTAGCGGCCGGCGACCTTCTCGATCAGCGCCTGCGTGCGCTCGAGACAGCCGTTGCCGAACGCCGGATCGACCGAGAAGTCGCCCTTGCGGATGCGCCGCGTGTCGATGTCGGCGCAGAGCTCGTCGAGCCACAGGCGCAGGCCCGACGACGCGATCGCGTCGCTGTAGCCGGTCATGAAGCGCGCCATGTCGACCAGCGCTGTGGTGCCCGAGCGGATCGCCTCGACGCACGCGAGCAACGCGAGCACGCCGCGCTCGGAGTCGGACGTGGCATACGAGATCGGAACGAAGTAGTTGTAGACCGCGTTGCCCTGCCACTCCTCGATCGTTCCGCGCAGCACGCTCATCGCGGCGTGCGCGTGGGCGTTGACGAAGCCCGGACAGACCATCGAACCGTGCGCACGCAGGCGCGGCATGTCGGGATGCGCGCGCACGAGCTCGTCGGTCGGCCCGACGGCGACGATCCGCCCGTCGCGGATCGCGACCGCTCCGCGGTCGATGAGCCGGCGGCTGTCGTCGCAGGTGGCGACGAGCGCGTCGGTGACGAGCAGCTCGCTCACGGCGACCCGGGCCGCGGCAGCAGGTCGTTGGTGAAGAACGCGCTGTCGGGCGCCGCGCTCGCCGTCGCCTGCCCCTGCAGGAGGATCTTTCTCGAGAACGCGATCCGCGCGGGATCGATCCAGCCGACCGGCTTGCCAGCGACGTCGGGAACGATCGCCGCCATCGTCACCCTGACCTGCTTCTCGATCACCGCGTGCGACGGCGCACCCGACCACACCTTCTCGAGCGCGGACGCCGCCGCGTCCGGGTTCTTCGCGGCGGCCGCGATCGCCTCGTCGTTGGCGGCGAGGACGCGACGGAAGACGTCGCCGCGGCGCTGGATTCCCGCCTTGCTCGCGACGATCGCGAGGCCCGGGATCGCCATTCCCCAATCCGAAAGGCGCAGGACCGGATACGTCTTGCCGGTCTTCTCTTCGTAGAGCGGCAGCTCGACGTTGAGGTAGAGGATGCCCATGTCGAGCTGGCCCTGCAGGAACGCCGCCTGGCCGACGCTCGAGTTCATCTGCACCTGCACGATCTTGCTGCAGTCGATCTTGTTGATCGCGCAGAACGGCGGCAGGTACGTCGCGCCGGTCGCGCCGACGCTGGTCGCCATCTTCTTGCCCAGCATGTCGGCCGGAGTTCGCAGCGCGCTGCCGGGCTGGCCGACGACGGCGATCGGCGTCTGCGGGTGGTAGATCGCGATCAGCTCGATCGGCATGCCGCGCTCGATCGCGTCGATCGCGAAGATGCCGGGCAGCACGACGAGGTCCTCCTGCCCTTGCAGCAGCGCCGCGAGCGCGGCCGGCGCGCCTGCGCCCTCGCCCATGTGGACGGCGAGGTTGCGCCGCGCGTACCCGCCGCTCTCCTCGGCCAGGTAGAACGGCGCGTACTCGCCCTTGAGCTTCCAGCTGAAGCGCACCTTGACGTCGTCGGCGGCGTGCGCGGCGCACGTCGAGACGAGCATCGCCAGGACCAACAGGATCTTTTGCATGGCGGAGCGGCGTTGGTGGACGAAGGATGCGCGCGAGACACGCGAGCGTCATCGATTATGGGCAGCCGCCGCGAACGCCGTGCTCCGGTTCGCACCTCTTGCGCGCCGTCGAAGTTCTGCTCACGCCGACGTGGAGATTGAACCTTTGCGCATCGGCTGGAATTGACCGATGGGCGCTCTCATCCTCCCGGAGAGCCGACGCCATCGGAGATGCAATGCATGCCCAGAGCCCACCATGCGCGGACCGGCCGCGACCGCATTCGCTCGTTCGACGTGGCTGCGCCGCGTCGACCGTCGGACTTCTCGCCGTCGCGGCCACGCTGGCGATGGCGCAGGGTCCCGGCAACGACCAGGGCTTGCGGCGCAACGTCGATCACATGCTCGCCGAGGGCCGCCAGACATTTCGCTTCGACACCTTCGGCGACGAGACCTTCTGGGGCGACACCCTCAAGCTCCACCTCGCGATCGAAGGCAGCCAGTTCGGCGGCGTCGGCGCCGGCGTCAGTCCCCGGCTCGCGCTCGCGCTCGGCCTGAAGGTCGACGCCGATGCGCTCGCCAAGGGCGGGCTGCTCGGCGCGGTCCGCAGCGACCGGATCGACCTCGATGCGCCCGCGACGACGCTGGCGCTGCTGAAGGCGAACGCGGTCGTCGGCCTGACCGGATTCTTCAATCCGAACGGAACGCTGAAGTCGGTCGGCATCCAGTGCTCGCTCTGCCATTCGACGGTCGACAACTCGGTCGCGTTCGGCATCGGCCAGCGGCTCGACGGTTTCGCGAACCGCGACCTCGACGTCGGCAAGATCGCCGCCGCTTCGCCCGACCTGTCCGCGGTCGCGACCTTGCTCGGTGTCAGCCAGGCGACCGTGCGCACCGTCCTCACGAGCTGGGGGCCGGGCAAGTTCGACGCCGAGCTGTTCCTCGACGGCAAGGCGTTCAATCCGCAGCAGGTGACCAATGGCGTCGTCACCGCGACGAACGTCTCGGGCGCGACGCTGATCCCCAACGCGTTCGGCCTCGCCGGCTTCAACCAGCACACGTGGACCGGCGCCTGGGGCAGCGTGCCGTACTGGAACGCGTTCGTCGCCACGCTCGAGATGCACGGCAAGGGTCGCTTCTTCGATCCGCGCCTCAACAACGCAGCGCAGTTCCCGATCGCCGCGGCCAACGGCTTCGGCGACCTGCCGCACATCAGCCCCGACGACGACCGCGTCAGCGCCAAGCTGCCGGCGCTGCACTTCTACCAGCTCGCGCTGCCGGCGCCGACGCCGCGCCCCGGAGTCGACTTCGACGTCGCCGCGGCGAAGCGAGGCGACGACCTCTTCAGCGGCAAGGCCAGGTGCAACGCGTGCCACGTCGATCCGCTCTGGACCGAGCCGGGGTGGAACCTGCACAAGCCGAGCGAGGTCGGCGTCGACAGCTTCCAGGCCGATCGCGCTCCCGACCATACGTACAAGACGATGAATCTGGCCGGCATCTTCGTGCGCGAGAACGGGCTCTTCATGGACGCGGCCAACAAGGGCCGCTACTACCACGACGGCCGCTTCAAGACGCTGCTCGACGTGGTCGACCACTACGACACCCTGCAAGGCCTCGGCCTGAGCGGAGCCGAGAAGAGCGACCTGATCGAGTATCTGAAATCGCTGCCCGAGGCCAAGACGAGCGACTCGGCGGAGCACTGACGAGGACGGTGTCGTCCACTTTGAAGGAGCCCACATGAACGGCAAGCACGCGAACGGTTCGAACCTCGACCCTTCCCCAACGAAGAAGACGCGCCGCGGTCGTCTTGCCTTCGTCTCGCTCGCCGTCGCGACGTTCGGGATGGTCGGCGGCAACGCCGCAGCGCAGCTCGCGCCGAACCAGACCATGGGCTTCGGCAACGGCCGCCTGATCACATTCACCTATCTGCAGAACTTCGACTGCGTCACCGAGCCGACGATGGATCTGGACTTCAACGGCATCCCGGCGCAGTCCGACCCCAACGAGCTGCAGACGCCGATCTGCCAGGTGCTGACCGAGCCCGGACACGACCCGAGCGGCGGCAACCTCAAGCAGACCGCCGAGCTCTACGTCCTCGTGCCGATGTTCGGGACCGACGTCGACCCGACCGATGCGATGCCGTGCCCGGCCGGAGGGCGTCCGGGCGAGCTGTGCGGCGTCGCGCTCGGCAACGCGCTGATATCGCTCTTCGGTCACGTCCCCGAGGCGTGGCGAACCCATCCGGTCGTGAAGACGCAGTGCCCCGATCCGAACAACCCGGTGCCCGGGACCTGCACCATGCACGCGTCGTCGGTCGATCTCTCGGTCCTGCTCGCCTCGATGGACAAGATCCCGAAGCCGGCGACAGCGCCGGTGTTCGTGCCGACGCCGAACCACAGCCACATCGTCGACAACGACCGCATCAACACCCGGCCGATCTGGTGGCAGGTGAGGCCGGTGCTCGTCCTCCATCAGGAAGATTGGCCGGCGCCGGACGGGAGCAGCGGGATCACCTCGGCCGCAGCGATGGACGCAGCAGAGACGGCCGGCAGAGCCGTCGAGGTAGGCTCCAACTTCTTCCTCTTCTTCAGCTCCAGGGCTGACATGCACATGCATCACTGACGCTGCGCGGGGACGCACGACGCGTCCCGCAACACGGCCCGCGCAGCGTTGGCGGCGCGGGCCGTCGCTTTGTCTGCTCCGTTCGGTGCCCGACCCGGACGGCGACGGATTTATTCCACGACCTTGCTGCGCGCTCGGCTTTGCGCGCCGCCCGGGAATATCCGTCGCCGCGCCGCGATCAGAAAGGGCATCCCATCGACCAGGAGCAGACATGTCCGATTCGCCTTCGATGCCGTCGCGCCGCGATGCCCTCAGGTGCCTCGCATACGGGAGCGCCGGAACGCTGTTCACTCTGGCCGGCGGGGTGTTCACGCCGATCGACCTCGCGCTCGCCGCGTCGCGCGACGGCGCCATCGGGGGCAAGCCGCTCTTCGTGCAGATCAGCGACACCCACATCGGCTTTCGCAAGGAGGCCAATCCGGACGTCGACGGCACGCTCGAGCGGACGATCGACGTCGTCAACGCGATGCCGGAGCAGCCGGCGCTCGCGATCCACACGGGAGACATCACGCACCTGTCGAAGGCCGCCGAATTCGACCACGCGCAGCAGCTGTTCGCGCGCTTGCGCGTCAGCGAGATGCACACCGTACCCGGCGAGCACGACACGCTCGACACCGGCGCCGCAGAGTACTTCGGCCGTTTCGGCCGGGCATCGAACAACAAGGGCTTCTACAGCTTCGACCACGCCGGAGTGCACTTCGTCGCGCTCGTCAACGTCCTCGACTTCAAGGACGGCGGCCTCGGAACGCTGGGCGCCGAGCAGATCGCCTGGCTCGCCGCCGACCTGAAGGCACGCTCGGCAAGCACGCCGATCGTCGTCTTCGCGCACATGCCGCTGTGGACGATCTACGAGCCGTGGGGTTGGGGAACCGGCGACGCCGACCAGGTGCTCGCGATGCTGCGCCGGTTCGGCTCGGTGACGGTCCTGAACGGGCACATCCACCAGATCGTGCAGAAGGTCGAAGGCAACGTCACCTTCCACACCGCGCGGTCGACGGCGTATCCGCAGCCCGCCGTCGGCCAGGGCGCAGGCCCCGGACCGCTCACGGTGCCCGCAGAGCAGCTGCGCTCGATGCTCGGCGTGACGACGGTCTCGGTGGCGACGGCGCAAGGGCCGCTCAGGCTGACCGACACGACGATCGCTTGAGCGTGCTCGACGAACCCCGAGGACATCGCATGAACCATCCTGTCATCCGCTTCGCACGCAGCGTCGGCTGCACCGCGGCCGCCGCCGTCGTCGTCGCCGTGTCGATCGCCGCATTGACGCGGCCGACGCCGAGCGCCGCCGCGACGACCGCGCTGCGCGGCGATGCGGCGCGCGGCAAGACGCTGTACCAGGCGTGCGCCGCGTGCCATTCGATCGAGGACAACGACGTCGGGCCGAGGCATCGCGGCGTCGTCGGCAGGCACGCGGGGAGCGTCGCGGACTACGCTTACTCCGCGGCGTTGAAGAAGAGCGAGCTGACCTGGGACGAAGCGACGCTCGACCGCTGGCTCACCAACCCGAGCGCGCTCGTGCCGGGAACGAAGATGTTCTTCAAGCTCGACGACGCGCAGGCGCGCGCCGACGTCATCGCCTATCTCAAGGAGCAGAAGTGACGCGCCCCCCGGCTGGCCATCGAAGCTGAGACCGGGAATTGCGGGCATGCTCTCGCCGGTGAGCGCCACCCCTGCCGCGATCTTCCGCCCGCTCGGCCGCTGGATTCCGCAAACGCGCCGCGACCTGCGGCTGGCGAGCGGGATCGTGCTCTTCACGTACGTGACGCTGCACCTGACATGCCACGCGCTCGGCCTGGTCTCGCTCGACCTCGCCGAGCGCGCCTTGCGCGTCACGGTGCTGCTCTGGCACAGCGCGCCCGGGACGCTGTTGCTGTACGGCGCCGCGGCGACCCACGTCACGCTCGCGCTCCTTGCCGTCTACGACCGGCGGACGCTGCGCATCCCGCCGCTGCAGGGGCTGCGGATCGTCCTCGGCGTGACGATGCCGCTCGCGCTGATCGGCCACTTCATCGCGACGCGCTACGCGTTCGAGCGCTTCGCGTTGCCGGCCGAATACTCGCGCGTCGTCACCGGGATCTGGGCGAACGGAACATCCGGGCTCGCGCTCGGCCTGCTCGCACCCGGCTGGATCCACGGCTGCCTCGGCCTGCGCTACGCATTCGGCCATCGGCGCAGCCTGCAACGGTGGAAGCTCGGGTTCTTCGCCGCGGCGCTGCTGTTGCCGGTCTTCGCCGGTGTCGGCTTTGTCACCATGGCGCGCGAGCTCGAGGCGCGGCGATCGTTGTACCCATCGGCGGCGGCCGCGCCGACGCGCACGCAGGAGTCGCGACTGCGCGAAGCGCGCGAAGGCGCGCTCGTCGTCTACCTCGGGCTGGTCGCGCTCGTCATCGTCGGCCGCAGCTGGCGAAGCGCGGCCGAGCGCCGAGATCGCTCGGTCGTCTGGATCGCGTATCCGGGGCGCACCGTGAGCGTGCCGCGTGGCTGGACGGTGCTCGAGGCGAGCCGCAGCTTCGGCATCCCGCACGCGGCGATGTGCGGCGGCCGCGCGCGCTGCACGACGTGCCGCGTCCGCGTCGTGCATGGCGCGTCGCACTGCCCGCTGCCGGCGACCGACGAGCAAGGCGCGCTCGATCGCATCGCGCCGACCGCCCCCGATGTCCGTCTCGCGTGCCAGCTGCGTCCGACCGGCGACATCGCCGTCGAGCCGCTCGTCTCGGTCGCGGGCGCGCCGTCTCGCGTCGCAGGGCACGCGTCGCCGGCCGCGGGAGACCACGACGCCGCGATCGTGCTCGTCGACGTTCGCATCGACGCCGGCAGCGCCGCGACGCACGCCGCCGCGCACGACACCATCCACGCGCTCGGCCGCGCCTTCGCGATCGTCGACGCCGCGGCCGGCGTCGCTGGCGTCGACGCGCACAAGCATTCGGCGACGAGCTGGCTGCTGCTCTTTCGCGCCGACGACGGTCGCGCCGCGGCACTCGCGCGCGCTCTCGCCGTCGCCGAGCGCATCGCGGCCGACGCCGAGCGCCTCGCAGCCTCGCTTCGCGACGAGCTCGGCGTCGCGGTGCAGACGGCGCTCGTCCTCCACGTCGGCCGCATCGCCGTCGGTGCGATCGGCACGGCGACGACCGCCGTCGCGGGGGCGCCGTTCGACGCCGTCGAGCGCGTTCGCGCGACATTGCCTCGCACCGCCGCGAGCTTCACGATCTCGCGCGATGCCGCCGAGGCGCTCGGCGTCGTCGACGACGGCTGGCGCTGGACCGTCGTGCCCGACGACGGCGGCGCAGCCGAAGCGCGCGCCACCGCTTGGAGCGCGGTGCCGCTCGCGGCGCTTCGCGTCAGCGCTGGCCGTTGACCAGCTGCAGGTAGAGCTCGCCGGCGCGCGCCGTCTGCGGAGCCGGTTGGCCGTTGCCGATCGTCCGGCCGTCGACCTTCGTCACCGGCGTCACTCCGCCGAGCGTGCCGGTGACGAACGCCTCGTCGGCGGCGTAGACCTGCGCGAGCGTGAAGTCGCATTCGCGCGCCACTCCGCCAGCGCCGCGCCAGGCGTCGATGACGTTGCGCTGGGTGATGCCCTTGAACGAGTAGTCGCCCGTCGACGTCCACAGCTCGCGACCGCGGACGATGAAGAAGTTGGTCGAGTTGCAGCTCGCGACGAAGCCGCGCGGGTCGAGCATCAAGGCTTCGTCGGCGCCGGCGTGGATCGCCTGGATCAGTGCCTGGATCAGGTTGAGCCGGCTGTGCGAGTTGAGCCGCAGGTCGAAGACGTCGGGCGCGCTGGTCCGGAAGGTCGAGGTGAAGAGCGAGAGGCCGCGCGCCTTCGACTCGGGCTTGGGCGTCTTGAACTCGGCGACGATGACGATGGTCGCCTTGCCGATCACGAAGCGCGGGTCCTGGTTGACCGTGCGCTTGACGCCGCGCGTCACCATCAGCCGGACGTGCACGCCGTCGGTCATCGCGTTCTTCGCCAGCGTGTCGCGCACCGCCTGCGCGACCTCGTCGCGCGTGAGGCCGATGTCGAGGGCGATCGACGTCGCGCCCTCCCAGAGCCGGTCGAGGTGCGCGTCGAGGCTGATGATCGTGCCCTGCACGAGGCGGAGGCCCTCCCAGATGCCGTCGCCGAGGACGAAGCCGCTGTCGAAGATCGAGACGCGCGCCTCGTCGCGCGGCACGAACTCGCCGTTGACGTAGACGAGGACGCCGTCGTTGCGCGGGTCGGCGACGTAGCCCTGCGCGCTCTCGCCTCGTGCGAGGCCGGTCGATGCGGTCATGGGAATCTCCTCGCGTCGGCGACGCAATCCATCAGAAGTCGAACTCGCGGTGCCGCTCGACGAACGCCCGAGTGCGCGGCTGGCTCGGGTGCTTGAGCACCTCGTCCGGCGTGCCCTGCTCGTGGATGACGCCGTCGGCGAGGAAGACGACGCGGCTCGCGACGTGGTAGGCGAAGCCGATCTCGTGCGTCACCAGCAGCATCGTGCGGCCCTCTTCGGCGAGCGCGCGGATGACGCGCAGCACTTCGCCGACGAGCTCGGGGTCGAGCGCGGAGGTCGGCTCGTCGAAGAGCAGCAGCTCGGGGTCCATCGCGAGCGCGCGCGCGATCGCGACGCGCTGCTTCTGGCCGCCTGAGAGGCGCGCGGGGTACGCAGCGGCCTTGTCGGCGAGGCCGACGCGCACGAGCTCGCGCTGCGCACGATCGCGCGCCTCGGCTTCGCGCTGGCCGCGCACCGTGCGCAACCCCTCCATGACGTTGCCGATCGCCGTCATGTGCGGGAAGAGATTGAACTGCTGGAACACCATGCCGACGCGCTGGCGGACGCGCGTCAGCTCGGTCTCGTCGTAGGCGCGCCGGCCCGGGTCGCGCTTGTCGGCGGCGTCGCGCCCGATGGCGCTGCCGGCGAGCTCGACGACGCCGGCGCTCGGCTGCTCCATGAAGTTGAGGCAGCGCAGCAACGTGCTCTTGCCCGAGCCCGAAGCGCCGAGGATCGCGATCCGATCGCCGGGCAGCACGTCGAGGTCGATCCCGCGCAGCACGGCGTGCTCGCCGAAGCGCTTGTGCAGCCCGCGGACGCGCAGCAGCGGGGAGGTCGACATGGCGTCGCGTGACGACGGGTTGGCGGGATTGGCCGGCATCTTGCGCTTTACTGTATCGAGTAGGTCCAACGCTTGGAGCGCAACATGGTCTGGAGAAATCGATCGAGCTGGGGTGCGGCCGCCGTCTTCCTGGTCGCCGCCCTCGCCTGCGCCTGTGCCGCCGCGCAGGAGCTCGAGGTGCAGTTCACCGGAACGGTGACCTCGGTGGCCGGCGTGCCCGGCGCGAGCGTCGCCGACACGATCGTCGGCAGCCTCGTGTTCGACCTCTCGGCGCTGCTGCCGACGACACAGACCAACGGATCGACGTTCTCGTTGGCGACCCTGTCCACGCCGTCGACCGACCCAGCGGCGAGCGGCTCGACCGTGACGTTCTCGAGCGGCGGCAGCTTCTCGACCGGGCTCGCGGGCTTCAACCACATCGCGGCACTCGACCTGTACCGCAACGCGGCCACCGGCGCGAACATCTACTCGATGTCCTCGACGGACCTCGAGCTGCCGCCGGGGCTCGGGGGCACCTCGATCTCGTTGACCGTGACCGATTCGCTCGGCGCCGCGACGGGGATCTTCTCGACGCCGCCCGGCGATCTCTCGCTCCTCCAGGCGATCGACTGGTTCGCGGCCGGCGCGACGGCCGGTGGCAACTTCGCGGCCGGCGACGGCGGCGCCGCCTTCGCCCTCACGTCGCTGCACGTCGGCCCCGTCGCCGCGGTGCCCGAGCCGGCGACGTTGCCGCTGCTGCTCGGCGGGCTCGGCTGCGTCGGCGTGGTCGCCCTCAGGCGTCGGCGCGGCCGAGGCGACGCTCGAGCGCGTAAGTGACCTGCACGAGCGGGAACAGGCAGAGGAAGAAGACGACGCCGATCACGGTGTAGGTCTCGATCGGGTTGAAGTTGAGCGAGGCCAGGAGCTTGCCTTGCTGCAGCAGCTCGACGTAGGCGATCGCCGAGGCGAGCGTCGTCATCTTGAAGATCTCGATGCCGCGGTTCGTCAGCGCCGGGACCATGCGCCGCAGCGCCTGCGGCAGGACGATGCGGCGCATCGCCTGCGCCGCGGTCATGCCGAGCGCGCGCGCCGCCTCGGCCTGGCCGCGGTCGATCGATTCGATCCCGCCGCGGTAGATCTCGGCCGAGAACGCCGCCGAGTTGAGCGAGATGCCGAGCGCCGCCGCCGCGAGCGGGCTGATCGAGAACGGCAGGAGGATCGGCAGCGCGTAATAGAACCAGAGGATCTGCACCAGCACCGGCGTGTTGCGGAAGAACTCGACGAACGCCGTCGCCGGCAGATGCACCCAGCGCGATCGCGCATGCCGGCCCAGGCCGACGACGAGCCCGAAGCCGAAGCCGAGCACGACGCAGATCGCGAACAGGCGCAGCGTGCCGAGCGCGCCCGCCCAGAGCACGTCGAGGTTGTCGAGCACCGGCGCGAAGTTCCAGCGGTAGAGCGCGTTCATGGCAGAAGCGTCAGCGCGCCATCCCTTCGCCGCTGGCGGCGAGGCGCCGCTCGAGCCCGTGGACGAGCTGGCTCGCCGCGAAGATGACGGTGAAGTAGATCAGCGCCGTCACGGTGAACACCTCGAGCGGCCGGAACGTCTTCTGCGCCACCTCGTTGGTCTGGAACAGCAGGTCGGCGTAGGAGACGATCGCGACCAGCGTCGTCGTCTTCATCAGCTCGATCGCGCGCTCGAGGAAGGCGGGGATCATCCGCTTGACGGCCTGCGGCAGGACGACGCGGCGCATCACCTGGCGCGGCGCCATGCCGAGGGCGCGGCCCGCCTCCCACTGCCCGCGCTCGACCGAGACGATGCCGCCGCGGAACACCTCGGCGAAGAACGCCGCCGACTGGATCGAGAAGGTGAGCACCGCGGCGACGTACGGCGTCATCTCGACCCGGATCAGGATCGGCAGCGCGAAGAAGAACCAGAACAGCTGGACCAGCGGCGGCGTCGTGCGGAAGACCTCGATCACCGCGCCCGCGGGCCACGCCAGCAGCTTCCGTGGCGAGAGCCGCATCAGCGCCAGGACGAGGCCGAGCGGCACGCCGAAGGCGAGCGCCGCGCCGGTGACCTTCAGCGTGTTGAGGAGGCCCAGCGCCAGGAGGTCCGCGTTCGCCCACACCGGGGCGAAGTTCCAGACGTGCATCGGCGTGACCGACCGAACGAGTGCGAGCGCGCCGGCCGGCTACGACTTGCCGAGCAGCTCCTTCATCACCGGCGGCGACGCCTTGGGATCGAGGCCGAAGCCGACCAGGAACTCCTCGTACCACTTCTGCGTCTGGCCGTTCGCGTAGAACTTGCCGATCTCCTTGTCGACCCACTCGACGAAGGACTTGTCGGCCTCCTTGCGGACGGCGACGCTCGACGCCTGCGACTGCGCCGGCGTCGGCACGACGATCTTTCCGGCGCCGAGCTTCTGCCGCGCCGCGAGCAGCGGCGGGTGGAACAGGCACACCGCGTCGGTGCGTCCGGCCTGGTAGGCCGCGATCGCCGCGGCGTTGTCGGGGAAGCGCGAGATCTGCGCCTTGGCGACGTTCTCGGTGAGGAACTTGTCCATGCTGCTCGCCTGCGGCACGGCGATGCGCACGGCCGGCTTGTCGAGATCGGCCCACGCCTGCACCGGCAGGTCGTCGCGCGCCAGCACGGCGAGCGAGTAATACAGGAGCGGTGTCTTCGGGAAGTCGACCGCCTGCGCGCGCTCGGGCGTCGCATCCATCATCGACATCATGTCGATCTTGTTGCCTTGCAGCGCGGCGATCGCCGTGCCCCACGTCACCTCGACCGGCTCGAACTTGACGCCGAGGTCGGCGGCCATCTGCTTGCCGAGCGAGACGCCGACGCCGCTCGACCAGTCGCCCGACTTCAGGTCCTTCGAGAACCACGGCGGCGCCTGCGTGACGCCGACGCGGAGCGTTCCGCGCTGCTTGATCTGCGCGAGCGTCGTCTCCGAAGACGATTGCGACCAGGCGGCCGGTGCGCATGCGGCAACGGCGAGGGCGAGGGCGGTGCGGCGGCGGACGAGGGCGGACATGATCGGTT
>DATJIM010000049.1:0-14592 GCA_035493195.1 Caldimonas sp.
CCGGGCCCGCAGCGCCTCGGCGAGCGCCGAGGCGTGCTTCGGCCAGGTCATCTGGTCGCGGGCGCCGAGCACCCGCGTCGCCGGGCAGGTCACCCGCGCGGCCGCCTCGAGCGCGATCAGCGAGCCCATGCTGTGGCCGACGAGCGCGGCGGCGCCGACGCCGGCGGCGTCGAGCAGCGCGAGCAGCCAGTCGGCAAGCGCCTCGACGCTCGCGAGCGGCGCGCCCGCGCTCCTGCCGTGGCCCGGCAGGTCGGGCGCGAGGACGGCGTGGCCGTGGTGCGCGAACCAGCGCGCGGCGAGCGTCCAGCTGCTGTGGTCGTGGAGCGCGCCGTGCAGCAGGACGACGCACGGCAACTGCGCGTCGAACGCCTTGCCGCCGGTGTACGCGTAGGCGTCGCGGCTCTTGCCCGCGCAGTCGACCGCGAGCTTCATCGCAGCGCCGCCGCAGCCTTGAGCGCGCGCTTGAGGTCGTCGATGAGGTCGTCGGCGTCCTCGAGGCCGATCGAGAGGCGCACCGTCGCCGGGCCGATGCCGGCGCTCGCGAGCGCGGCGTCGTCCATCCGGAAGTGCGTCGTCGACGCCGGGTGGATGACGAGCGAGCGGCAGTCGCCGACGTTGGCGAGGTGCGAGAAGATCCGGAGCGCCTCGATGAAGGCGCGGCCGTGCTCGCGCGAGCCCTTGAGGTCGAAGCTGAAGACGGCGCCGCAGCCGCGCGGCAGGAGGCGCCTCGCGAGCGCGTGGTCGGGGTGCGTCTCGAGCTCGGGATAGGCGACGCTCGTGACCATCGCGTGGCCGGCGAGGAAGGCGACGACCTTCCGCGTGCTCTCGACGTGGCGCGCCATCCTCAGCGGCAGCGTCTCGAGACCTTGCAGCACGAGCCAGGCGGCCATCGGGTTCATGCTCGCCCCGAAGTCGCGCAGCCCTTCGCGACGCGCACGCAGCAGGAACGCGCCGACCGTGCTTTCCTCGCTGAAGACCATGCCGTGGAAGCCCTCGTACGGTGCGGTCAGCTCGGCGAAGCGGCCGCTCGCGGTGTTGGCGCGGTCCCAGTCGAAGTTGCCGCTGTCGACGAGGACACCGCCGATCACCGTGCCGTGCCCCGACAGGAACTTGGTCGCCGAGTGGTAGAGCAGGTCGGCGCCGTGGTCGAACGGGCGCAGCAGCCAAGGCGTCGTGAACGTCGAGTCGACGAGCAGCGGCAGGTGCTGCTCGTGCGCGAGCTGCGCGACTGCGGGAATGTCGAGGACGTCGAGGCCCGGGTTGCCGAGCGTCTCGCCGAACAGCAGCCGCGTCTCCGGCCGGATCGCGGCGCGCCAGCCGTCGAGGTCGCCAGGGCGGACGAACGTCGTCGTGATACCGAAGCGCGGCAGCGTGTACGCGAGCAGGTTGTGCGAGCCACCGTAGAGCGCGCTCGATGCGACGACGTGCGCACCGGCACCGGCGATCGTCGCGATCGCGAGGTGCAGCGCCGCCTGTCCGCTCGCCGTCGCGATCGCGCCGCTGCCGCCCTCGAGCGCGGCGACGCGCTCCTCGAGGACGGCGTTGGTCGGGTTCGAGATCCGGCTGTAGACGTGTCCCGACCGCTCCATGTTGAAGAGCGACGCCGCGTGCTCGCTCGACTCGAAGACGAACGAGGTCGTGAGGTGGATCGGCACCGCGCGCGCGCCGGTCGCCGGGTCGGGGGCCGCGCCGGCGTGGACGGCGAGGGTGTCGAAGCCTGGATTGGCGGAGCCTGCCATGGCGCGAGAGGTCGTCTGCGATCGACGATTGTGGGCTAATATGGTTCGCCCAACGCCTCAGGCGGCCCGGCGCAGGACCGTCTGTCTTCGACAGCTCACAGCGGAGAAGACCATGAAAGTCAGCGACATCTTGCGGGTCAAGGGCGGCACCCTGTTCACCGTCGCTCCCGACGAGCCTCTTTCGTCGGCGCTCAACGTCATGTCGCAGCACGACATCGGCTCGCTCGTCGTCATGAACGGCGGCGAGCTCGCCGGCATGCTGACGTTTCGCGAGGTGATCCAGGCGGTCGTCAACAACGGCGGCACGCTCGGCAACACCCGCGTGCGCGACGTCCTGGACGCCTCGCCGCTCGTCTGCTCGCCGCAGACCGAGCTCGACGACGTCCGCCGGATGATGCTCGGTCGCCACGCACGCTACATGCCGGTGCTCGCCGACAAGACGCTGATGGGCGTGGTCTCGTTCTACGACGTCGCCAAGGCGGTCGTCGACAGCCAGGACTTCGAGAACCGGATGCTAAAGGCGTACATCCGCGACTGGCCGGTCGACAGCCGCGACGAGCAGCCGTCGTCGTCGGCGAACTGAGAAGGTCCCGCAGCGCGAATGTCAGGGAGCACGCTCGGCACGCTCTTCTGTGTCACCACCTTCGGCGAAAGCCACGGCCCGGCGATCGGCTGCGTCGTCGACGGCTGTCCGCCGGGGCTCGAGCTCTCCGAGGCCGACATCCAGCCCGACCTCGACCGCCGCCGGCCCGGAACGTCGCGCCACGTCACGCAGCGCAAGGAAGAAGACAAGGTCGAGATCCTGTCGGGTGTCTTCGAGGGCAGGACGACGGGCACGCCGATCGCGCTCCTGATCCGCAACACCGACCAGCGCAGCAAGGATTACGCGAACCTGCTCGACACGTTCCGGCCCGGCCACGCCGACTATACGTACCACCACAAGTACGGCCTGCGCGACCCGCGCGGCGGCGGTCGCGCGTCGGCACGACTGACGGCGCCTGCGGTCGGCGCCGCGGCGATCGCCAAGAAGTGGCTGCGCGAGCACTGCGGGACGACCTTCGCCGGCCACCTGACGGCGATCGGCGACATCGCGATTCCGTTCGAGAGCTGGGAGCACGTCGGCCAGAACCCGTTCTTCGCCGCCAACGCCAGCGACATCGCGCGCATCGAGTCCTACGTCGACGAGCTGAGGAAGCAGGGCGACAGCTGCGGTGCGCGCGTCGACGTCGTCGCGCGCGGCGTGCCGGTCGGCCTCGGCGAGCCGCTCTACGACAAGCTCGACGCCGACATCGCCCACGCCATGATGGGCATCAACGCCGTCAAGGGCGTCGAGATCGGCGCCGGCTTCGCCGCGATCGCGCAGCGCGGCTCGACGCACGGCGACGAGCTGACGCCCGAGGGGTTCGCGAGCAACAACGCCGGCGGCGTGCTCGGCGGCATCTCGACCGGCCAGGACATCACCGTTTCGCTCGCGATCAAGCCGACGAGCTCGATCCGCACGCCGCGCCGTTCGATCGACCGTGCCGGCAAGCCGACGACGGTCGAGACGTTCGGCCGCCACGACCCGTGCGTCGGCATTCGCGCGACGCCGATCGCCGAAGCGATGCTCGCGCTGGTCGTGATGGACCACGTGCTGCGCCATCGTGCGCAGTGCGCGGACGTCGCGGTCAGGCCGCCGCCGATCGCGGCCCGCGCGCCCTAGCAGCGGCCGCTGCGCGCGGCCGCGCCGCCGTCGAGGCATCCGAACAACTGTAGGATGCCCCGGCGCCCCGAGGGTGATGCCGCGCAGCGCGCCATCGCCGTGCAATGAACACCATCCGCCTCCAGCTGCGCTTCCTGATCCCGCTCCTGCTCACGCTGGGCGTCGCTGCGTACCTCGCGCTGCCGATCATGGATCGCCTGACGCTGCGCTGGTTCTCGCGCGACCTCAACATGCGCGGCGAGCTGGTCGCCAACGCGTTGTCCGACTCGATCAGCGAGGCGATCGCCGATCCCGAAGGGCGGCGCCTGATGACCCTCTTCAACCGCGCCGTCACCGACGAGCGCCTGATCGCCATCGGGCTGTGCACGCGCGGCGACGCGCTGCTGCGCCACACCGACGGCTACCCCATGTCGCTCGGCTGCAAGGAGGCGCGCGAAGTCGCGCATTCATCCTCGCCGGTGGTGCGCGTGGCGGGCGGCCCGGTGCACGTCGGCATGCACGCGGTGGTCGGTGAGAACGGCCCGATCGCCGATCTCGTCCTCGTCCAGGACGTCAGCTTCATCGCCAAGCGGAGCGAGGACACCACGAAATACCTGGTTGCGCTGATCGCCGTGCTCGGCGCCGTCATCGCGCTCATCACCGTCGTCGTCGCCCAGCTCAGCTGGCGCGGCTGGGTATCCGGCGCGCGGGCGCTGCTTCGCGGCGACGGCCTGATCCTGCCGATCGCGCCGAGCGGCGAGCTCGCGCCGTTCGCCGCCGACTTGCGCCTGCGGCTGCGTGATCTCGAGGACGAGTATCGGCGCTCGCTCGGCCCGGAGGCAGCATGGGACGCGACCCGCTTGCGCTCCTTGCTCGCCACCCAGCTGCGCGGCGACGAAGTCATCGTCGTCTCCAACCGCGAGCCGTACATCCACGACGTCGGCGCCGACGGCGGCGTCGTCATCCGCCGGCCGGCGAGCGGGCTGGTCACGGCGGTCGAGCCGGTGATGCGTGCCTGCTCGGGGACGTGGATCGCACACGGCAGCGGCAGCGCGGACCGCACCGCAGTCGACGCGCACGACCGGATTCGCGTGCCGCCGGGGGAGCACGACTACGTGCTGCGCCGGATCTGGCTGTCCGCCGAGGAGGAGCAGGGCTACTACTACGGCTTTGCCAACGAGGGCCTGTGGCCGCTGTGTCACGTCGCCCACGTGCGCCCGGTCTTCCGCGAATCGGACTGGAAGGCGTATCGCGAGGTGAACCAGCGCTTCGCCGACGCGGTCGTCGCCGAGGCGCGCAGCGACGACCCGATCGTGCTGGTCCAGGACTATCACTTCGCGCTGCTGCCGTCGATGGTGCGTTCGCGGCTGCCCGCGGCCACCGTGCTGACGTTCTGGCACATCCCGTGGCCGAACCCCGAGTCCTTCGGCATCTGCCCGTGGCGGCGCGAATTGCTGGAAGGGCTGCTCGGCAGCACGATCCTCGGCTTTCACACGCGTTACCACTGCAAGAACTTCCTCGAGACCGTCGATCGCTATCTCGAGGCGAGGATCGAGCACGAGCACTCGACGATCTCGTATCGCGACTCGGAAACGCTCGTCGAGAGCTACCCGATCTCGATCGAGTGGCCGCTGCCCGAGATCGAGGCGAACTGGCCGTCGGTCGAGCGCTGTCGCGAGCGGGTCTTCGCCGAGTGCGCTCTGCCTCCCGGGCAGCGCCTCGCCCTCGGTGTCGATCGTTTCGACTACACGAAAGGAATTCTCGAGCGGCTGCACGCGGTCGAGCGCATGCTCGAGAAGCATCCGCGATGGGTCGGCAAGTTCACGTTCGTCCAGATCGCTGCGCCGACGCGCAGTTCGCTCGAGGAATATCGCCTGTTCCAGGAGCGGATCGAGGCCGTGTGCCGGCGCATCAACGAGCGCTTCGCCGGTCGCGGGCCGCCGGCCGTCGTGCTGCGCGCGCAGCACCACGAGCACGATGTCCTGATCCAGTTCTACCGTGCTGCCGACGTCTGCCTCGTGACCAGCCTGCACGACGGCATGAACCTGGTGTCGAAGGAGTTCGTCGCGACCCGCGACGACGAGCAGGGGGTGCTGATCCTGAGCCGCTTCGCGGGCGCGGCGCGCGAGTTGACCGAGGCGCTGATCGTCAACCCATACCACGTCGAGGAGTGCGCCGACGCGCTGCACCATGCGCTGACGATGCCTCCGGCCGAGCAGCGCGAGCGGATGGCGAGCCTGCGCGGGACGGTGCGCGAGTCGAACGTCTATCGCTGGGCCGGTCGGATGCTGACCGACGCCGCCAGCCTGCGCCAGCGCCAGCGGATCGAGGCGCGCGTGCTACGGCACCGCTCGCCTTGAGCGCCCGCGTGCCGCGCGCCTCAGACGCGCGACGACAGCGAGCGCATGCGGCGCAGCACGAGGACGAGCTCGGCGATGTCGTCGAGGAAGAACATCGCCTGCGACCCGGGCGCGTCACCGCCGATCCTGATCGTCAGCCAACGAGCCGAGGCACGGCGGAACACGGCCTCGTCGTTGACATCGTCGCCGACGAAGCAGGCGGCGTCGGCGCCGCAGCGGCGGACGATCGCAGTCAACGCATCGCCCTTGTCGGGCAGGCCCGCGGCGACGACGTTGACGACGAACTTGCCGCCGAAGCTCTCGAGCCCGCGCGGCAACTGGTCGAGCAGCGCGGCGATCGTGACGCGAGCGAGCGCGGCATCGGCGGCGCGCCGGTAGTGCAGGGCGAGCGAATATGTCTTGTCTTCGACCGTCACGCCGGCGCCGACGAGGGCAGGGGCGGCGGCGCCGATGCGAGCGCGCAGCGCATCGAGCGCGCTGCGGGCGACCTCGGGCAGTCGCCCGGAATCGTCCTCGGCGCCGTGGTTGCCGATCACGAAGCGGGGCGCGAAGCCGAGGCGCGCGCGCACGTCGCCGACGCTGCGGCCGGAGATGATCGCGACCGCGTGGCGCTCGGCGAGCTCGGCGAGGCATTGCGCGATCTCGGCAGGCACGCGCGCGTCGTCGGGATGATCGACGATCGGCGCGAGGGTGCCGTCGAAATCGAAGGCGAGCACGGGGTCGAGCCGCATCACCGCCTCGAGCGCCGCCTCGCCCCGTGGCGTGAACAGACGTTCCATCCGGGACAATTCCGAGTGGGTCGGTGCCGCCGAGCCCTTCGCTCCGCCGCACTCGACCGAACGAACCATTGTTCCCGAAGCCGACCGACCACTGCCCCATGACCTCGGAACCTGCGAGCCTGAACCTCGGCTTGATCGGCAACTGCGCGATCAGCGCGCTCGTCGACGCGCGCGGCGCGATCGTCTGGTGCTGCATGCCGAGGTTCGACGGCGACCCGATCTTCCACTCCCTGCTCGACAGCAGCAACGGCCTGGCCGACGACGGCGTCCTGCGCGTCGAGCTCGAGGGCTTCGCGCGCTCCGAGCAGGCGTACGACGCCGGCACCGCGATCCTGCGGACGCGCCTCTACGACGGCGCCGGCGAGGGCATCGAGATCGTCGACTTCTGCCCGCGCTTCTTCACCCGCGACCGACCGTTCCGCCCGGCGCAGCTGGTCCGTCGCGTTCGGCCGCTGGTCGGACACCCGCGGGTGCGCTTCGTCGTGCGGCCGCGCGGCGAGTGGGGCTCGGTGGTGCCCGAGGTCACGCGCGGCAGCAATCACCTGCGCTTCGTCCTGCCCTCGGGGACGCTGCGCCTCAACACCGACGCGCCGCTCACCTACCTGCTCGATTCGACCTGGACGTCGCTGTACGGGCCCGTCAGCCTGATGCTCGGACCCGACGAGACGCTCTCGGGCGGAATCGAGGAGACCGCGCGCGACTTCGAGGAGCAGACCGCGCGCTACTGGCGGCACTGGACGCGGCGGCTGGCGCTGCCGCTCGAGTGGCAGGACGCGGTCATCCGCGCCGCGATCACGCTGAAGCTGTGCCAGTTCGAGGAGACGGGCGCGATCGTCGCCGCGATGACGACGAGCATCCCCGAGGCGCCGGACAGCCAGCGCAACTGGGACTACCGCCACTGCTGGCTGCGCGACGCCTTCTTCGTGGTGCGCGCCCTGAACAGCCTTTCCGAAGTCGGCACGATGGAGGACTACCTCCGCTGGCTCAACGACGTCGTTCGCAGCGCCGCGGGCGGCCACGTCCAGCCGCTCTTCGGCATCGGCCTCGAACAGACGCTCACCGAGCGCATCGTGCCGTGGCTCTCCGGCTACCGCGGCATGGGCCCGGTGCGCGTCGGCAACCAGGCGTTCGAGCACGTCCAGCACGACGTCTACGGCAACATCGTGCTCGGCGCGGCGCAGTCGTTCTTCGACCATCGCCTGTTTCGCCGCGCCGACGCGCGCGATTTCGCCGAGCTCGAGCGCATCGGCGAGCAGGCGTGGCGCGTGCACGACCAGCCCGACGCGGGCATGTGGGAGCTGCGAACGCGCGCGCGCGTCCACACCTCGTCGGCACTGATGTGCTGGGCGGCGTGCGACCGGCTGGCGAAGATCGCGGCCGTCGTCGGACGCGCCGAGCGGATCGGCTTCTGGCGCGATCGCGCCGACCGCATCCGCGGCACGATCCTTGCGCACGCGTGGAGCGAGAAGCGGCGCGCGTTCGCCGAGAGCTTCGGCGGCGACGACCTCGACGCGGGCGTCCTGCTGATGGCCGAGGTCGGCTTCATCGAGCCGCGGGATCCTCGCTTCGTGCAGACGATCGATGCGCTCGAGTCGGTGCTCTGCGACGGACCGTTCATGCGTCGCTACGAGGCCTCCGACGACTTCGGCAAGCCCGAGACGGCGTTCAACGTCTGCTCGTTCTGGCGCATCGACGCGCTCGCCCGGGTCGGACGCGTCGAAGAAGCGCGCGACATCTTCGCGGCGCTGCTCGCGCGGCGCAACCACGTCGGCCTGCTGTCGGAGGACCTGCACGTCGCGAGCGGCGAGCTGTGGGGCAACTTCCCGCAGACGTACTCGATGGTCGGGATCATCAACGGCGCCGTTCGCCTCTCGCAGCCCTGGGACACGCGGGTATGACAAGCGCTCCCGCCAGCGCCGCCTGATCGGCGAGAACGTCGCGTGCGCCCGCCGACGGTCGTTCCGTTCGCCACGGTCTCGTTCGCGTACTTCGGCTACGCCGGACTGTTCAGCACCTACGCGCCGCTCTGGTTCCAGAGCCTCGGCTACTCGACGTTCGCGATCGGCGTGCTGACGGCGCTGCAGAGCGCGACGCGCATCTTCAGCCCCTACGCGTGGGGCTGGCTCGCGGACCACACGCGTCGGCGCGAGCGGCTGTTGCGGATCGCGTCCGCCGCGTCGCTGGTCGCCTCGACCGGCTTCTTCGTCCCCTACGGCTACCTCTGGGTCGCGGCGGTGACGCTCGCGCTCTTCGTCGCGACCGCGGGAGTGCTGCCGATCAGCGAGGCACTGCTCGCCGAGCGCGTTTCGCGCGGGGGCGCACTCGACGTCGTCCGCTACGGCAGGGTGCGCATGTGGGGCTCGTTCGGGTTCATCGTCGCCGTCAGCGCCAGCGGCTTTCTGCTGCAGACGGTCGGCCTTGCACGGTTCCCGGCGCTCGCCACGGCGCTGCTCGCGATCCTGCTCGTCGCCGCCTGGCGCCTGCCGCTCGCGAAGGAAGCGACGCACGACCCCGCCCCGGGCGCGGCGACGCTCGCGGTGCTGCGGCAGCCCGCGGTCGCGTGGTTCTTCGCCGGCGTCTTTCTCACGGTCCTCGCGCACACCAGCCTGTACGCGTTCTACTCGCTCTACCTGGCGTCGCTCGGCTTCGCCAAGGGCGACATCGGCGTGCTGTGGACGATCGGCGTCGCCGCCGAGGTCGCGTGGTTCTGGTTCCAGGGCCGCTGGCTGCCGCGCTGGCCGATGCACGCGTGGCTCGTCGTTGCCGCGCTCGCGTCGGCACTCCGGTTCGCGATGATCGCGGCGTTCGCGGGGTCGCTCGCCGTCCTCGTCGCGGCGCAGTGCCTCCACGCGATCACGTTCGCCGCCCAGCACTCGGCGTGCATCTCGGTCATCACGCGCCACTTCCCGGGCCGCCTGCGCGGCCGTGGCCAAGCGCTCTACGCCGTGCTCGGTTACGGCGTCTCCGGCGTGATCGGCGGCATCGGCGGGGGCGCGCTGAGCCAGGCGTACGGGTTCGCCTCGGTGTTCTGGGCTGCCGCGATCGTCGCGCTGGTCGCCGCCTGGTGCTGCCGCCAGGCGCTGCGACGCGACGCCGACGCGATCCGCTGAAGCGTCGCAGCCCGTCGCCGGCGACGACGGCTCGCCCCCCGCAATCGGCAGTCCGTCGCATCGCGATCGGGACCCGGGTAGGCGGGGTCCTACACTTCGGGCCATGCAACAAAGCAGAACAGCGCCGGTCCACAAGACGAGGCGTCGGATCTGGCTGGGAGTCGCCGGCGCGGCGGTGCTCGCCGTCACTGCGGTGGCGCTCTCGAAGACGTCGCTCTTCCGCGGCGGCGACAAGGACAAGGACAAGGCTCCGGTGCCGCTCGAGTTCGTCGCCGCCGAAGTGGCGAAGCCGGTGCGTGCCCGCCTGCCGGTGACGATCGAGTTCTCGGGCCCGCTCGTCGCACCGCGCACCGCCATCGTCCGCGCCAAGGCGGCCGGATCGCTCCTCTCGCTCAACGTCGCCGAAGGCAGCCGCGTCAAGGCAGGTCAGGTGATCGGCGCGATCGACCTCACCGACCTGCAGAGCCGTGCCGCCGATCGCGCCGCGCTCGTCGAATCGGCGCAGGCATCGCTCGCCGAGGCGCAGCGCCAGCACACCGCGAACGTCGGCCTCGCGGCGCAGAACTTCATCTCGCCGACCGCGCTGCAGACATCGCAGGCGCGGCTCGACGCGGCCAAGGCGCAGCTGAAGTCGGCGCAGGCGCAGCTCGCGATGTCGAACGTCGGCCTGCGCGAGGCGGCGCTCGCCGCGCCGATCTCGGGGATCGTCGGCAAGCGCCACGTCGTTCCCGGCGAGAAGGTGAGCGCCGAGCAGCCGGTCGTGACGATCGTCGATCTGTCGACCCTCGAGCTCGCCGGCACCGTCGGCACGCACGAGGTTTCGCTGCTCGCGCCCGGACAGGCGGCGACGATGCGGATCGAGGGCACCAACGACGACGTCAGCGGCCGCATCGACCGCATCGCTCCCGCCGCCGAGGCCGGGACGCGCGCGATCGGCGTCGTCGTCGTCCTCGACAACCACGGCGAGCGCTTCCGCGCCGGCCAGTACGCGCAGGCGCGGGTGTCGATCCCCGACGCGACCGAGCGGACGACGGTTCCGCTCGCCTCGGTCGGCCAGGCGTCGGGGCAGGACTACGTCTGGACGATCGAGAAGGGCGCGCTCGTTCGTCGCATCGTCGTCACCGGACGGCGCGACCTGGCGTCGGGCCGGGTCGAGATCGTCAAGGGGCTCGCCGACGACATGCAGATCCTCGCGATGCGCTTCGACAACCTGAAGGAAGGCGCGCCCGCGAAGGTCGTGCCGCGCCGCGGCGGCGCCGACGCGACGTCGTCGCCGGCGCTGGGCTCGACCTCGCCGTCGCCCTCGGCGTCGGCGTCGGCGGCGCCGGTGCCGCGCTCGTAGCCGCGCGCGGGCGAGGTTTTCCGACGATGTGGTTCACGCGCGTCTCGATCGCCAACCCCGTCTTCGCGACGATGGTGATGGCGGCGCTGTGCGTGCTCGGCATCTTTTCGTACAGCCAGCTGCGCGTCGAGCGGCTTCCCGACATCACGCCGCCGATCGTCTTCGTCAGCGTCGCCTACCCGGGCGCTTCTCCGGACGCGACCGAAACCGAGCTGACGCGACCGATCGAGCTCTCGCTGAACGGCATCGCGGGCGTCAAGATGATTCGCTCGAACAGCCTCGAGGGGCGGAGCGAGACGGTCGTCGAGTTCCAGCTCTCGGCCGACATGAACCGCGCCGTGCAGGACGTTCGCGACAAGGTCGCCGCCGTGCAGCCGAACTTCCCGCGCGACGCCAAGCAGCCGTTCATCTCGCGCTTCGACGGCGACAACGCGCAGCCGACGGTCTACCTCTCGCTCCTCGGCAGCGAGCGGAGCGCCCGCGAGCTGTCGCTGCTCGCCGACCAGGTCGTTCGCAAGCGCCTCGAACGCTCGCCCGGCGTCGCGCGCGTCGACGTCGGCGGCATGACGGTGCGCCAGGTGCGAATCGACCTCGACCCGCAGCGGCTGCGCGCGATGCAGATCACGCCGGCCGACGTCTCGACGGCGCTGCAGCGCGCCAATGCCGACGTGCCGGTAGGCCTGCTGACCGGCATCAAGGAAGACGCGATCGTCCGCGTCGAAGGCAAGATCAAGGATCCCAAGGCGTTCGCCGAGATCGTCGTCGCTTCGCGCAACAACGCGGTCGTCCGCCTCGCCGACCTCGGCACGCTCGTCGAGCGCGAGCGCGAGGCCGACTCGATCTCGCGCGACGACGGCGTGCCTTCGATCTCGTTCCAGGTCTACAAGCAGCAGGACGCGAACATCGTCGAGACCGGCGAGGCGATCAAGGCCGCTGCCGACGAGCTGCGCAAGACCTTGCCGCCGGGGGTCGAGCTGCGCCTCGTCTATGCCGACAGCGACTGGGTGGCGCGCTCGCTCTCGGGAGTGAAGGCGACCCTGATCGAGGGCGCGCTGCTGACGATCGCGATCGTCTTTCTCTTCCTGCACAGCTGGCGCAGCACGATCATCACCGGGCTGACGCTGCCGATCGCGGTGATCTCGTCGTTCATCGCGGTCTACCTGTTCGGCTTCACGATCAACTTCATGACGATGATGGCGCTCTCGCTGTGCATCGGCCTGCTGATCGACGACGCCATCGTGGTGCGCGAGAACATCGTTCGCCACGTCCACCTCGGCCGCGGCCACCGCGAGGCGGCGCAGGAGGCGACCGACGAGATCGGCCTGGCGGTGATGGCGACGACGTTCGCGATCTGCGCCGTGTTCGTGCCGGTCGCGTTCATGAAGGGGATCGTCGGCAAGTTCTTCTACCCGTTCGGCATCACGGTGGCCGTCGCGGTCCTCGTCTCGCTGTTCGTCAGCTTCACGCTCGATCCGATGCTTTCGAGCATCTGGCGCGATCCGCCCGGCAGCCCGCTGCTGCGCGTGCCCGTCATCGGCCAGCTGATGCGCGCCACCGATCGGCTGCTCGACGTCCTCCACGACGTCTACGAGCGGCTGATCCACTGGATCTTCTCGCCGCGTCGCTGGCGCGTCCTCGTTCCGCCGCTGCCCGCCTACGGTCACCCCTTCGGCACCGACGGCACGCGCGACACGGCCGCGCCGCGGCGCTGGCGCTTGGCGACGATCACGCCGCGTGCGGTCGTCGTCCTCACCGGCGTCGCCAGCTTCGTCGTCGCGATCGCCATCGCGCCGCTCGTCGGCACCGAGTTCATCCCGGAGAGCGACGACAGCTACATCCGCCTCAACGTCACGCTGCCGGTCGGCACGAGCCTGAAGCGCGGCAGCGACAAGCTGCTCCAGGTCGAGGACGCGATCCGGCCGATGCCCGAGGTCCGGATGATCTCGACCTCGATCGGCGACACCGGCAGCGGCCTGCGCAACTCGGCGACGCTCTCGGTCCAGCTCGTCAAGCCGCACGAGCGCAAGCGCAGCCAGAAAGAGGTCGAGAAGTCGATCCGGGCTGCGCTGAAGCCGATTCCCGGGATCGAGGTGACGCTCAACCAGCAGATCTACGTCGCCCTCCTCGGGCCCGACCCCGACGTCCTCGAACGCGAGGTGCTGCGCTTCCGCGACCGCGTCGCGAAGGTGCCCGGCATCGCCGACCTGACGACGTCGGTGCTGCCCGGCATTCCGGCGTACGCGGTGCGTCTGAAGCAGGACGCGGCGCGCGAGCTCGGCTTGACCACGATGCAGCTCGCGTCGAGCCTGCGCACCTTCGTCAACGGCGACGTCGCGACGTACTGGACGTCGCCCGACGGCGAGCAGGTCGACGTCGAGCTGCGGCTGCCGCAGACGTCCCGCGAGAACGTCGCCCAGCTGAACGAGCTGCCGGTCGCGTACGCGAAGGACGGCACGCCGATCGCACTTGCGAGCGTCGCCGAGATCGTGCCCGTGACCAATCCGGTCGTCATCAAGCGCCAGGATCTGCAGCGCCGCCAGGCGATCTACGCCGGCACGGAAGGGCGTCCGAGCGGAGACGTCGGCGCCGACGTGCAGAAGATCGTCAAGGAGTGGCAGCTGCCGCCCGGCTATCGCTTCGACATCGGCGGCCAGACCAAGGACCAGCAGGAGGCCTTCACCGGCGTCCTGTTCGCGATAGGCGCGGCGGTGATCTTCATCTACATCGTGCTGGCATCGCAGTTCTCGAGCTTTGTGCAGCCGCTCGCGATCATGGCGTCGCTGCCGCTCGCGCTGATCGGCGTGATGCTCGCGCTTCTCGTCACGCGCTCGACGCTCAACCTCTTCTCGATGATCGGCCTCGTCATGCTGATGGGCCTCGTCACCAAGAACGCGATCCTGCTCGTCGACTTCGCCAACCACGGCCGGCGCGCCGGCCTGTCCGTTCCAGAGGCGCTATTGCAGGCCGGCCTTGTCCGCATGCGACCGATCATCATGACGACCGCCGCGATGATCTTCGGCATGCTGCCGCTCGCGCTCGCGCTCGACGAAGGCGGCGAGCTGCAGGCGCCGATGGGCCGCGCGATCATCGGCGGCGTCATCACGTCGACGTTGCTGACGCTCGTCGTCGTTCCGGTGCTCTACAGCTATCTCGTGCGCGACCGGCGCGTTGCCGCGGCGCGCGAGCAGCCGGGCCCCTCGCTCGGTGGCGCCATGCCGGCGAACATGCCGGCCTCGAAGGACTGACTCAGTCGCGGCTCGGTCGATCGGGCGCGTCGCCGCGGACGCTACGCCGCCGCGATGCCCGCGCTCCGCTCGCCGAAAGGTCAGTCTTCGTAGCTAGACAACGGCGGGCAAGAGCACGACAGGTTGCGATCGCCCCAGACGTTGTCGACGCGTCCCACCGGCGACCAGTACTTGTCGTGGCGCAACGCCGCGTTGGGGTACGCCGCCTCCTCGCGCGTGTACGCGTGCGGCCACTCGGTGGCGAGCAGCGACGCAGCGGTGTGCGGCGCGCCCTTCAGCGGGTTGTCGTCGCGCGGCCAGTCGCCGCGCTCGACCTTCGCGATCTCTTCGCGGATC
>DATJIM010000050.1:0-4356 GCA_035493195.1 Caldimonas sp.
ATCAGCTGGTCGGCGCGAGCCGCGCGCAGCGACTCGACGATCTCCGGAACCGACGCGGTGACGTCGTTGAGCGCGCGCGTGTAGACGCGGATGTCGCCGCCTGTCTTGTGGACCTGGATGCGCGCGCCGTCGACCTTCCACTCGACCGCCGCGGTGCCGAGCCTGGCGAGCGCGCCGGCGACGTCGTCGGCGGGCTGCGCGAGCATCGGCTGCACCGGACGCTGCAGCGCAATCGAAAAACGCGCGAGGCCGGCAGAGCCTTCGCTGGTCGCGACGCGAGCGGCCGTCGCGACGCTGCCCGTCACCATCGTCGCGCGACGGACATCGGCGACCGGCACCGCCGCCGCCGCCGCGATCGCCTCGAGCATCACGCCTTCGAGGGCGCCCTGGCGCAGCTCGCCGACGAGGAGACGGACGAGGAAGTCCTGCTCGCCCGCGGTCGCGCGCGCGAAGAGCGCCGCGAGCTCGGCGCTGCGCGCTGCCGCCGACCCCTTGCCGGCGATCGCCGCGATGCGCGCGAGTGCCGCGTCGACGTCGCCGACCGTCAGCGTCGCGGCGCCGGCGTCGCCGCCGCCGCGCAGCGCGGCGAGCGTCGCATAGCCGATGCCGATGCGGCCCTGGCGCGTCTCCCCGGCGAGGTAGGCGACGACGATCTCGACTTCATCGGGATCCGCGCTGCGGATGCACGCGGCGATGGCGTCGCGCTTGGCGAGCCTGCCCGCGGTTTCGGCGACCCGCGCCGACGCATCGACGACGGCGGAAAGCGGAAGCGGCATGCCCGACGATAGCGGGCGGCCGCGCTCAGTGCGCCGAGAGAACTTCGGGATGCTGGAGGTCGCGGCCGACCATGGCGCGCGCGTACAGATAGTTCTCGCGCGCCTCTTCGCTCAGCCCGTCGAGGTCGACCTGGCCGTGCGCGTCGCACGGAAATGCGTAGCTGCAGCGGTGCACGGAGAGGCTCCGGTAGCGAAGCTCGAAGCGAGCATCGTCGCGATGCGGAGCCGGGACGGTGTTCATGCGTTCTCTCGGTGGTGGGACTGCCCGGGTTGAGGCAGCCTGCATGCCCGTCGCGGATTCGCTTCCCCCGCATTTGCGGCACAGCGACGAAGAATCGGCAGCAGAGGACAGCGCCATGGCGCGCTGTCCCACGCGACGATGGCCGGCAGGCATCATCGGCGTCTCGCACGCGCAACGGAGCGCGCGTTCACACGACCAGGAGCAGCGATGGAATCACCTCCGCAGATCCGTTTCGAGGACGGCGCGTCGTACGAGACGTTCATGGGCGTCTGGAGCCGCCTCGCCGGCGAGCAATTTCTGCAGTGGCTCGCGCCGCCTGCGGGCTGGCGCTGGGCGGACGTCGGCTGCGGCAACGGTGCCTTCACCGAGCTCCTCTTCGCGCGCTGCGCGCCCGCCGAGGTGCGCGGGATCGATCCTTCGCCGCAGCAGCTCGCGTTCGCACGCGAGCGACTCGCGCACGCCGCGGCGCAGTTCGTCGAGGGCGACGCGATGGCGCTGCCATGGCCCGATGCGTCGTTCGACGCCGCGACGACGGCGCTGGTCATCTTCTTCGTTCCCGACCCCGCACGCTGCGTCGCGGAGCTCGCGCGTGTCGTCCGGCCCGGCGGCAGCGTCTCGACCTACGCCTGGGACATCGTCGGCGGCGGCTTCCCGTTGGCGATGCTGCAGGAAGAGATCGCGACCGTGCTCGGCAAGCCGCCGCTCTGGCCACCGAGCGTCGACGCGGCCCGCATCGAGGTGCTGCGGTCGCTCTGGTCCGATGCCGGCCTGGTCGATGTCGACACGACGGCGTTCACGGTCGAGCGGACGTACCGCAGCTTCGACGAATGGTGGGCGATCGCGCAGACCGGGCCGCGCCTGGCTTCGTTCTTCGCTTCGATGGGCCCGGCGCAACACGCCGAGCTGCGCGAGCGCTTGCGCGCGCGCCTCGCCGTCGACGCGAACGGCGCGGTCACGACGAGCGCGCGCGCGAACGCGGTGCGCGGCCGCGTGCCGGGCGCTTCGCGCTGACGGCGCCTTCTTCGCCGAGGGCAGCGACGAGGAATGGCAAGCTCGTGTCCATCCGGTAGTCGATGTCCGAGTGGTTGTCCGGGAACTCCTCGTACGCGTGCGCGATGCCGAGCTCGGCGAGTCGCTCGGAGAGGATCCGCGCCCCGTAGTGGATGTGGTACTGGTCGCTCCAGCCGCAGTCGATGTAGATCCCGCGCAGGCTCTTCAGCGCCTTGACGTGGCGGCCGACCATGTGAATCGGGTCGTTGGCGAGCCAGTTCTTCCAGCGCGCCTCGATGCGCTCGCCGGTCTCGAGATGAAACGGCACGCGAAAGCCGTTCGGCGCCTTCGGATCGGGGTCGTACGTCGCCGCCATGCACAGGTTCATGACCGTGTGGCCGTCGCTCGGTGCGAGCTTCTTCTTGCGGCGCAGGTCGGCGAGAAAGCGCGCGATGCGGCCGTCGTCGAGACCCTCGGCCATCCGCGCCGACGACAGCGCACGGACGTCGATCGGCCCGGGCTTGCGCTTCGGTTTGGCGAACTTCGCAAGCGCGTCGAGCGTGTTCGGCCAGTCGCTCGCGTAGACGAAGTCGAAGTACGCGTCGCCCGAGTGGTCGGCCACCGCGCCCCAGGTCTGCGGATACAGCATGCCGTGGACGATCGAGCCGTAGCCGCCCGAGCTCTTGCCGAAGCAGCCGCGGTGCTCGCGCGACGCGAGGGTTCGGAACTGGGCGTCGACGAAGGGAACGAGCTCCTGCGTCAGGTAGTCGGCGTAGCGGCCGATCGCCGACGAGTTGATGTACTGGTTGCCGCCGAGCGCGGTGAAGCAGTCGGGAAAGACGATGATCGCCGGCGCCATCTTCTTCTCGTGCACGAGCCGTGCGGCGCGCTCGGGGACGTTCTCGCCGAAGCTCTTCCAGTTGGTGTGGGCGATGCCGCTGCCGAGGAAGCCGACGAGGTCGAACAGCACCGGGAAGCGCGCTTCGGCGAAGTCGGGGCGGTCGTAGTGCGGCGGCAGCCAGATGGCCAGCGGCCGCACGCTCGGGTCGCCGAGGGGGTTGCCGCGGAGCACCTTGGATCGGTGCTCGAGGACGACGACGCGGCCTGGCGGGCCGGAGGGGTGTTTGATCGGCACGGCGAGCTCCGCGAAACCGGGAAGGGCGGACGATAGCAAGCGACAAGCTTGCTTCGTCTCGCGCTCGCGATCGCGCCGCGGCCGACGCGCGTATCCCCGGATGGCAGCGCACCGCCCGCGGTCACAACATCGGGCGCTCCGCGGCGCATGCGCCCGCGTCCCGGGAGCCTCGATGGATCTCACCGCCCTCACCGTCGGCGAAGCCGCGGCGGCGCTGCGCCGCGGCGAGATGGGCGCCGCCGACTACGCCGACGCGCTGCTCGCGCAGGCCGCGCGCGGCGCCTCGCTCAACGCGTTCATCCACCACGATGCCGAGGCGGTGCGCGCCGCCGCAGCGGCGGCCGACGCGAGGCGCGCGCGCGGCGATGCGCTCGGCGCGCTGCACGGCGTCCCGCTCGCGTTGAAGGACAACCTCGACACCGCCGACATGCCGACCACCGGCGGGACGCCGGCGCTGCGCGGCCATCGGCCCAAGCGCAACGCTCCTGTCGTGCAGCGGCTGCTCGACGCCGGCGCGATCGTCTTCGGCAAGGCCAACCTGCACGAGCTCGCGTACGGCATCACCAACCACAACGCGGCGTTCGGCGCCGCGCGCAACCCGTACGACCCGAGCAGGATCCCCGGCGGCTCGAGCGGCGGCGTCGGCGTCGCGGTGGGCGCGCGGATGGTGCCGGGCGGCATCGGCTCGGACACCGGCGGCTCGGTGCGCATCCCCGCGGCGCTGTGCGGCATCGTCGGATTCCGGCCGACGACCGGGCGCTGGTCGCAGCAGGGCATCGTTCCCATCTCGCACACGCGCGACACGGCCGGGCCGATGGCACGCAGCGTCGCCGATTGCGCGCTGCTCGACGCCGTCGTCACCGGCAGCCCGGCGGCGCCGCCGGCGAGCCTCAAGGGGCTGCGCCTCGGCGTTCCGCGCGCTCACTTCTGGACGAACGTCGACGCCGAGACCGCGCGGCTGCTCGAGGCGACGCTGCTGCGCCTGAAGGATGCAGGCGCGGTGCTCGTCGAAGGCGACATCGCCGACGTCACCCGGCTCGACTTCGATGCCGGCTTTCCGATCGCGCTGTACGAGACCGTCACCGACCTCGACGCCTACCTCGGCGGGCACGGCTCGACGCTGCGCTATCGCGAGCTCGTCGCGCAGTGCGCGAGCCCCGACGTCGCCGGCCTGCTGCAGAGCCTGCACGGCGAAGGCGCGGTGCCGGAAGCCG
>DATJIM010000051.1:0-4297 GCA_035493195.1 Caldimonas sp.
GACGTCAAGCGGATGTTCGCGTACTCGTCGATCGAGCACATGGGCCTGGTCGCGTTCGCGTTCGGGCTGGGCGGGCCGATCGCGACCTTCGCCGGGCTGCTGCACATGACCGTGCACTCGCTCACCAAGTCGGCGATCTTCTTCGCCGTCGGCCACGCGACGCAGAAGGCCGGGACGCAGGTGATGAGCGAGATCCGCGGCCTGATCAAGGTCAGCCCGACGGTCGGCTGGGGCATGATGCTGGGGTCGATCGCGATCCTCGGCATCCCCCCGTTCGGCGTCTTCGCGAGCGAGTTCCTCATCCTGACGACGGCGATGCGCGAGCAGCCGTGGGCGACGCCGTTCCTGCTGCTCGCGCTCGGCGTCGCCTTCGCTTCGGTCTTCAGCCGCGTGCTGCCGATGGTCTTCGGCGAGACGACGGTCAGGCCGCTGGCGCACGCACCGGCGCTGCTGCCGGTCTTCACCCACCTCGCGCTCGCGCTGATGCTCGGCGTCTGGGTGCCGCCCTACCTGGTCGGCTGGTACACGCAGGCGGCGCGGATGGTTGCAGGCTGATGCGGATCGCGGGACTCGAGCTCGCCTTCGTCCGCGTGCCGGCGCCGCTGCCGATCTGGCGCGCGCGCGTCGACGCCGACGGCTGGCAGATCGCCGCCCGCGCGGTCGCTGCCGCGAAGGGCCGCCTCGTCGCGCTCTGGGGCGTCGACCGCGGCGGCGGCCTCGCCGTCTGCGCGGCGTACGCGCTCGCGGACGGGCTCGCCTGGCTCGACCTGGCGCTCGCCGCCGATTCGCCGGCATATCCGGACGTCTCGGCCGTCTTTCCGTGCGCGGCGCGAATGCAGCGTGCGGCCGCCGACCTGCTCGGCATCGTCGCGGTCGGCGCGCGCGACACCCGGCGCTGGCTCGACCACGGCGCCTGGCCGGCCGACCGCTTTCCGCTCCACGAGCAGGCGAGCGAGGGCGCGGCCCCGGGCGCGCGAGGCGCGGTCGTCGACTACCCGTTCGTCCGCGTCGCCGGCGACGGCGTCCACGAGATTCCGGTCGGCCCGGTGCACGCCGGCATCATCGAGCCGGGGCACTTCCGCTTCTCGGTCGTCGGCGAGAAGGTGCTGCGCCTCGAAGAGCGGCTCGGCTATGCGCACAAGGGGATCGAGAAGCGCTTCGGCGAGCTCGCACCGCTCGACGCGCACCGGCTCGCGGGCCGCGTCTCGGGCGACTCGACGGTCGCGTACGCGTGGGCGTTCTGCATGGCGCTCGAATCGGCGATCGGCGCCGACATCCCGCCGCGTGCGCAGTGGCTGCGCGCGCTGCTGCTCGAGCGCGAGCGAGTCGCCAACCATCTCGGCGATCTCGGTGCGCTCGCCAACGACGCCGCGCTGGCCTTCGGCCTGGCGCAGTTCTCGCGCCTGCGCGAGGACTGGCTCAGGGTGTCGAACGGGGTCTTCGGCCATCGCTGGCTGAGGGACTGCATCGCGCCTGGAGGGACGGGGGTCGACGTCGACGCCGGCGGCGCCGCGCGGATCGACGCGCAGTGCGAGGCGACCTTGCGCGAAGCGACCGTGCTGCGCGCGATCTACGACGAGCACGCCGGCCTCCAGGACCGCTTCGTCGGCACGGGCGCGGTTTCGCCCGAGCTGGCCGCCGAGCGCGGCCTCGTCGGCCTCGCCGGACGCGCGAGCGGCCGCGCCTTCGACCTCCGCGTCGACCACCCGTGGCCGCCCTACGACCGCCTCGCGCTGGAGCTCGCGACGCAGCGCGCCGGCGACGTCGCCGCGCGCGTCGCGGTGCGCTTCGCCGAGCTCTTCGAGTCGCTGCGCCTCATCCGCGCCATGCTGCGCGCGCTTCCGGCGGGCGCGCATCGCAACGCCGTGCACCCCGGCGCCGGCGCCGCCTTCGGTGCCGGCTGGGTCGAGGGTTGGCGCGGCGACGTCCTGGTCGCGCTCGAGCTCGACGACGGCCCGCACGGGCGGCGGATCCGCCGCTGCCATTGCCACGATCCGTCGTGGCAGAACTGGCCGGTGCTCGAGCACGCGATCATCGGCAACATCGTTCCCGACTTCCCGCTGATCAACAAGTCGTTCAACCTCAGCTACTCGGGGCACGACCTGTGAGCGGCGGCGACGAGGAGCGCTGAGGCGATGTGGAAGATCCTGCGCCAGATCGGCCGCAACGGCATCCGCAGCGAAGCACCGCCCGACTGCGACGACGCGGTGCGCGCCGAGGCCGAGCGGATCCAGCGCGAGCTGCTCGCGATCCTCGGCCGCGCCCTCGCGATCCGCGCGATCGACCCCGGCTCGTGCAACGGCTGCGAGCTCGAGATCAACGCGCTCGACAATCCGTACTACAACCTCGAGGGCCTCGGCATCCGTTTCGTCGCCAGCCCGCGCCACGCCGACCTCCTCCTCGTCACCGGCCCGGTGTCGCGCAACATGGAGCTCGCGCTCAGGCGGACCGTCGAGGCGACGCCGGAGCCCAAGCTCGTCGTGGCGGTCGGGGACTGCGGCGCCGGCTGCGGCCTCCTCGGCACCGCGAACTACGCGACGTGCGGCGGAGTTGCCGAGGTCGTTCCGGTCGACGTCGTCGTCCGCGGCTGCCCGCCACCGCCGATCGAGATCCTGCGCGGGATCCTGACCGCCGTCCGCCGCTGCCGGGCGCCGCAGCCGGGCGCGGCCACCGCTCCGTGAAGAACGACACCGAGCCGCGCTCCTGTCCGCGCGCCACGGCGCGGCCGCTGCAGTCCTCCACGAACCCGCGCGCCCCGGCATCGCGGCCCTCGGATATGCTCGACCCGAGCAGACCGGCGAGACAGTGGGATACCTCGAGCACCTCAAGCGCCAGGCCGACGACGTGCTGGCGCAGCAGCGGCAGGACACCGGCGCCCTGCAGCGCAACGCGATGCTGACCGACGCGGCCTGCCACGCGAGCTCGCGCTATCTGTTCGCGCTCGCGCGGCAGCTCAACGTCCTGCAGCCGGTCTCGAAGACCGTCTGGTGGCTCGACCGCAAGACTTCGTTCAGCCAGCTGCGCTTCAGCGAGTTCCGCGCCGACGCGCGGATGAAGAGGCTGCGCGACGTCGAGGTGTTCGATCACATCGTCCTCAACTTCGTCGCCAGGACCGGCAGCCGCGTCACCGTCGCCAAGGACTTTCCGCCCGAGATCGAGAAGCTCGAGTCGCGGCTTCGCCAGTGCGGCGTGCACTACGACAGCGAGGTCGTCCGCGACGCGGAGACCGGCAAGTTCGTCGAGAAGCGCTTCGACCTCGTCGCCGACTTCCAGAGCTCGGTGCGCGTCGTTCCCGACCACGACTCGGCGCGGGTCGCCTTCCACGTCGCCAACGTCGACGGCTTCGACACCGTGAGCGTCGTCTTCCCGGCATTCGAGGTCGGCACCGCGCGGCTCGACGAGCTCGCGCGCTGGATCACCGGCGAGCAGCACGCGTTCCTGCGCGACGGCGAGCACGTCCGACGGGTGCCCGCCTGAGCTGGCGGCCGGCGCGCGCCGGCTAGACTCTCGGGTTTACGCCGCTCGCCGTTGCCATGCCCCTGTTCTGGAAGCCGTACAAGTCCGACATCAGCGAGTTCATCGACGAGCTGAAGGCGAAGCAGCCGACGCTCGAGGACGAGCAGCGTCGCGGCCGTTCGATCTGGTGGGACCGCCGCATCGATCGCGTCGCCGAGGCCGAGCACGCCGAGTCAAACGTGCCGCAGCAAGCGTACGTCTACCAGACGAAAGTACGCTAGAGGCGGGCAACCTGCCGATCGTGATGGAAGAGCTCGCCGACCCCGAGGTCGTCGACGTCGTCGACAGCATCGCGGTCGCGCGGCTGTACGGCGAGCCCCTGTTCGACCTGCCGCAGGACCTCTACATCCCGCCCGACGCGCTCGAGGTCTTCCTCGAGGCGTTCGAAGGCCCGCTCGACCTGCTGCTCTACCTGATCCGCAAGCAGAACTTCAACATCCTCGACATTCCGATGGCGAGCGTGACTCGCCAGTACCTCGCCTACGTCGACCAGATCCGCACGCGCAACCTCGAGCTCGCCGCCGACTACCTGCTGATGGCGGCGATGCTGATCGAGATCAAGTCGCGGATGCTGCTGCCGCCGAAGAAGAGCGCGGACGGCAAGGAGCCCGACGACCCGCGTGCCGAGCTCGTGCGCAGGCTGATCGAGTACGAGCAGATGAAGCTCGCTGCGGCCAAGCTCGACGCGCTGCCGCTCCTCGGGCGCGACTTCGCGCGCGCGCAGGTCCAGATCGAGGAGGCGGCGGCGGCGAAGCTGCCGTCGGTCGATCCGCTCGAGCTG
>DATJIM010000052.1:0-18229 GCA_035493195.1 Caldimonas sp.
GCCGCGGGGTCAGCGTTTCTTCTTGGCGAGCCGCCTGGCGTTGGCGACGGCGCGTCGATGCACCGGCGCGAGCCCCTTGCCGAGGATGGCGAGCGCGGCGCGTTGCATCTCGAGCTGCAGCGCGAGAGCGCCCGCGTGCGCCTTGCGTCGCGACGGCGACGGCGTCGCCGCGCGTGCGAGCGCCGCCGCGAGCTGACGCTGCGAGCGCAGCGCCTGCGACGCCATCGCCTGCCACGATTCGCCGAACGCGGCGTGCTTCTCGGCGACCATGCGAACCGCCTCCTTGCGGGTGCGCGCGGTCTTCCATGCCGAAGGGTCGGCGAAGCGGGCGACGCGATGGCCGACGACCTGCGGCACCGCCCACGCGAGCTCGGCGGTGCGGGCGGCGAGGGCGCGCGAGGAGCGGGCGGGGCGCGAGCGACGAATCGTCATGCGGATCTCCGGATCCGCGTGACTGTAGCGAGTCAGCGCGCCGGCGGTGTCTGGGTGGCGAGTTTGCCTGCTGTCGCGCCTGCGCAGCGCGCGCAGATGCAGCGCGACGGACCCTCGGCGCGCGCCGCACGCGCGCGCAGCGCGGCGTCGAACGATGCCTCGACGCACCAGCACCGCGATTGCGATCCGGCGGCGATCGCGCAGCGGTTCGCTTCGCCGCAGAGCGGGCAGCGGTCGGCGCCTGCCGCACCCGCCGCAGCGTCGGTCACTTGGCCGCGCGCTTCCACTCGCCGCGGAGCGCGCTGCACTCGTTCGCGAGCGTCTTCTCCGCGTCCGGCGCCGACGATTTGGTGCCGCCGGCGAGCGCGATCTCGCGCTCGGCCTTGTACGTCGCGCCGCCGCGCGCCTCGGCGAGGCGCGCCTTCGTCTTCTCGTTCGGCTTCGCTCGCCAGAGGCTGAGGTACGCCTCGTCGCGATGCCCCTTCATGTCCGGGAACATCTTCTCGCAGCGCCCGTAGCTCACGTCGTAGCGCGCCAGCGCCTTCGGCTCGTAGGCGCGGCTCTGCGCGCCGGCGCTCGCCGAGGCGGCGACGACGGCGGTCGCGAGCAGGAGGTGGAGTCGGTTCATCGAGAAGCGCCGGAAGCGTGGGAGCCCGGATTCTGCGCCGCGGACGGACGGCAACGTAACAAGGTGCGCGCCAGACGTCACGCCTTGGGCGCGGTCGTGCGTGCGAGCAGCGCCGCGCGCCGCTCGAGGCTCTCCTTCGGCCACAGCTCGGACGCCTTGTAGTACTCGGCGACGACGGGCGTCCCCGGCGGCAGCACGACCCACGGCTGCTTCGTCGTGGTGAAGATGTGGACGTCCGGCGGCAGCCGGCCGGGCTCGTCGAGCGTGCCGACGCGAACGAAGCGCACCGCGTCGCCGCCGCCGCCGTAGTTGCTCCAGACCGCGACCCTGCAGTGCGGGCAGCGTGCGATCCGCTGGCCCTTGCCGCTCGCCGACGGCGTGTCGACGACATCCACCTCGCCGCGCAGCAGCTCGACGCGGTCGGCCTCGATCATCGCGTTGATCGCGAATGCCGAACCGGTCTCGCGCTGGCACCAGGTGCAGTGGCAGCAGTTGACGAAGAGCGGCCGGCTCGTCATGCGGTAGCGGACGGTGCGGCAGGCGCAGCCGCCGTCGAAGGTCGCGGATCCGTCTTCCATCGCTCGCCTCCATCGCGCCCGGACCTGCCGGACGACGCGCGATCGTAGTCCGGGTTCGCGATCGACTAGAGCGTCACGGTGCGCGCGGACACCGCGCCGTCGACGATGGTCAGCTCGCCGACCGAGATCGGCAGCTTGAATCGCCGCGGCCCGGCGCTGCCGGGGTTGACGAAGAGGACGCCGTCGCGTCGCTCGACGACCGGACGGTGCGAGTGACCTGAAACGACGACCGCGACTCCGGCCGACGCCGGGTCGATGTCGATCTGCGCGAGATCGTGGATCGCGTACAGCCAGACGCCGCCAACCTCCACGAGCTCGCTCTCGAGCAGCCGCGCCGCCCAGCCGCCGCGGTCGTTGTTGCCGCGCACCGCGGTCAGCGGAGCGATCGCGGCGAGCGCGTCGAGCACCCCGGGCGAGCAGACGTCGCCGCCGTGGACGATGCGGTCGCAGCCGATGAGGAACGCGAGCGCCTCGGGGCGCAGCAGATCGTGCGTGTCCGAGATCAGGCCGACGCGAAGCGCCCGTTCGCGCGTCGCGCCTGCGTTCACGCCGGCGGCGGGACGAGCCGGAACGTCGCCGCGACGATCGCGCGATCTTCGTCGTCGGCGATCGCGGCGAGCGCAGCTTCGGCCTCAGCGTACGCGTCGCGGTGCTCGCTGGCGCGCCCGGCGACGTGCGCCGCGTGCGCGTAGATTGCATGCGCGAACGCGATCTCCCAGTCGGGGCTCTGCTGCGCGAGGAAGTAGGCGCGCATCTCGTCGGCGTGCGCGAGCGCGCGCTCGCCCATGCCCAGCAGCGCGTGGACCTCGGCGAGCAGCATCGTCGCGCGCATCCGGTTCAGCTCGCCGCCGACCTTGCCCCAGTGCCACGCGGACGCGTGCGCGACGTCGAGCATCTCGCGGTCGTCGGCCGCGCTGCGCGTCGCCGTCGTCAGCTCCCACGCGCGGTTGTTGCACTCGCTCGCGAAGCGCTTGTGCCATGCCGCGCGTTCGCTCTCCGACGCCTGCTCGCTCATGCTGCCCCCTCGAGGACGAGCTGGGTCTGCGTCACGACCGCACAGAGCTTGCCTTCCGCGGTGCGGATCGACGTCTGCCAGACCATCGTCGTCCGGCCGCGGTGCAGCGCGATGCTCTCGCCGGTCACCGTCGTGCCGACGCGCGCGCCGCCGATGAACTTGGTGCTCGAGTCGGTCGTCGTCGTCCGCTTGCCGGGCGCGAGGTTGACGAAGGTTCCGAGCGCGCCGAGCGTGTCGGCGAATGCCATCGACGCACCGCCGTGGAGGATGCCGCCGCTGGTGCAAAGCTCGGGTCGCACCGCCATCTCGGCGACGATGCGCTCCGGCTCGCAGGTGACGAGGCGGACCCCCATCAGCCCGGGAAAGATCGGCTCGATCAGCTGTTGCAGCGCGGCGATGTCGGTCATGCGCGGATCTCCTGGCGTGCGGCCTCAGCGGCTCGCGGAGCGCGTCGCCATCCAGTAGGCGATCGCGATCACGAACGGCAGCACCAGCTCGGGGATGAGATAGCCGAGCCAGACCGCATGCGGCTCGGGCAGCCCGACGCGCGCGATCGAGACGAGCCTGCCGGTCCCGGCGAGCAGCACGCCGAGCGCGAGCAGGTAGACGAGCGTTCCCTGCGCGCCGATCGTCCACGCCGCCCACGCGGCGATCACGCCGGTCGAGAAGTAGACGCCGGCCATGAAGCGGTGGACGTTGTCGAGACGAGGCGACGTGTCCGGCTGGCCGAGGACGAACTGCAGCGTTCCGCCCGCGATCGCGATCGCTGCGACGAGGAAGAGGCATACCTGGACCACGCGCAACGAAACCGGCATCGACTGTCTCCTCCACGGATGTGCGGCCCTTGCCGCGGTCACGCTCGCGAGCCTAGCCGACGTTTCCGGCCATGGCCAGCGCGAGGTTCGTCCGCGCGCGTGCCTCGAGCTCGGCGCGCAGGCGCGCCGTGCGGTAGATCCGGTCGCGGGCGAGGAAGGCGGCGAGGACGGCGCCTCGCCGGGCCCCGAACTCCGCCTCGGCGACGTGCGCGTACTCGCGCCGGATCTGCGCGTCGTATTCGGCAAAGCGGTCGCCATCGGCGCCGAGGATCGCGAGGTCGATGTCGACGAGCAGCTCCTCGTCGGCGCTCTCCGGGGTCGCGGATCCGTGGCGCGTCGCCATGACGAGCGATTCGACGCGTGCGACGACGTCGGCGGCGACGCCGGCACCAGCGAGCGCGGCGCGCGCCCAGTCGGCGCTGCGCCGCTCGTTGTCGTTGCGGTGGACGTCGTAGACCGCATCGTGGACCCAGAGCGCGATCTCGACCTCGGCCGGCCGCGCCGCGAGGTCGCGGCACGCGTTGCAGCGCTCGATGCACTCGCGCAGGTGCTGTAGCGTGTGGTAGTGGCGTTGCGGCTCGCGGTACGCGGCGAGCAGCGCGTCGCCGACCGGCGCGCCGTCGCCGGCAGCGCCGATCGCTCGCCACGCGCCTCGCCACGAGCGCTCGAGGATGTCGACGTCGTCGCCCGCCATGCCGCGCCTCAGAGCACGAACGGAACGAGCGCGCGCACGCGGCGGCGGTAGCGTTCGTAGTCGGCGCCGAACTGCTCGGCCATCCAGCGCTCCTCGAGGCGAAGCTTTCGCCACAGCGATGCGGCGACGACCGCGACCGCGAGCACGCCGCGCAGCTCGCCGAGCGCGATCGCCGAGCCGACGAACGCGAGCACGAGCCCGGTGTAGATCGGATGGCGAACGATCGCGTACGGTCCGCCGGTGACGAGCTCGTGGCCGCGTTTGACGGTGACGATCCCGCTCCAGTTCGCGCCGAGGTGGATGCGCGCCCAGACGGCGAAGGCGAGGCCGGCGGCGACGAGCACGGCGCCGGTCCACTCGACCGCCGGCGATGGCGGCACGAAGCGTGCGCGCAGCGCGCCGAGCTGGGGCGACGGGCCCCAGATCAGCAGCACGGCGATCGCGAGCGGGGCGAGGTGGAGCAGGCGCGACAGCATCGTCTCGCGGCGCGCGCTCGGCTTGACCGCGAGCGACGCTGCCGTCCAGTACGCGATCCAGCACAGCCACAGCGCGACGACCGTCGAGCCCGGGGAGATCGCTCGCATCGTGTCATCGCGCCTGCGCCGTCGCTCTCAGCAGGCGCGCCGCGCTCCTCCTAGAACGCGATCCTGCCTCGGACGATGTCCCACCAGAGCCGCCAGTCGCCCATCAGGCTGAGCAGCGGGTACTTGAAGGTCGCCGGCTTGTTGTGCTCGAAGAAGAAGTGGCCGACCCACGCGAACGCGTAGCCTTCGAGGAGCGCGACGACCACGAGCCACCACGTGTTGCTCCACGCAGCGAGCCCGAGGAGCACCAGCGCGACGCTCGAGCCGACGAAGTGCAGCCGCCGCGACGTCCGGTTGGCGTGCTCGCCGAGATAGAACGGATAGAAGTCGGCGAAGCTGCGATACGTCTTGGCATCGGTGCTCATGCCGGGCTCCGCGCCGTCGTGCGGTTCGCGTCGAGGTGGGCGCGGCCGCGCGCGGAGACCGCGACGACCGCCTCGCATCCCGGGTCATGGCGACGTTCGAGAAAGCCGCGCGCGTTCGCCTCCTCCCACACCGGCAGCCGCGGGCACGACGTCCGCCAGGCGTCGATCACCTCGGCGTACGGACGCGGCGCGCGGCCGATCCATTCGAGCAGATCGAGGACGAGCGGATCGACGACATCGGACATGGCTGGCTCCCGCGGCGGATCGCGCGCCGAGTGTAGACGGCGCGACTCCGCTTCGCGGCAGCCGCCGCGCCGCGGCCAGCATAGCGCTCAGTCGGCCCGGCGCGCGACGCACGAGAAGCAGCCGCGCTTGGCGAAGTGCAGGTGAACGTAGTCGACCGCGTCGGCGGCGAAGAAGCCGTCGAGCGCGGCGGCGACGTCGGCACCATCGCACACGGTCGCATCCAGCATCATCGCGTCGGGGTCGTACGCGCGCAGCGAGATCAGCCGTCGCGTCACCGTGGCCGGCACTTCGCCGCGATCGAGCTCGCGTTGCTTCGCGCCCCGGCGCACGAAGATCGGTCCCGACGCGCGGTACGGCGAGCGCGCCGGATGGTGTTCGTAGGGAAGCAGCAGCAGCTCGCTGCCGACCGGCGCGTCCTCGAGCCCGATGCGGCACGGGAAGCCGGGGACGGCGTCGGCGATTCGCCGCACCGCGCCGAGCCGACGCAGCGCGTCGTCGCTCGCATTGAAGAGCGGTTCGAAGGGAGCAGGATCCAGACCCGCAAGGCGCCAGCGCGACATCGTCGTCTCCTCGAGTGATGCCGCCATCGTGGCCGCGACGGCGCGTTCTCGCTCGCCGTCTGCGGACATCGAATTCGCTTCGCTCAGCGGCTCGCCGACAGCCCCGGTGCGCGGCAGCGCTCGGCGCGGACGCGGTTGAGCAACTCGGCGAGCTCCGTTGCCGACCGGCCGTAGGTGTCTGGTAGCGCGCCTTCAGCGCCCGCGACCGCGGTCACGAACTTGCGCGCGGTCGCGTGTCGCGTGTAACCGGGAGCGTAGCGAAGCGCGACCATCGGTCGCGCCCGAGTGTCGAGACTGATCGGGAAGAACTCGGCGATGTCGTCCCACGGCACGAAGCTCTTGCGGAACATCGTGCAGGTGGTGAACCCGCGCTCGTCGAGCTCGAGATACGAGCTGTTCGGAAGCAGGTGGAGCAACGCGACGACGGCGCCGAGCCCGAAGAACACGATCCCCGAGTACGCAACGGCCGGCTTGACCGGCAAGACGGCGACGCTCGCGATGACAAATGCGATGCAGCCGAGGAGCAGCAGCAGCATGCTCTTGCGGGTCGTGTGAAGGCGCAGCGGAAGCGAGGTCCTGGCCGTCATCGAACGAGCGTAGCACCCGCGGCGCGAGGTCGGTTCGCTGCGCGCCGCGAATCACCAGTCCTCCTTCACGGCCAGCACCATGTCGCGACCGGCGACGCGCCGCGCCGACAGCCACGCCGTCACGGCGCCCGCGACGACCACCGCGGCGCACAGCGCGGCGAGCCGGCCCTCGGGCAGCAGCAGGTCCATCGTCCAGTGGAAGCTCTGCGGGTTGACGACGTCGACGAGGACGACGCTCACCGCGATGCCGAGGACGAGCCCGAGCGCGGCGCCGACCGCGGTCCAGACCGCGCCTTCGGCGGCGACGACGGCGACGATCTGGCGTCGCGTCAACCCGAGATGCGCGAGCAGACCGAGCTCCTTGCGGCGGGCGAGCACCTGCGCCGAGAAGCTCGCGGCGATGCCGAACAGCCCGATCGCGATCGCGACCGCCTGCAGCCAGTAGGTCACCGCGAAGCTGCGGTCGAAGATGCGCAGCGACGTCGCGCGGATCTCGCGCGGCGACGCGAACTCGAGCAGCGCCGCGTCGTAGCCGCTCGCGGTCGCGAGCGCGCGCAGCGCCGCTTCGACAGTCGCCGTTCCCGCGCCCGGTGCCAGCCAGACCGCGAGGTCGTTGACGCGCTCGTCGCCGGTGAGCCGCAGCCAGTCGGCGCGATCGAGCACGATCGCGCCGTACTGACGAGCGTAGTCGCGCCAGACGGCGCGGACGAAGACGTCGACGCGGCGGCCGTCGGGCAGCGGCAGCGCGAGCGTCGATCCCGGCGCGGCGCCGTAGAGAGCGACGACCGCCTCGCTCACGTACGCCGGCGTCGCTCCTGCCGGCGCCGCGACGATCGCGCCGGCGAGCGGCAGCCGCCGCTCGGGGTCGCCGACCGGCCGCGCGATCAGCGTCACCGCCGGCCGCCGCGGATCGAGCTGGAGCGCGACGACGCGCTGGGCATCGACGCGATCGACGCCGGCGATCGTCGCGGCGCGCTCGGCGAAGTGCGGCGGCAGCGTCGCGATCTCGCTGCCGATCGGGCCGACGGCGGCGCGGACGTAGAGATCGGCCGGCAGGACGACGTCGAGCCAGCGCAGAACGCCTTCGCGAAAGCTCGCGACCATCACCGTCAGCGCGACCGAGAGCGCGAGGCTCGCGACGACGCCGGCGACCGCGATCGTCGCGCTCGCGCGCTGATGGCGCGCGCGCTCCACGGCGAGCAGCGCGAGCGGGTGGCGCGGCTCGGCGATGAACGCGAGCGCAGCGCCGACACCGGCGGGAACGCACGCGATGCCGCCGACGAGCAGCAACCCGACCGAGACGTACGCGGCGAGCGGAATCTCGAACAGCGGCGGCAGCAGCGCCAGCGCGGCGCCGACGACGACGAGCGCGACGCCGAGCCGCCACGGCGTTCGCGTCGACGTCGCCATGCCGAGACCCTTGAGCGCCTGCGCCGGAACGATGCGCTCGGCCGAGCGCGCCGGCACCCAACCGCCGACGAGGGCGGCGGCGACGCCGAGCGCGCCGTACGCGAGCGCGCCGGGGACGTCGAAACGGAGCGCCGGCGCGACGCCGGGGAAGTAGCCGCCGCCGAGGTCGCCGCCGAAGAGACGCAGCGCGACCCACGCGAGCGCGGTGCCGAGCGCGACGCCGAGGATGCTGCCGACGACGCCGAGGATCGCCGATTCGGCGAGGACGAGCGCGCGCCGCTGCCGCGCCGCGAGGCCGAGCACCGCGAGCAGCGCGAGCGCCTGCACGCGCTGCGCGACCGACAGCGCGAGGATCGAGAAGACGAGGAACGCGCCGGTGAACATCGCGACGAGCGCGAGCACGGTGAGGTTGACGCGGTACGCGCGCGAAACGTTGGAGACGCGCTCGCCGGCTTCCGCGGGATCGGCGGCGCGCACGCCAGGCGGCAGGCGAAGCGAAGCGACGACAGCGTTGCGGTCGGCGCCGGGGGCAAGTCGGACGTCGATCCGCTGCAGGCGGCCGACCATGCCGAGCGCGACCTGTGCGCCGGCGATGTCCATCGCGGCGAGCGGGGGCCCGCCCGCGGCGACGCTGCCGGCGACGCGCAGCTCGACCCGGCCTCGCGGCGTCTGCAGCGCGAGCGATGCCGCGTCGCTGCCCAGGCGCCGCTCGGCAGCGGCGTTGAGGAAGACAACGCCCGGATCGATCGCTGCGAAGCGGTCGCTGCCGGCGCGCGGCCGCGGCAGCATCGCAGGCGCGATCCGCGCCACGACGAACGCGTCGATGCCGACGACGCGGATCGGGACGCGGCGCCCGCTGGCGTCGAACGCGAACGTCTCGGCCTCGACGACCGGGCTCGCGACGGCGACGCCGGGTGTCTTCGCGATCGTCGTGTAGAGCGCTTCGTCGAAGCCGCTGCGTGCGCCGACGAGCTCCAGGTCGGCGTCGCCGTTGATCGCGCGCACCGCCGCGCCGAACTCGGCGAGCGCCGACGCGTTGATGAGGTGGACCGAGAAGGCGAGCGCGACGCCGAGCGTCACCGCCAGCAGCGCCGCGATGTGGCGCCACGGGTGGTGGCGCAGCTCGGGCCACGAGAGGTGGCGCAGCAGCTCGACGTTCACTGGTGCACCCTCGACCTGCCACCGGTCCCGCCGAGCGGGACGGAGCGCCTCCTTCGGAGCGGCCGTACGGAAGCGCTCACGCGACGATCCCCGCCGGCGTCAGCGTCACGCTGCGGTCGGCGCGTGCGGCGGCGGCGCGCGAGTGCGTCGCGAGCAGGCAGGCAGCGCCGTGCGCGCGCACCTGCTCGACGAGGAGCGCGAGAACGCGCTCCGCGGTCGCCGGGTCGAGGTTGCCGGTCGGCTCGTCGGCGAGCAGGAGCCGCGGCCGATGGACGAGCGCGCGCGCGATCGCGACGCGCTGCAGCTGGCCGCCGGAGAGCGTCTGCGGCAGCCGCGGCTCGAAGCCGCCGAGGCCGACCGCGTCGAGCACCGCAGAAACCCGCTCGGGATCGGGGGCGCGCTGCAGCAGCAGCGGCAGCGCGACGTTGGCAGCGACGGTCAGGTGCGGCAGGACGTGGAACGCCTGGAAGACGAAGCCGAGGTGGTCGCGCCGGAAGACCGCACGCGCGGCTTCGTCGAGCGCGTGGACGTCGGTGCCGTCGATGCGCACCGAGCCGGCATCGATCGTGTCGAGCCCGGCCGCGCAGTTGAGGAGCGTCGACTTGCCGACGCCCGATTCGCCGACGACGGCAACGAACTCGCCCGGCGCGAGCGTCAGGCCGACGTCGGCGAAGACCGTGCTTGCCCCGTAGCGCTTCGCGAGCCCCGCGATCGCGAGGACCGGCGGCTCAGCCAACGCGACCCTCGATGAAGAGCCGTTCGGCGATCGCCACGACCTGTGCGACCGCGCCGACGTCGTCGGCGGCGACGACGACGCGCTGCGGCATCGCGCGCAGCCACGTCATCTGGCGTTTGGCGAGCTGCCGCGTCGCCGTCGTCGCGCTCGCCGCCAGCGCGGCGCGATCGATGGCGCCGTCGTTCGCTCGATCGAGCGCTGCCCACGCCTGCCGATAGCCGACCGCGCGCATCGAAGGAAGCGTCTCGTCGAGATCGCCGCGCGCGCGCAGCGTGCGCACCTCGTCGACGAAGCCGGCGTCGAGCATCGCCGCGAAGCGCTCGCCGATGCGCGCGTGCAGCCAGCCGCGGACGCCCGGCTCGAGCGAAACGAGCGGCGGCGCGCGTCCGCGCGGCGTGGTGTGCCACGCCGACAGCGGCCGTCCGCTCAAGCGTTGCACCTCGAGCGCGCGCTGGATGCGCTGGCTGTCGTTGGGCGCGATGCGGGCCGCGCTCGCGGGATCGACCGCTGCAAGCTCCTTGTGCAGCGCCGGCCAGCCCGCGCGCGCGGCGCGCTCGTCGAGCTCGGCGCGCAGTGTCCGGTCTGCCTCGGGAAGCGCATCGAGGCCGTCGAACAGGGCCTTGAAGTAGAGCATGGTGCCGCCGACGAGCAGCGGCATTGCGCCACGCGCGCGGACGGCGGCGATCGCGGCGCGCGCGTCGGCGACGAAGCGCGCCGCCGAATAGCGCTCGCTCGGCTCGACGATGTCGATCAGGTGGTGCGCCACCGCGTTGCGTTCTTCGCTTCCAGGCTTGGCGGTGCCGATGTCCATGCCGCGGTAGACGAGCGCCGAGTCGACGCTGACGATCTCGACGCGCGCGCGGCCGCCGAGGGCTTCGGCAACGGCGAGCGCGGCCGCGCTCTTGCCCGCTGCCGTCGGGCCGGCAATGCAGAGCGGCTCGACGTCGCCCGGACTCGGCTGGGGCATTCTGCGAGGGTAGCAGCCCGCACGCGGGTGCGGACGCTGCGGGGTAGGAGCTCGCCTACAGGGCGGCGTCGCGCGCGCCGACGCGCGCCGCGTTGCGCTTCCGATGGCGTGCCTTCGCGGCGGCGATCGAGACTGGCTGCTTCCGTCGACGCTTCGACGCATCGGGAACCGCCATGCAGATGACCCTCGCCATCGGTCCGCTGATCGCCCTCATCGCAGGCATCCTGATCCTCGTCGTTCCGCGGCTGCTCAACTTCATCGTCGCGATCTACCTGATCATCATCGGCCTGCTCGGGCTGTTCGGCGGCCACCTCAACATTCACTAGCGGCGCGTCAGCGCGTCGTCGTCAGCGAAGCGCTCGTCGGCGCGCAGGTAGCGCCACTGACCCGCGGGCAGCGCGCCGAGCGCGACCGCGCCGATCCGCACCCGCTTGAGGCCGAGCACGTCGAGGCCGACGGCCTCGCACATGCGGCGGATCTGGCGCTTCCTGCCTTCGTTCAGGACGAAGCGGAGCTGCTCGGCGTTGATGCGCTCGACGCGCGCCGGCTTGAGCGGTCGACCGTCGAGCTCGAGGCCGTGGCGCAGGAGCGCGAGCGAGCCTTCGGCGAATGGCGCAGCGCCTCGCGTCGCGACGCGCACGAGATATTCCTTCTCGATCGACGTGTCCTCGCCGATCAGCTGGCGCGCGATGCGGCCGTCCTGGGTGAGCACGAGAAGACCGGTCGAGTCGATGTCGAGCCGCCCGGCAGGAACGAGGCTCTTCAGGTGTTGCGGCTGAAAACGCACTCCGGAACGATCGTCTCGCCACTGGCGATCCGGCGTGACGAGAACGCGTGCCGGTCTGTAGCCGTCCTCGGCCTGGCCGCTGACGTAGCCGACCGGCTTGTGGACGAGGACGGTGACGAGCCCGGCCTGCGCCCGGCGCGCGCGCGGATCGAGCGTGATGCGCGCCGCAGGATCGACGCGCGAGCCGAGCTCGGCGACGACGCGGCCGTCGACGCGCACCCAGCCGCGCGCGATCCACTCGTCGGCCTCGCGGCGCGACGCGAGGCCGAGCTCGGCCATCCGCTTCGAGAGCCGCACGCCTGCATCGGCGGACGGCGAGGGCGCTGCCGCTGGTGCCGCGGGCGGCGGCTTCATCGGCCGCGCCAGAACAGGCGATCGAGCTCGGCGTGCGTCACCTGGCGCCACGTCGGCCGGCCGTGGTTGCACTGATCGGCGCGATCGGTGCGCTCCATGTCGCGCAGCAGCGCGTTCATCTCGGGCAGCGTCAGCGCGCGGTTGGCCCGGACGGCGCCGTGGCACGCCATCGTCGACAGCAGCTCGTCGCGCGCGCGAACGAGCGCGTCGCTCGTGCCGACGTCGGCGAGCTCGGCGAGCACCGAACGCACGAGCTCGACGACGTCGCCGCCGGCGAGCGGTGCCGGAACGGCGCGCAGCGCGAGCGTGCCGCTGCCGATCGGCGCCAGGTCGAGGCCGAGCGCGCGCAGCGTGTCGACGTGCGCTTCGGCGGTGGCGATCTCGGTGGCGCTGGCGGGAAACGTCGCCGGGATGAGCAGCGCCTGCTGTGCCGGCGCGCCGCCGTCGACCGCTGTCTTCAACCGCTCGTAGACGATGCGCTCGTGCGCTGCGTGCATGTCGACGATGACGAGGCCGTTCGCGTTCTCGGCGAGGATGAAGGCGCCGCCGAGCTGCGCGAGCGCGCGACCGAGCGGCCAGTGCTGGGAATCGTCGTCGCTGCGCGCTGCGGTCGCCTCGCGCAGCGCGTGCGACGTTGCAAGGGCGGCAGCGCTGCGATCTCCGACCTGCCACGGCGGCAGCGATGGCTCGCCGACACCCAGCGTCCAGGCGACATCGTCGCGCGCCGGCAGCTGCAGCGGCCGCTGCGTTGCCGCGAGCGATGCGTGCGCGGCGCCGGCAGCGTCGTCGCCGGTCGCATCGCGCTCGGCGGGCGCTGCCGCGAGCGCGCCGGCGACCGCCTTGCGCACCGCCTCGTGCACCTCGCGCGCATCGCGAAAGCGCACCTCGACCTTCGCCGGATGGACGTTGACGTCGACGCGCTCGGGCGCGACCGCGATGAAGAGCAGATAGGCCGGCTGCCGGCCGCCGTGGAGGACGTCGTCGTACGCGGCGCGCACCGCGTGCGCGATCAGCTTGTCGCGAACGTGGCGGCCGTTGACGTAGACGTACTGCAGGTCGGCACGCGCACGCGCCGATGCCGGCGTGCCGACGCGGCCGACGATCGCGAGCCCGCCGAGGTCGACGTCGACGGCGCGGCTGTGCGCGAAGAACTCGCCGCCGAGCAGCTCGGCAGCGCGGTCGTTGCCGCCGGCGCGAGGCCAGCGCGCGACCGGCTTGCCGTCGTGCCAGATGGCGAACGCGAGGTCGGGGCGCGCGAGCGCGTGCCGGCGCACCGCCTCGACGCAGTGCGCGAGCTCGGTCGCTTCGCTCTTCAGGAACTTGCGCCGCGCCGGCGTGCTGAAGAAGAGCTCGCGGACGTCGACCGTCGTGCCGACCGCGCGCGCCGCCGCGCGCAGCTCGCCGCTCGCGGCATCGATCGTCGTCGCGTGCGCGGCGTCGGCGGTGCGGCTCGTCAGCGCGACCGCTGCGACCGAAGCGACCGCCGCCAGCGCCTCGCCGCGAAAACCCATCGTCGCGACGCCTTCGAGGTCGGCGAGCGACGCGATCTTGCTCGTCGCGTGGCGGCGCAGCGCGGCGGCGAGCTCGTCGGCGGCGATGCCGTGGCCGTCGTCCTCGACCGCGATGTGGCGGATGCCGCCGCCGGCGAGCCGCACGGCGATGCTCGTCGCGCCGGCGTCGATCGCGTTGTCGAGCAGCTCGCGGACGACGGACGCCGGCCGCTCGACGACCTCGCCGGCGGCGATCTGGCTGACGAGCTCGCTCGGCAGCTCGCGGATCGGTCGGCGCGCGGCGCGCTCGAGCACGGCATTCATCGCCGCATTGTCGCCGTTCGTGACGCAGATTTCGCACTGCGTCGATGCCGCGCCGTCCGCGGCGCGTGCGTGCATGTTAGGTTCGCGCGATGACCGAGAGCGCGATCCCGAGCGAGGCGGCCGCTGCCGGCAGCGAGGCGTCGCCGGCGTTCGTCGACGCCGTCGCCGAGCTCGGCGCGCGGCGCACCGTGCGGACGTCGCAGGCGATCTACAACACGCAGGGCCTGAAGCTGCTCGAAGGCGGCGTCGCGATCGACCGCACCCTCTACGACAAGCTCTTCTCGCATCGACTCTCCCTGCCGCTCGACGAGTGCATCGACCCCGGGCCGGGGACCGACAGCGAATCGCTCGCCGGCAGCGCGCGGGCGGCGACGCTGCGCCATCCGTTCTTCTCGCGGGTCGCTCCCGCGGGCGACTCGGGTCGCGTGCTGCTCGACGCGATCGCACAGGTCCGGCTGCCGAAGCCGGTCGCACTCCATCTCACGCTCGCGCGCGAGACCCGGCGCGCGCTCTACGATCACGGCATCCTGATGGCGCTCCTCTGTGCGCATCTCGTGCGCGAAAGCGGCGGCTCGTCGGGCGAGCTGCGCGACGCCGCAACCGCCGGCCTGCTGCACGACCTCGGCATGCTGCACATCGCTCCCGAGCTGCTCGATTCCGACGACCGCCTGAGCGGCGACGAGCTGAAGCCGGTGTGGGCGCATCCGCTGACCTCTTCGATGCTCGTCGACCGCTTCACCGAGTATCCGAAGGACGTCGTTCGCGCCATCGTCGAGCACCACGAGCGCCTCGACGGCTCGGGCTATCCGCGCGGCCTCGCCGGCGACGCGATCGGCGCGCTCGGCCGCGTCCTCGGCATCGCCGAGGTGGTGACCGCGATGTTCGACGGCGAGCGTCGCTTTCCCGAGCAACGCGTCTCGCTCCTCTTGCGCATCAATCCGCGCCGCTATGACGCCGCCCATGTCGCCGCGATCCACCGCCTGCTCGCGACCGCGCCAGCGCCGGTCGACGACGACGCGATCGACGCTGTCGCGCTCGTCGAGCGCCTGCAGCGGCTCACCGACGTGCTCGCACGGTGGCGCGCGGCGAGCGCGGCGATCGGCGGCAACGTGCCGGCGGCGCAGGCGGCGCTCGTTCGCGCCGTCGACGCGCAGAACTCGACGCTGCAGCGGATGCTCTACGACGCGGGCGTCACGCGCGAGCAGCTCGCGGCGATCGCGGGCGAGGTCGGCGGCGATGCCGGCCTCCGGATCGAGCTCTGGGCGATCGCCGAGGAGCTTCTCTGGCAACTGCACGCGGCCGCCAACCAGCTCAAGCGCCGCTGGCCGGCGAGCACGAGCGGCGTCGCGCACCCGGCCGAGCTCGTCGCCTGGTTCGACGCGGTCGCCGCGCTCGACGAAGCGAAAGCCCCGGCGTAGCCGCGGGGCATCTTCGATGCGGCGTCGATAATCGACGCATGGATCTGCTCGGATCGGTGCTCGACTTCGTTCTCAACATCGATGTCCACCTCGCCAACTTCGTCGGCCTCTACGGCACCTGGGTCTACGCGCTGCTGTTCGCGATCATCTTCGTCGAGACCGGCCTCGTCGTGATGCCTTTCCTGCCCGGCGACTCGCTGCTCTTCGTCGTCGGCGCGATGTGCGCGCACGGGCTGATGAGCCTGCCGCTCGTCCTCGTCCTGCTCTGGATCGCTGCCGTGCTCGGCAACCAGAGCAACTACGCGATCGGCCGCATCGTCGGGCCGCGCGTCTTCGGCTGGAAGAACTCGCGCTGGTTCAACAAGAACGCGTTCGACCAGGCGCACGCGTTCTACGAGCGCTACGGCGGCATCACGATCGTGATCGCGCGCTTCATGCCCTTCGTTCGCACGTTCGCGCCGTTCGTCGCCGGGGTCGCGCAGATGACGCGACGGCGCTTCACCTTCTTCGACGTCACCGGAGGCGCGCTCTGGATCGGCTCGGTGACGATCGCCGGCTACCTGTTCGGCAACGTGCCGTGGGTCAAGGAGCACCTCGAGTTCATCATCTGGGGCGCGATCCTGATCCCGGGGCTGCTCGTCCTCATCGGGGCGTGGCGGGCGCGGATGAAGCAGGCGAGGGCCGCCTGAGCTTCTTGGCCGCAGCGGAAGAAGCTTCCGCAGGCGCGCTCGCCGGCGCCTTCGCCGTGGGCACCGCGGCTTCCGGTTGCGGGTTGCACGCCTGCTGCTGGTAGACGGTCCGGCCGTTCTCGACGCACTTGTACATTTGCGGCGCTGCGAACGCGTCGCTGCCGAGGACGAGCGCGAGCATCGCCGCGAGCCGCGGAACGATCGTCATCGCGCGATCGTCACGAGCGCGAGCTGCTCGGCGACGATCTCCGGGCGCATCAGCCGCCAGCGACCCCGTGTGCTCATGTCGAGGACGACCGGCGTCGCGTCGGCGGCGGTCGCCTCCGGGTGGACCTCGAGAACGCGCTTGACGCAGCGCCGGATCCACTCGGCGGTGTCGCGCACGTAGTCGATGTCGGCGTCGTCGAGCCGGCAGACGAGGCGAACTGTCTTCTCGAAGGGTGCGTCGGGGGTCGTCGCGTTCATTCCCACTCCTGGCCGGCGCGTCGCCGGTGCCGTGGCGCGTCCGCCAGGCGGCGGCATTCTCGGCCGCGTCACGGCGACGAGGCGCGACCTCCGGGCGGGCACGCCAGCGGCGCGCGCATTCGGTCACGCGGCGTGCTGCCGCGGGCGTGCCGAGAGACGCTCAGCGGACCGTGTAGCCGCGGCCCTCCATGCAAGCGAACGTCGCGCGCTGGAAGATGCTCGCGTCGCCCATCGCGCCGCGCTGCGTCGTCGCCCAGCGATTGCAGTCGCGGCGGTCGGTCTCGGTCTGCTCGGCGCTCTGGCCGTCGCGCGGATAGAAGATCGGCTCGGGCGCGCTCCCCGTCTGCGGCACCGGACGCCCGCGGCTCGGCTGCGGCGCGGGCTGGACGGCCTGCGGCTCCGGCTGTCCGTCGGCCCCGCGCGCGGTGTCCTCGGAGTAGGTCGCGCCGCCGGGCGGCGCTTCGTAGTAATAGCCGTACGCCGGCCCGTACGCCGGGTAGTAGTACGCGGGGTAGCCGCCCCAGTACCCGCCCCAATAGCCGACGCTGGCGCCGATCGCGACGCCGCCCCAGAACGGCCAGTAGCCGCCGTAGTAGCAGCACGGACGGTAATAGCCGCCGCGCCAGTAGCCGCCGTGCCAGTGACCGCCGTGCCAGCCGCCGCCGTGCCACGCCGCGGCACTGCGCGCATGGCCGATCGAGGGAACGAGAACGGCGGCCGCGGCGAAGGCGGCGATTGCGACGAGCGTGCGGGCGAGTCTCATGACGATCTCCAGGCGGCCGCCGCTGCGGCGTGCCGCGGGCGGATTGTCGCGCTTCGGCGCTTGGCGCGATGTAAAGCGCGATCGGCGGCACTGTCAACGAACGTCGCCGCCGCGGCGTTGGCTGACCACCGTTCGAACTCCGGAGCCAACGTGACCATCCGTTCTTCCATCGCCGCTTCCATGCTGGTCCTCGCTTTCGCCGCCGTTTCCGCGCACGCTGCCGAAAGCGTCGGCGACGCCGCTTCGTCGGCGGCAAAGAAGACGGGGCACGCCGTTGCGCAGAGCGGCCGCGACGTCGGCCATGCGACCGCCGAGGCTGGCCGCAAGACCGGACACGCGGTCGCCGAAACCGGCCGCGACGTCGGTCACGCCTCCGCCGAGGCCGGTCGCGACGCCGGCCACGCGACCGCCGAGGCGGGCCGCAAGACCGGCCATGCCGCCGCCGAAGCGGGCCGCAAGACCGGCCACGCGGTGCACAAGGAAACCAGCAAGGCGAAGTCCGCCGCCAAGTCGGCGTCGGCGAGCTGATCGCTGCGCGCGTTGCCGGCTAGCGCGCGAGCACGCGCGCGAGCTCGCCTGCGCACAGGGTGACCGCGGCGTTCGCCTCGTCGATCACCTTGCCCATGGTGATGAAGCCGTGGATCTGCCGCTCGAAGCAGACGTACGTCGCTCGATTGCCCGCGGCGACGAGGCGATTGGCGTAGTCGAAGCCTTCGTCGCGGAGCGGATCGAAGCCGGCGGTCAGCACGAGCGCCGGCGGCAGCCGCGACAGGTCCGGATGGAGCAGCGGCGACGCGCGCCAGTCGAGGTCGTGCGCGGGATCGGCGATGTAGTGGTCGTGGTAGTAGCCGATCGTCTCTGACGTCAACAGGTAGCCGCTGCCGTTCTCGGTGTGCGAAGGATGGCCGCGTCGCATGTCGGTCGCCGGATAGATCAGCAGCTGGTACGCGATCGGCAAGGTGCCGGCGTCGCGCGCCGCGATCGAGACGACCGCGGCGAGGTTGCCGCCGGCGCTGTCGCCGCCGACCGCGAGCCGCGTCGGGTCGATGCCGAGCTCGCTCGCCTGCCGGTGCACCCACGACGTCGCCGCGATGCAGTCGTCGACCGCGGCGGGGAAGCGGTGCTCGGGGCCCATCCGGTAGTCGACCGCGACGACGACCG
>DATJIM010000053.1:0-2254 GCA_035493195.1 Caldimonas sp.
GCCTCGGCCTGCTTGTCGAGGACGATCACGCCCGACTTCTCCTGCACGCCCCTCAGCGCCTGCTCGGCCTTGACGAGGTTCTCCTTGGTGTCCTGCAGCTGCTTCTCGAAGAAGACGCGGCGCAGCTGCGCCTCGGAGACGGCGAGCCGACCGAGCAGCTTGGTGACCTCGGCCTCGTGCGCGTTGGCGACGTCGGCGGCGAACTTCGCGTCCTTGTCGTCGACCTCGACGTTGATGACGCCGCTCTTCTTGTCGGCGCTGACGCGGATGAAGCCGGGGACGACTCGGCGCAGCGCCTCGTGGGTCTCGACGTCGTAGTGCTTCTTCAGGTCGAACCTGGCGTCGAGGCCGCGCAGAACGCTGTCGCTCTTCAGGAGCGCGACGTAGAGGTCGTCGGGCGTCTTCGCTGCGAGGCCGCCGGCGAGGCCGCCGAGCGAGCCGAGCGCGGCGAGCGCGGCGGCCGAGCCGCTCTGCTGCTGCGAGCCGGGGGCGAGGAACGACGCGCGCGCCGTGTAGATCGGCGGCAGCAGCAGCGCGACGACGAGCGCAGCGACCGCGATCGTCACGGTCACCGCGGCGATCTGCCGCTTGCTCTCGCCGAGCCAGGTGAGCACCTCGGTCAGCGAGAGGGCCGGTGCCTCGTCCTCGTCGGTGTCGTAGAGCGCCTGCAATGCGGCCTGCGGTGTCGTCGAGTCTGCGCTCAGCATGGCTACTGGTTGAGCGAGTGGATCGCGGCGATGCCGATGCCGAACCCCGAGAAGATCTGCGCGAAGTCCTTGAGGTTGCGCACCAGGGCTCGGCCCCACGTCTCGAAGTCGAGCTGGTTCGGAACGACGAGCGCGTCGCCGGGCTGCAGCACCTGCGCCTCAAGGCCGCCGCGACCGAAGAAGCCGCGCCGGTCCGCCGCGGTGTTGACGGTGCCGTCGGCGCGCAGGATGAACATGTTCTCGGTGTCGGCGGCTTCGTCGGCGCCGGCGAGGCGCAGGTAGTCGCCCGCGGTCCTGCCCGGCTTCCAGACGAACGCATTGCTGTTCACGACCGCACCGGCGACGGTGACGAAGCCCGGCCGCGGCGGCACGTTGATGCGGTCGCCGCTCTCGAGCGGCAGGTCGGGCAGCGCGTCGATCGTGTGGATGTCGGGTGTCAGCTCGAGTGCGATGCGGCCGTTGGGCTGAATCCGCGACAGCCGCGACAGCTGTGCCTGCGTCGCCGTGTTGCTGACGACGGTCGTCGACGCTGCGCCGGTGGGGTCGTCGCGCCGGTTGGCGGCGTCGCGTGCGGCCTGCACCGCCGACAGCGCCTCGAGGCGACTGATCGCCGTCTGCAGGTTCTCGCGCTGGCGCGCGCGCGTCTCCTCGCGGCTGAGCTCGAGGCCGTAGACGTACGCCTGCGGCGTGAAGCCGCCGGCGCGGCCGAGCAGCTGCTTGAGCGTTTCGCCGGGCTGCAGCTGGTAGATGCCGGGCGCGTTGATCTCGCCTTCGAGCGAGACGAGGCGGGTCTGGCGCGCGACCGGGACGCGAACGTCCTTCTGGCTGTAGACCGTGACGACGTCGCCCGGCTCGAGCGCGATGTTGTTCGCCTCGTCGCCCTGCAGCACCGCCTTGCCGAGGTCGAACGGGATGACCCGCGTCGTCAGGTCGGGGTTGAGCCGCTCGATCGTCGCGTAGTCCCAGTTCAGCTCGTCGAACAGCGCCGCCGGCGTGCGCTGGCCGCGTGCGATCGAAAGCAGCGTGTCCGGCGGCCGGTTGCGGTCGAGGCGGTTGCGCTCGTTGAGCTCGCGCTCGAGCGCCGACTGGCGATCGAAGTTGGTCCGATCGGGGGCCGTCCTTCGCTGCGTGCCGGCGGGGGCATTGCCGATCACGTCCTGGCCCGGCGGCTGGTTGAAGTCGGTCGTTGCGTTGCGCGCATCGTTGCCCTGGCGGACGGCCGTCCGATCGTTGCCGGTGAACGTGTTGCGATCGGATTCGTCGCGCAAGCGCAGCCGATCGTCGTCGTCGATCATCTGCACGAGCAGGTTCTTGCGCCGGTAGAAGTCGGGCGTGATTAGCGCGTCGCGGTCGGGGATCAGGTCGCGGATCGTCATCCCCGGCGTGTACGGATAGCGCAGCGGCTGCGCGACGTGGCCCTTCAGCGTCACCGCGTTGGCGAACTGCGGCGAGATCGGCAACAGCGTGACGACGTCGCCGTCGCGCAGCGCGGTCTGGAGCCCGGTCGGATCGAGCCGGAACGTCTCGACGAAGCGCTTGGCGAGCGG
>DATJIM010000054.1:0-4683 GCA_035493195.1 Caldimonas sp.
CTGTGGCTCGGCGGCGCGACGAAGCAGTCGAGCGCGGGCAGCTCGGGCAGCGTCGCGCCTTCGCCGCCGAGCCACGCGAACAGCACGCCGGCACGCTCGATCACGGGGCGGCTGCGCTGGCGGATCCGCTGGTGCAGCGTCGAGCCGAGCGGCTCGGCTGGAGTCTCGAGGCAAGCTCCGTCGGCTGCGAACTTCCAGCCGTGGAACGGGCAGCGCAGGCCGTCGTCCTCGCAGCGGCCGAACGCGAGGTCGGCACCGCGATGCGGACACGCGCGATCGAGCAGGCCGAAGCGGCCGTTGCCGTCGCGAAAGAGGACGAGATCCTCGCCGAGCACGCGCACCGCCTTGACCTGGCGATGCGCCATCTTCGGATCGAGGCGCGGGTCGAACTCGTCGAGCAGCGCGACCGGGTGCCAGTAGCTGCGCAGCAGCGCGCCGCAAGGCGTTCCCGGCCCGATGCGCGTGATCAGCTCGTTCTGCTCTGCGTGCATGGCTTTGCGCAAAGGTGCGCGTCGAGTGTAGGGCCTCGAGCGCGTCGCGCTAACCGATCCGCGGCCGCGCGTGGCATCCGCTCGTCGGACGCTGCAATGCATGGTTGCAACACGGCCTCGTGAACGAATCCTCGTGCGTTCGCGCGTCTTCTCGTTCGCGTGGTTTTCCGCACGCACCCGGTGCCACGCGCCGCGATCGACTTGTCGAGAATCCGCCGGCGCCGCGAGCACAACCGCATCGCCAACAACGTCGTCGACAAGGCACCTCATGTTACGAACCCCGTCCATCTTCGGTCCCCTGAACAGCGGCTTCGTTCCGCAATCCCCGGCAGCGGCTGTCGACGCGCTCGCCGACGACGCGATCGCCGCCGAGGCCGCGATCGCCGAGACCGCCGAGGTCGTTGCGCGCGCCGCGGCATTGCCGGCCAGCGAAGCGCCGCTCGCCGAACCGCTGGCACCGTGGGTGCCGGCGAGCTCGATCGGCATCCGCGTGGTCGAAGGCGCGGTGATCGCCGCGATCTGCGGCTACTTCGCGTGGGGCCTCGTGAGGACGCTCGCGGGCGGTTGATCCGCTCCGCCCGGTCGCCCTGCTGCGATGCGGGCCGACGGGCGAACGCGCGGCAGCCGAGCACGTTCGCCGCTAGCCTTGGCGAGATCGTCGATGCCGAGGAATTGCGATGCTCGTCGTCTGCCCCCACTGCAACGCGGCCAACCGCGTGCCGAGCGATCGCGCCGGCGACGATCCGGTCTGCGGCAAGTGCGGCGCCGCGATCCTCGACGGCACGCCGGTCGCGCTCGACGAATCGCGCTTCGACCGCTTCGTCGCGCGCAGCGAATTGCCGGTCGTGGTCGACTTCTGGGCGTCGTGGTGCGGACCGTGCCTCGTGATGGCGCCGCAGTTCGAGCAGGCCGCGCAGGCGCTCAAGGGCAAAGCGGTGTTCGCCAAGGTCGACAGCGACGCCAATCCCCGGCTCTCGTCACGCTATTCGATCCGCAGCATTCCGACGTTGGTGATGTTTCGCAACGGAAACGAAGTGAAGCGCCAGTCGGGCGCCCTGCAGGCGTCGCACATCACCGCCTGGGCCGCGGCGTGAGCCACCTGCACCTCCCTCGGCCGGCTCCGATGCAGCGGCGCTGACGCCGGCGCGGCAATGCCGCGACAATGCCGCGACCACTCCACGGGTCGCACATGGCAACGATCGGATTCATCGGCGCATCGGGACTGATGGGCCACGGCATGGCGAAGAACCTCCTCGCCAAGGGACACGCGCTCGCGCTGACCGTGCACCGCAACCGCGACCGCGTCGCCGATCTCCTCGCCGCCGGCGCGGTCGAGCGCAAGAGCCCGGCCGAGCTCGCAGAGACATGCGAGCTCGTCTTTCTCTGCGTGACGGGATCGCCGCAGGTCGAAGCGTCGCTCACCGCGGCCGACGGCGTCCTCGCCGGCGCGCGGCGCGGCCTCGTCGTCGTCGACTGCTCGACGAGCGAGCCCGACTCGACCGCGCGCCTGCGCGAAGCGTGCGCGGCGGCCGGCGTGACGCTCGTCGACGCGCCGCTCGCGCGCACGCCGGTCGAGGCCGAGGCGGGCCGGCTCAACGTCATGGTCGGCGCCGATGCCGCGACGTTCGCCAGGATCGAGCCGGTGCTGCGCGCGTTCGCCGAGAACGTCTTCCACGTCGGCGGCCCTGGCGCGGGCCACGTCGTCAAGCTGCTCAACAACTTCATCGCGCAGGCGATCTGCACCGCGACGGCCGAAGCGTTCGCGGTCGGCCAACGCGCCGGGATCGAGCCGAAGAAGCTGGTCGAGCTCGTCTCTGCCGGCGCCGTCAATTCGGGCCTCTTCCAGATGATGGCCAAGACGCTCGACGGCGACCTCGGCGCGCTCCGCTTCGAGCTCGACAACGCGCGCAAGGACATCCGCTACTACACGCACCTCGCCGAAGGCCTCGCGATCCCGACCGTCGTCGGCGAAGCGGTGCACCAGTCGCTCGTCCTCGCGAGCGCGCTCGGCCACGGCAAGAAGTTCGTGCCTTCCCTGGTCGAGGCCCAAGAGCAGATCACCGGCGCGAAGCTCGTTCCTTGAGCGCGACCGGCCCCGTTCTGTGTCGTCGGCACGACGAGCCGAGTGAGGGCTGGCTCGTCGTCTGGGCGACGTTCGTTTGCCTCGCCGTCATCTTCGGCGTCGCGTATTCGTTCGCGGCGTTCTTCCGCTCGTTCGCGACCGAGTTCGCGGTCGACCGCGCCGACGTCTCGCTCGTCTTCGGCCTCTCGGGGCTGCTCTACTTCCTGCTCGGTGCCCCCGCCGGCATGCTCGCCGATCGCTTCGGCCCGCGCGCCGTCTGCACCGCAGGGATGCTGTGCATCGCCGCGGGGCTCCTCGCGAGCAGCGTCGCGCCGTCGATGCCGTGGATCTACGCGGCGTGGGGTGCCGGCCTCGGAGTCGGCATCGGGCTCGCGTACGCACCTTCGATCGCGAGCGTGCCGCCGTGGTTCGTCGAGCGACGCGCGTTCGCCGCCGGCATCGCGAGCACCGGAATCGGTGTCGGCACGCTCGCGCTGCCGCTCGTCGCGACAGCCGCGATCGACGCCGTCGGCTGGCGTCACGCGCTGCAGGCGCTTGCCGCCGCCGTCGTCGTCGCCGGCTGCGGCTCGACGCTGCTGCTGCGGCGCGCGCCGGTCGCCGCCGCGGCGGGAATCAACGCGAGCGGGGCGTCGCTGCGCGAGGCGCTGCGCGGCCGTCGCTTCCGGTGGATGTACGTCGCGTGCGTGTTCGCGGCGCCGGCGATGTTCATCCCCTTCGCGCACGTCTCGGCGGCAGCGCGCGACCTCGGCATCGGCGACGCGCGCGCGGTCGGGCTCGTCGGCCTGATCGGCGTCGGCAGCATCGTCGGCCGCTTCGCGATCGGCGGCCTCGCCGACCGCCTCGGTCGCATCGCGAGCATCGCCCTCCTCGAGGCTTCGCTCGGCCTGTGCTACGTGCTGTGGCTCGTCGCCGGCGGCTACGTTGCGCTCGCCGCGTTCTCGCTCTGGCTCGGCCTCAGCTACGGCGGCATCGTCTCGCTGATGCCTGCGATCTGCATGGACCTGTTCGGCGCGCGCGCGGTCTCGAGCATCCTCGGCACGCTCTACAGCGGCGCCGCGTTCGGCAACCTGCTCGGGCCGGTCGCCGCCGGCGCGGTGTTCGATCGCACCGGCAGCTACGTGCCGGTGGCGTGGGCGTGCCTGATCCTCGCGCTGTTGTCGGCTCTCGCGTCGGCGCAATTGCTGCGCGACCGCGGCAAGCGGTATTGATCGCCCGCGACGCTACGGCTGATAGCGGACCCGATAGATCGCCCCTGCGGAGTCGTCGCTGACGAGAAGCGACCCGTCCGGAAGAGGCAGCACATCGGCAGGGCGCCCCCAGGCGCTCTCGCCTTGAAGGAATCCGGTCAGGAACGGCTCCGGCGTTCCCGCGCGCCCTTGCGCATCGACCGCGACGCGAACGACCTGGTAGCCGACCTTGCTGCTGCGGTTCCACGAGCCGTGCTCGGCGATGAAGACGTTGCCGCGGTACGACGGCGGAAACTGCGTGCCGCGATAAAAGCGCATGCCGAGGGCCGCGACGTGCGCGCCGAGCTTGGCCGCCGGCGCGGTGAACTCGCTGCACGGCCGGCGCGCGCCGAACTGCGGGTCGGGCGAGTCGCCCTGGTGGCAGAACGGGAAGCCGAAGTGCTCGCCGGCGCGCGTGACGCGGTCGAGCTCGTCAGCGGGAAGATCGTCGCCGAGCATGTCGCGGCCGTTGTCGGTGAACCAGAGCGTGCCGTCGACCGGGCTCCAGTCGAAGCCGACCGAGTTGCGGACGCCGCGCGCAACCGTCTCGATCTCGCCGCCGCCGTCGACGCTCATCCGCTGGATGACGCCGTGGCGATCGTCGGGGAGGCAGACGTTGCAAGGCGCGCCGACCGGGACGTAGAGCTTGCCGTCGGGGCCGAACGCGATGAAGCGGCGGCCGTGGTGCGTTTCGCCGGGGAAGCGGTCGCTGACGACGCGCGGCGCCGGCGGCGACGCCAGTCGGTCGTCGATGCCGTCGAAGCGGAGCACGCGCTCGAGCGCGCCGACGAAGAGTGCGCCGTCGCGATACGCGACTCCCGACGGCACCTCCAGGCCGCTCGCGACGGTGTGGACGGTCGCGCGCGTGCCGGGGACGCCGACC
>DATJIM010000055.1:0-23928 GCA_035493195.1 Caldimonas sp.
TGCGACGCCGCGCATGTCGGCAAGCGGCGTGCCACTTGCGCACGAAGGCGCTCGGGAATTTCGCCAGTTCACGCGAAAGCGGACTGCGGCGAAGCTGGTGTGCCGTCATTCAGCCGGGAGAGAGTCCATGAAGCGCAAGTCGCTAGATGTCTCGCGGCAGGTCGTCCGCGCAAATCGTTCGTCGTTGGGCGGTTTTGCCGCCGTCGGGCGTCTGTTCGCGCTCGTGCTCGCATGCCTTGCGCTGCCGGCGTTGGCAGCGATCCCCGTGCCGACGGTCACGGGGCCGATCCCCGCGACCGCGACTCCCGGCAGCGCCGTACACGACTATCCGTTCTTCTCGACGACCCACGTGCTCTCGAGCGAGCGCTACATCGAGCAGGAGTTCTTCGTCGAGGGCACGGCGAACGGCTACACGACCTCGGCGACTGCAAACGCCACGATCGCGAGCTCCGGGAATCCGTATCGCACTCGCATCGTCGTGCGTCGGCCCGCCGACCAGAGGGACTTCAACGGCGTCGTCCTCGTCGAGTGGACCAACGTCACCAACGGCTTCGACGCGGAGAACGTCTGGTTCTTCGGCTGGGAGCACTTTCTGCGCGCCGGCTACGCATGGGTCGGCGTCTCGGCGCAGCACGTCGGCGTCGATCGGCTGAAGACCTGGAGCCCGAGCCGCTACGGGTCGCTCGACGTCACCGTCGGCGGAACGATCACCAACGACGCGCTCTCGTACGACATCTTCAGCCAGGTCGGCCAGGCGCTGCGCAACAACAGCGACAACGTCCTCGGCAGCCTCAAGCCGCGCACGTTCATCGCCACCGGCGAATCGCAGTCGGCGTTCTTCCTTGCGACGTACGCCAACTCGGTGATCCCGCTCGGAAACGTCTGGGACGGCATGCTGCTCCAGTCGACGTTCGGGAGCCCCATGCGGACCGACCTGCCGCTGCCGATCTTCAAGGTGCTCTTCGAGTGGGACCTCATCACGGGCGAGGTGGCGGCGCGACAGCCCGACACGGCGCGACTGCACCGTTGGGAAGTCGCCGGCACGGCGCACGTCGACTACCACCTGCGGCTCAGTCGCGAGCCGCTCGAGTTGCGTGACCTCGGCACTTCCTCGGAGGCGACGCTCGCGCCGCAATGCGGCGATCCGAACATCGGCTCTCGCGTCCCGAACCACTGGGTCGTCGACGCCGCCTTCGACCAGCTCGTGCGTTGGGTCCAGCAGGGTCGCCAGCCGACGCCGTCGCCCCTCGTGCAGGTCGCGTCGATGAACACGAACGGAACGGCGGTGCTCGCGCGCGACCAATTCGGCCAGGCGCTCGGCGGGATCCGCCTCTCGCAGCTCGAGGTGCCGACGGCGCGCAACGTCGGCCAGAACACCGGCCCCTCGGCCTGCGCGCGCTGGGGCTACAGCGAGCCGCTCGACATCGCGACGCTCGACTCGCTCTATCCGACCCACGCCTCCTACGTCGAGAGCGTCATCCGCGTGACGGCGCAAAACGTGCGCAACGGCTTCCTGCTCGAGGGCCCAGCGGTCGAGACGGTGCTCGACGCGATCGATTCGCGCGTGGGCGCGAAGGGGGATCGCGGCGCGTTCGGTCGGCGCGGCGACTCGAGTGTGCGCGACCTGGTGCATTGAACGGCCGGCTCGAGGCAATCGCGAGGCCCGAGCAAACAGTGGGCGAGGTCAGCTGAGGCTTGGTGGACTATTCGTGCGCAGCCCCGCCACGAAATGTCTCTTGCGGCTGCGGTCGGCCGAGTGAGGCAACTTTAAGTCGAGGAGACAAGACATGTCAGGGCAATCAGCTGCGAAGTTCCAAAGAAACACTCTTGCGTTGGCCACATTGGCTTTGCTACTGGGCGTCCAGCCGAGTCATGCGAATGACGCTGATCGCGACAACCATCAGGGAGAAACGAAGACACCCATCAAGCACATCGTGGTGATCATTCCCGAGAACAGAACCTTCGATAACCTCTTCGGAACCTATCCTCATGCCGCGAATATCCCCGGCGAGCAGAGCTGGTCTGGAGTTCCTGCACCGAAGTTCGTCGCTCGCCGCGGCACGCCGTCCGCCAACGTGCTGCCGCCGGCTTTGCTGCAGAACAATCCGAATCGGAACTTGAACGGCCTCACCGCCAACCCAATGCGGCTCGGCCCCGGTGACGCCTACACGTGCGATATGGCGCACAACTATGAACCCGAGCAGCAGGCGTACGACGGCGGAGCTGTGGATCGGTTCCCGCAGACAGCGAGCGGCAAGGGCGAAGGCTGTGCGGTGGACGGCTCCACCATCATGAACTACTACGACGGCAACACCGTCCAGGCGCTTTGGAATTACGCTCAGCATTACGCGATGAGCGACAACTCCTTCTCTACCAACTATGGCCCGACCGTGCCCGGTCACGCGAATATTGTCTCGGGCAACACGCACGGCATCATCATTCACGATCCCAACAACCCTGCCAACCCGGACACCAGCGGCTTCTACGTGAATCCGGCCGATGGATCGATAACGTTGGTCGACGCGAACCTGCCCGGCTATCTGGACGATTGCGGTAAAGGCCGGACCTTTGAAATGACCGGCAAGAACGTGGGCGATCTCCTGAACGAAAAGGAGGTGACTTGGGGCTATTTCCAGGGCGGCTTCCTGCCCACCCAGGCCGCTACCTTCGATGCGAACGGCAACATGGTGACGCCGGCGGTGTGCGGCTCTCAGCACATCGCCCACCAAGTAGAGATCAATGGCGTCACTTACCGGGTGCAGAACCCGAGCATCAACCCGGGCGCGGACGTGCATGTACTGGAGAATGACTACAGCACTGGCGTCACTCCATTCATGAAGTATGCGAGCACGCGCAACCCGCACCATCTGCGGCCGAGTTCGGTGGAAATGATCGGCAAGACGGACCAGGCCAACCATCAATACGACATTTCGGACTTCTACTCGGCTCTGTCCCAAGGTTCGCTGCCCTCGGTAAGTTACGTGAAGGCCCCGGTTTATCAATACGGCCATCCCCAAAACTCCGATTCCCTCGCCGAACAAGCCTTCCTCGTGAAGACGATCAACGCGGTCCAGCAGTCTCGGTATTGGCACGACACTGCCATCGTCATCGTCTGGGACGATTCCGACGGTTGGTACGACCACGTCATGCCTCCGCTCTTGACCCCCTCCGCGACCAACCTGGACTTCTTGTTCGGACCCGGCAATTGCGGGACGCCTTTGCCCGGCGCCGACGCAGCGCGCTGCGGCCTGGGGCCGCGTCAGCCTCTGCTCGTGATCTCGCCCTGGGCCAAGTCGAATTTCGTCGATCACACTCTGACTCACCAGGCTTCGGTGCTTCGTTTCATCGAGGACAACTGGAAACTTGGCTTCATCGATGGCCCGGTCGCTCCTCGCGCAGGGACGGGATCCGTCGACCGGTACGCGAATTCGCTCGATAACATGTTCGACTTCAAGCACGAGCCCCATACACGCCCCCTCATCCTTGATGAGGTCACGGGAGCGGTCGTCAGGGGCCGGTAAAGGCGCGCGTGTAGTCGCGCGTCGCACCTACTCAACGTCGTCGGACGTCGGCGGCGGGGCGGTGATTCCGCCCCCGCCACTTCGGCTTGGGGCGGAAGCGGACGTTGCCAAGAAGCTGATCGGTAAATCGGAAACCCCCCGCGTTGGCGACCAGGGTGGCATTGCGCTCTCAAAGGGGCCGCGACGCAGGCACGTGTCGGCGATCAAGACACCACCAGTCCAGTTCGGCGCGGATATCCAGGGCCCACGACAATCGACGGGCTGGCTTCACGGGCCAGCCCGTCTTTCATTGCTCGCCCATCAGCCCCGAGGAGTCTCGCCATGTCGCTCTTCTCGCTCGCCGACCGCGTCGCGGTCATCACCGGGTCGTCGCGCGGCATCGGCCGCGCGATCGCCGAACGCATGGCCGAGGCCGGTGCGCGCGTCGTCGTCTCGTCGCGCAAGCGCGACGCGTGCGAAGCGGTGGTCGCGGCGATCGACGCCGCGCACGGACCGGGTCGCGCGATCGCGATCCCGGCCAACATCTCGTCGAAGGACGAGCTGCGCCACCTCGTCGACGAGACGACGCATCGCTTCGGGCGGATCGACGTCCTGGTGTGCAACGCCGCGTCGAACCCGTACTACGGGCCGATGGCAGGACTCGAGGACGCCGCGTTTCGCAAGATCCTCGAGAACAACGTCCTTTCGAACCACTGGCTGATCCAGTTCGCTGCGCCGCAGATGCTGGCGCGCCGCGACGGCTCGATCGTCATCGTCTCGTCGATCGGCGGGCTGCGCGGGTCCGAAGTGCTCGGCGGCTATTGCATCTCGAAGGCCGCCGATCTGCAGCTCGCGCGCAACCTCGCGCTCGAGTACGGTCCGCACGGCGTTCGCGTCAACTGCATCGCGCCGGGGTTGATCCGAACCGATTTCGCGCGCGCGTTGTGGGAGAACCCGGAAGCGCGCGAGCGTCGCGAGGCGGAGACGCCGCTGCGCCGCATCGGCGAGCCCGACGAGATCGCAGGCGCCGCGGTGTTCCTCGCGTCGCGAGCGAGCTCGTTCATGACCGGGCAGACGATCGTCGTCGACGGCGGCGTCACCGCCTGAGCTGCGACGCGTCCGCCTCACGCCGGCGTTGCAGGGGCGCCCTACGATCGTGGGAACCGGCGCCGCGGCGTCGGGTCGAACCGCACCTCGCCAACCAAGGAGTCCCGATGTCGCCGTACCTCGATGTCACCGTCATTCCGGTTCCCCGCGCCAAGCTCGACCTCTACAAGAAGATGTCGGCCGAGTGGGGCAAGGCCCATCTGCGCCACGGCGCGATGTACTTCTCCGATGCCGTCGCCGACGACGTCCAGCCCGGCACGCTGACGTCGTTCCCGCAGGCGGTGCAGCTGAAGGACGACGAGGTGGTCACGGTGTCGTGGCTCGTCTACGCGAGCAAGCAGGACCGCGACCGCGCCGTCGCGGCGGTGCGCGACGATCCGCAGCTCAAGGCGCTGATGGAAGCAGGCGAGATGCCGTTCGACGGCAAGCGGATGTTCTGGGGCGGCTTCCAGACGATCGTCGGCCTCTCGAACCACTGATCCGCCGCCGCCCTAGGTCGTTGCGCGCATCTTGCGTCGGCGCAGCCAGCCCACCCCCGCCAGACCCATCACGATCATCAGAGACGTCGACGGCTCGGGAACGGCGGCGATGGGCGCGGCGGTCATCGTGATCCGGTAGGGATAGACGCCGCCGTCCGTGCTGTCACCGCCGCCGACGGCGACGGTATAGACGCCGGTCGTGCTGATCGCGAAGGTGCCGAACGGGTCGCCGGTGAAGCCGGTCGGCCCGACGAAGGGCGGATGCTCGTCGTCGAGGCTGCCGATGAACGTCAGGCCGCCGAAGCCGGCACCAGCGACGAAGCTCGACGTGTCGGCGGTGGTCGTGCCTCGATAGAACGACAGCGCGGGGTCGAGGTTGCCGTTCAGCCGATCCACTTCCAGCGTCACGGTCGTGCCCGCCGTGGCCGAGATCTGCCAGAAGTCGATGCCGGTGCCCTCGTTGAGGAACCAGCTGAAACCGCCGACGTTGCCGGTGGCCGGCGTTCCCGACACGAGCGTGCCCTTGTAGACGATGGGCGCCGCGTGGGCGACGGTCAAGCCGGCAGCGAGAGCGGACACGGCGACCAACAGGGTGCGAAGCTTCATCTTGATCCTCCAGAGTCTTGTTCGCGAGATCTGCGCTTCATCGAGCACGGTTCGAGGTCGTGCGCCGCGATCGTCATGGCGTCGTCGAGCAGACGAAGTTCGCTGCGTCGTTCGTGTCGCCGGAACCGATGTACTTCGCCATCGCTGGGTACGGGCAAAGCGGCCGGCTCTGGGTCACGCCGCCGGGCAGCGACTTCGTCGCCAGGAGCGTGTCCGGCGCGACGCCGTTCTCGACCCAGTTGACGACGGTCGGGAACAGGTTCTGCGGCTGCGGTCCGACGCCGCCGCCGCAGTGCGCCACGCCCGGCGCCATGAAGTGCCGGTACCACTGCTGCGTCTGCGCATAGCCGCCGCCGAGGAAATTGGTGACCGAGTCGTAGTAGTCGATGCTGTCCTCGGACGGGATCAGCTGGTCGGCAAAGCCCTGCCACATCACGATCTTGCCGCCGCGATTGCGGAAGGCCGAGAGGTCGGGGTTCTCGCTCGCCGTCAGCGCGTTCATCATCGCCATCGTCTTCTGCATGAATGGCTGGAAGTTCGCGTAGTTCAGCTGGCTCACCGTCCAGGTCGGGTCGAAGTAGATCCAGAACTGCGCCTGCTGCAGCGGGATCGAGTTCAGGTTGGCCCCGGCGACGCTGTTGAGCGCGGCGCCGCGCTGGTAGCCGTACCAGAGCTTCTTGCCCTGGAGATTGGTCGGGCCGTTCCAGATCTTCACGATCGCGCCCGCTTCGGCCGGCGTCAGGCAGGTGTTGTCGCTCGAGGTGCACGATGCCTTGGTGATGGCCGGATCGTTGACCGGGTTGTAGGTGCACTTCCGGGGATCGGTGATCACGCCGTCGACGACGCCGTCGTTCGCATCGCATGCGGCGATCGCGGCGCTGACCGCGAGGGTTTCCTTGGTCGTCGAGATCGGTGCGCCGGTGTCGAGCAGCATCGGCAGCTGCGGCCACGTCTGCGCGACGCCGAGGCGATCGAAGTGGACCGCGGGCGCGCCGGCGAGGATGCCGTTGTAGTCGCCGGGGTAGTCCTGCGCCATGCGCAGGCCCTGGCGGCCGCCGGTCGAGCAGCCGTTCCAGTACGAGAACACCGGCTGCGTGCCGTAGAAGGCTTGCGCCAGCTGCTTGCCGATCACCGCCATCTCGTGCTCCGACCGATACGCGAAGTCGGTCTGCAGCTGAACGTTGGGCGCGCCGTTGGGGACCGGCGTCAGCATGCCGAACGAGCCGCCGCCGCCGTTGTGCCCGGTGTCGGTCTGGATGCCGATGTAGCCGCCGGAAATCGAGTTGACCGGAACGTTGACGCTGCCGGCAAAGCCGCCGCCGCCCTCGGATTGCAGGCGGCCGTTCCATTGGCCGCCGGTCGGCAGGCCGACCCAGATGTTGATCGCTGGAGGCACCAGCACTTTCACGAGGCAGTAGGGCACGCCCGAGCTGGTGCTCCCGGTCGACACCGAAGTGATCGTCGCCGACGAATCGTTCGGCGGCGTCGTGGTCGGCAAGGTCGGCAGATCCGACGTCAGGTGGGCGCTGCCGATGCCGGCGGCGTCGCACGTCGTGACCGGATTGGCGTTGACAGGCGGCGCCGCCGCGGCCGTCCTGGTCGGATCCGAGTCGCTTCCGTTCGCGATGACGCCGGTCGTGCCACTGCCGGCGCCGCCGCCTCCCCCGCAGCCGGCCAGCGCCGCGCCGCCGAGAAGCGCAGCAACGTAGAGCTTCGCAACACCATGGGACTCGCCCGACGAAAACATTGCCATGAAGGTCTCCTCTGACTCTTCTTCATCTGCCGATCGCAAACCATGCGGAGGCTTCGATCGGCATTGCATCGTTCATGCCAGAGGAGAGTCGGACACGGCTGCCCGGTGGCGGGCTTCGAACGCGGCGCTGTTGTCCGAAAAGCCGCGCATCGCGCAGCGACGCGATCTGCGAATCCGCACATCGACCCCCGATGCTGCGAGCGGGACTGCAGTGCTTCGACGATGAACGCCGCGGTTCGCTGCGCTCAGGCCGTCTCGCTGGCGACCACTCCGCGAAACTCCTCGCTCGAGATGCCGAGCCGCTTCATCTTGTCGTAGAGCGTCTTCTTCGGCAGGCCGAGGCGCTCGCTGGCGAGCACGGCACGGCCACCGCAGCGCGACAGCGCTTCCTCGATGACGTGTCGCTCGAACATCGCCATCTGCTCGTCGAGCGGGCGCTGCGGGTGCGTGCCGTGGTTCGTTCCCGATTCGCCGAGGGGCAGGCCGAGGACGAGGCGGTCGGCAACGTTGCGCAGCTCGCGGACGTTGCCCGGCCAGGCCCGTCCCATCAGCTCGTTCATGACCCCGTCGGGAACGGTGCACGGCGGCCGTTCGTAACGCGCCGAAGCCTGCAGGAGGAAGTGGCCGAAGAGCAGCGGGATGTCCTCGCGCCTTTCGCGCAGCGGCGGCAGCTCGAGCACGACGACACTGAGCCGGTAGTAGAGATCACGTCGGAACGGCTGCTCGCCGTTCGGCCGCAGAAGATCCGATTTCGTCGCCGCGATGACGCGGCAGCTCATCGGCTGCAGCTCGTTCGAGCCGAGCCGCTCGAACTGGCGCTCCTGCAGGCAGCGCAGCAGCGTCACCTGCAGGCTCACGGGCATCGATTCGATCTCGTCGAGGAACAAGGTGCCGCCGGCAGCGTGCTCCATCTTGCCGACGCGGCGGCGGGCGGCGCCGGTGAACGAGCCGGCCTCGTGGCCGAACACCTCGCTCTCGAACAGCGTTTCCGGAATGCCACCGCAATTGATCGCCGCGAAATGGGCGCTGCGGCGCTTGCTGTAGTCGTGCAGGCAGCGAGCGACCAGTTCCTTCCCGGTGCCCGTCTCGCCGGTGATCAGCACATCGGCGTTGGTCGACGCGATGTCGAGGACGACCCGGCGCAGGTTCGACATCGCGGCCGAACGGCCGATCATCTTGGCCTCGATCGACTCCAGGCCCGACAGCTGGGTGCGCAGCGAGTTCACCTCCAGGGTCAGGCGGCGCGTTTCCAGGGCGCGGCCGATCGCTACGTTCAGCCGCTCGGCCGAGAATGGCTTCTCGATGAAATCGTAGGCCCCCGAACGCATCGCCTGCACCGCCATCGAGACGTCGCCGTGGCCGGTAACGACGATGACCGGAAGATCGGCGTCGATCCGCTTGGCGCGCTCGAGCAGCGCCATGCCGTCGATTCCCGGCAGGCGAACGTCGGTGACGAGCACGCCGCGAAATCCCGGCGTCACCGCCGGCAGCGCTTCCTCGGCCGAGGCGAAGACGCGGACCGTGCGGCCGGCGAGCTCGAGCGCCTGGGCGCTGCCGAAGCGGACGGTCGGATCGTCTTCGACGAACAGGACGACGGCGTCGTCAGGCATGGTCGGCCTCCTCCAGCGCGACGGCGCGCAGGCTGACGATGAACGCCGCGCCGACGAGCCGCGAGCTCGCTTCGGCGCGCAGCGTTCCGCCGAAGCGGCAGACGATGTCGTTCGAGATGGCCAACCCGAGCCCGAGCCCGACGCCCTGTTCCTTGGTCGTGTAGAACGGCTCGAACAAGTGGCCGCGGGCAGTGTCGCTGAGGCCACCGCCGTTGTCGTGCACCTCGATCTCGACCAGCGCGCCGCGCTGCTCGACGATCACCTCGATCGCCGGGTCGGCCTGCCTTTCGACCGCGTCGACCGCGTTGGCGAGGAGATTGACGATGACCTGCTCGAGCTGGCTCGCCTCGCACAGGGCGAGCGGCAAGCCGCTCGCGATCCGGCTGTCGAGCCGGACGTTGCGAAAGCGCTGGCCCTGCCTGACGAGGAAGATCGCGTCGTTGATGACCGCGGGAATCTGGACCGGCTCCGATTCGACCTCCGAGCGCCGCGCGAACTTCTTCAGCTGACCGGTGATCTGGCCCATGTGGGCCGTCGTTCGCGCGATCATGCGCAGGTTCTCCTTCGCTTCGTCGTGACGACCGCGTTCGAGCAGCTCGACGGTGTTGTCGGACAGCGTCTGCACCGCCGCCAGCGGCTGGTTCAGCTCGTGCGTGATGCTCGCCGACATCTGCCCCAGGACCGCCATCTTCGCCGTGTGCACGTGGCCGTTCAGCGTCGCCCGCAACGACTCCTCGGCGCGCGTGCGCTCCGAGATCTCCCTGAGCGCTGCGCTGACGGCGTGGCCCTGGGCGACGATCGTCCGCCGCTGGTGGCGCAACGCCAGGCCGAACATCACGAGCACGAGGGTGATGACCGAGATCTCGGCGCTGCGACGCGCGGTCGCGCGCACCGGCCCGATGTCGGCGAGGACCAGCATCCGCCAGTCGGTGCCCGCGAGGGCGCGGCTGTGCACGACGAACGTCGAGGCGGTCCAAGCCTGACGGTACGCCGAGTCGGTGCCGACGTCGACGATCGCGCTGCCGTCCTGCCCGAGGCTGACTTCGCGCAAGGCGAGCGGTTCGAGCGTCGCTTCGTTGTACTGCCGTGTCACGGCGAGCCGACCGATCGTCTCGCGCGTCAGGCTGCGCAAGGTCTTGAATTTCCAGGCCGGATCGGAGGACAGGAAGACGATTCCGTTGCTGTCGGCGACGAGAATCTTCTCGCCGCTGTGCGCCCAGCCGCGATCGAGGTGCTCGAGGTCGACCTTGACGGCGACGACGCCGAGCGCCTGATCGCCGTCGCGCACGGTCGACGAGAAGTAGCAGCCCGGCTCGCCGCTGACCGTGCCGATGCCGTAGAACCTGCCGTCCCTGCCGTGCAGCGCATCCTGGAAGTAGGGCCGGTACGAGAAGTTCATTCCGAGGAAGGAGCTCGGCTGTCGCCAGTTGCTCGCTGCCAAAGTCAGGCCGGTTCGGTCCATCACGTAGATCGCCGACGAGCCGGCGTCCTCGTCGATCCTCTTCAGATAGCCGTTGACGAGCGTCTGCAATCCATCGGCGGAAGGCTGCTTGAGCAGCAACTGCACCCGCGGATCGGCGGCGACGACCTCGGGCAGGTATTCGAAGCGCCGCATCTCGTTGCCGAGCTTGAGCGCGTAGAGGTCCATCCGGCGCCCGGTCGCCTCGTGCAGCGACTGCAGCGCCACGCGCTCGGCGACGGCGTAGCCGAGCCAAGCCGCCGCGCCGAGCAGGGTCGCGAGCGCAACCACGATCAAGGCTCGCCGTCGGGCGATGCTTAGACGAATGCGCTCCATGAGAGCTCCTGGGAGGCGCGCGGGCGAAGACGCAGGCAGGACTGCCGGCTTGCCACGGAGTGCCGACCTCGCGGCAACCAACGTACCACCGGCATCCGTGAAAACGAGAAAGGGCGCAACGCAAACCCGGGAACGCAAGCGGCGGTTGCGTCCTCTCGAAGCATCGGTTAGCCACTGATGCCGCCGCCGACTACACGATGCGGAGCAGCCCCTCGGCGCCGCGCAAGGCGAAGCCGCCAAGTCGATTCTGACGAGAAGCTGAACGAGCCGCGCCGCGAGGACCCCGGCGAGCGCGGCCGATCGTGGCGATGAAAAGAAGTTCCGAGTTCCTACCATCCTTTCGACTTCGTCGATCCGTTGCCGCGACCGTGCCGGCAGCGCGTTCCACCGCAAATGGGGCTCACCGATGGCCGCAAGGTCGGCGTTGCAAGCCTGCGAGCAAAGGACAGATACTCGAATCGGAAATTGCAGCTGTCGCAATGGCCTGACAAGCGACATTCGCGCCGCCGTAGCGCATCACTCGGGAGAGGGGAGAGGTCGGTGAAGGGCTTCGTGATTGGAATCGTCGTCCTAGTCGCGCTCGTCGCCGGCTACTTCGCGGTCGTCCTGTACTGGAGCTACTCGACCGGCGAGCGCGCCGGCTGGGTTCAGAAGTTCTCGAACAAGGGGTGGCTGTGCAAGACCTGGGAAGGCGAGCTCGCGCTCGTCTCGCTGCCGGGCACGTCGGTCGAGAAGTTCCAGTTCACGGTGCGCGACGACGCGATCGCGGCGCAGATCAACAAGGTGATGGGCCAGCGCGTCAGCCTGCACTACGAGGAGAAGGTCGGCCTGCCGACGAGCTGCTTCGGCGAGACGCGCTACTACGTCACCGGCGTCACGGCGATGACCGAGGTTCCGCTCGGGCCCGGCGTCGTCGTGCCGACGCCGCCTGCTGCGGCCGACGCGCACGCCTCGGGCGCATCGAGACCGTGACGCGGGCGCGCGGTCAGCGGCACGTCACCGCGGCTTCGTCGACGATCGCCTCGCGCGGCGCGCTGAGGGTGCGCAGGAACGCGACGACGTCGCGTCGTTCGGCGAACGACAGCGCCGTCGGGGGAGACCCGTCGATCGTCGCGTGCGGAAGCACGGCATCGCAGAGATTGGCGACGCTGCCGTCGTGCATGTAGGGCGCGGTCGTGTCGACTTCGCGCAGGCCGGGCGTGCGGAACGCGCCGGCTTGCGCGAGCGGCACCGACCTCGATGCGGCCGGCGCGTCGTCGCTGAACCGGCCGCTGCGCGAGTACGGGCTCGCGAGCAGCTTGGCGACGCCGAGCGTGCGGCCGTTGTCGGGCGCACCGCCGGGCAGCCTCGACGCGATCCGCGATCGATGGAATTCGCCGTCGCTGAAGTTCGCTCCGGCGTGGCACGCGATGCAGCCGCCGCGGCCGATGAAGAGCCTGAGGCCGCGCCGCGCCGCGGCGGGATAGCGCGATGCAGCATCGACGTCGCCGCGGACGACTGCGTCGCGAAAGGCGTCGAACGGCGTGCGCTCGCTCATCAGCGTTTCCTGGTACGCCGCGAGCGCCTTGCCGACGTCGACGAGCGCGGCCTCGTCGTCGGCCGGAGGCGGACGACCGAACGCCGTAGCGTAGAGGCGCTTCAGCGCGTCGTCGTCGCGGAGCGCCTTGGCGATGCGTGCCGCGTCCGCGCGCATCTCGCGCGCGTCGAGCATCGGCCGGATGCTCTGCGACCAGAGCGAATCGTTCGCGCCGTCCCAGCCGAACCAGTGCTGCAGCCGCACGTTGAGGAGGCTCGGCGTGTGGCGGCCGCCGGTCTCGGCGCCGAGCGCGAGCGCACGCCCGTCGGTGAATCGGCGCCACGGCTCGTGGCAGGTCGCGCAGCGGAGCCCGCCCACGGTCGACAGGCGCGTGCTGTGGAAGAGCGCCTCGCCGAGCGCGATCGCCTCGGCGCGCCCCGACAGCCGATTGCTCGGGTCGCGCGCTTGCGCCGGCGGCCACGGGCCGAGAGAAGCGACCGCCGCGCCTTCGTCGGCAGCGTCGGCAGGTGCGCGAGTCGAGAGCGCCAGCCCCGCGACGAGCGCGAGCGCGCCGACCGTCCCGATGGCGAGTCCGCGCCGGCGCATCGGCGCCCGCACGCCTACTTGCTGTTCGGGTCGACCTTGCCGGTCTGCTTGTAGTACGCGACCGACTTCTTCAGCTGGGTGTACTCGTCGCACGGCAGGAAGCACAGCTTGTCGAGGACCTTGAGGTGTTCCTCGGCCTTCGGCAGGTTGCCCGCGAGCAGGTACGCCTCGCCGAGGTAGGAGTGCGCGCCGCGATGGCGCGGATCGATCTTCAGGGCCTTGTCGTAATGCAGGAACGCCTCGTCGAGGTGGCCCGACTTGCGATACGAATACGCGATCCAGTTCTCGGCGTAGGCGTCGCTGTCGTTCGCACGCGAGAGGTACGACTGCAGCAGCGCGATCGCCTTGTCGTATTGCCTGGCCTCGATCGCGCTGACGGCTTGCTGGTATTCGGGGTCGATCTTCGCGACCGCGTCGGCCTCGCCGCCGCCACCGCCGCCACCACCGCCGCCGCCGCCACCACCGCCGCCGCCGCCGCCACCGCCGCCACCGCCGCCACCGCCGCCACCGCCACCGCCACCGCCACCGCCACCGCCACCACCACCACCACCACCACCACCGCCACCCCCTGCGGCGAGGGCGAGCGAGGCGCTCAGCAGCGCGGTGCAGAGTGCGGTGAGGATCGGGCGTGCGTTCATGGTGCCGCTCCTGGGTCAGGGCCGGGTGGACCGTGTATGCCGCCGACGGCCCGATCGGTTCAACGGTCCCTCGCGCGTGCGCGCTGCAGCGGCATCAGCGTCTTGTCCGCTGGCGCTGCATCGTGCGCTCCGAGTCGACGGCGCGACGCTCGCGTCGCGGCTGCCGACCCGTGCCACGCGGTCACCCGCTCGTCAGGGTGACGATGCGCGAGAGCAGGTGACGGAAGTCGCCGTCGTCGTCGGCGCCGAAGCGCGGGTCGGCGTTGGCGGCGAACGCGGCGTCGATCGCAGCCCAGTCGTCGGCGTCGAGGTGGCGCTGCGCGGCCGGCAGGACGACGCCTTCTTCGCGCCCCATGTGCTCCCACTGGAACGTCGCGTAACGGCCGACGGCATCCTCGAGCGTTCGCGCCAGCGATCGCTGCGTCGTCGTGCCGGTGCCGGCGAGCGCGTCGACGAGCCCGGCGATCTCGTCGACGAGCTGGCGGTCGCGCACGTGCTGGCGCTCGAGCTCGTCGAGCTCGGCGTTGACGACGGGCGTGCGTTCGCGCAGGCGGCGAAACAGCTGCTGCTCTTCCTTGGGATGGTGAAGCGCGATCGGGAACGCGCGCACATAGCGGACGATCGCGCGCATGAGCGCCAGGTCGACCGGCCGGTCTTCCTCGCGGGCGCGCGCGAGCGCGTGCAGCCACGCGTGCAGCACCGCGGCGAGCGAGCGGTGCTCGTCGCGGAGGATGCCGATCGCGCGCGCCGCTGCCGACGGCTCGCGGGTCGCCGCGACGAGCACCGGCAGACCGGCGTTCATGACGACGTCGAACGTTTCGGACGAGTACGCCATGCCGAGCCGGCCGCGGCCGCCGTGCGAGGCCATGAAGATGAGGTCGCAGCCGGCTTCGCGCGCGGCACCGACGATCGCCTGCGCCGGCTTGTCGGAGACCGCGTGCAGCGACGTGCACGAGACGCCGAACGCGCGCGCCGCGGCCTCTGCCTTGGCGAGCAGCTCGCGCGGCCGGCCGCTGAAGGCGTAGTCGAAGTTCTCGCGCGACGTCAGCCGCACCGCGTCTGCCTCGCCGCGCAGCGACGCCGCGTGGTCCTCGGAGGCGTGGAAGAACGTGATGCGCGCGCCGAGCGGGCGCGCGAGCGCGACGGCGTTGCCCACCACCTCGACCGAGAGGTCGGTGCCGTCGATCGGAACCAGCAGATGGCGATACACGGAAGCTCCTCGAGTGAACACTGCCATCCTGACGTCGCCGGCGGTCGTTCGACCTCCCCGTCGCGGGGGGGCGAGCCTGTACCATCCGACGCGCCTTCCGGCGACGATCGCCCCGAGTCTCCAGCCGTCAACGCCTTGGCCACGCCAACCAACGCAGCCGTAGGTCCCGCCCACGACCTGCTCCTCAAGGTCACGGCACCGCGCGTCCCTCGGCACCAGATCGTCCGCCAGCGCTTGCAGGCGAACGTCGAGGCGTTCCGTGATCGGCCGGTCGTCCTCGTCCAGGCACCGGCCGGCTACGGCAAGACGTCGTTGCTGGCGCAATGGCGCAAGGAACACCTCGCGCACGGTGCCGTCGTCGCCTGGCTCTCGGTGCAGGCCGACGACGATCCCCAGCGTCTCGTGCAGGGGCTCGTCCTCGCCGTCAGAAGCGGCGCCGGTCGGCCGACGTTCGGCCACACGTTGTTTCAGACGGCGACCGGCGACACCTTCGAAGGCGTGACGACTTGGCTCGCCGAAATCGCGCAGATGGCGGTCGATGTCGTCCTCGTCGTCGACGACGTCGACCGGCTGCGCCCGGCGGCATGCGAGGCGCTCGCCTACATGCTGCACAACGCGCCCGCAAACTTGCGCGCGCTCGTCGGCGCGCGTGCCGACGCCAGCCTCGGCATCGACGATCTCGTCGCGTACGGCCAATGCGCGCTCGTCGGCCCCGCGCAGTTGCGCTTCGGGCTCGACGAGACGCTCGAGCTCGTGCAGGCGCGCTTCGGCACGCGCGTCGACCGCGATTCCGCTGCACGGCTCGCCGAGCTGACCGAGGGATGGCCGCTCGGCCTGCAGCTCGCGATCTCGGTGATGGCGGCGGCTGCCGACCCGCAGGCAGAAGCAGCCGCCATCGCGACCCGCGGCGGCGCGCGGCGCGGCCAGTTCGTCTCGCTGCTGCTCGCCAACCTCGACGGCGACGACGCGGCGCTGCTGACCAAGGTCGCGATCCTCGACGACGTCCATCCCGACCTCTGCCGCGCGATCGTCGGTAGCAGCGACGCCGCCGAGCGGCTGCGCCGGCTCGCCCGCGACACGCCGATCTTCATCGCCGGCGAGGAGAGCGACTGGCTACGCATGCATTCGCTCGCTCGCGAAGAGCTGCGGCGCCGCTTCGCCGCGCTCGTCGACGACGAGCGCGCCGCGATCCACGAGCGCGCCACCGACTGGCTCGCGGGGCGCGGCTACATCGAGGCAGCCGCCGGCCATGCGCTCGCCGCGGGTCAGCGCGAGAAGGCGGTCGAGCTCGCCGAGCGCAGCCTCTACGACGCGTTCGTGACGCGCGGCCGGCGCGGCGCCGCGCTCGACTGGGTCGCGCGGCTGCCCGCTGCCGAGCTCGACCGCAGGCCGCGCCTGCTGCTGACCACGGCGTGGGTGCTCGCGGTGAGCGAGCGCCACGAGGAAGCGCGCCGGCTCGTCGAGCAGATCCTGTCGCGCCCCGAGATCGACGATGCCGGACGCTGCGAGTGCGCGCTGATCCTCGGCGGCGCCGCGGTGTTCGCCGACGACCCCGATCGATTCGCGGAGCTGCAGGACCCGTGGATGACGAACCCGCCGCTGCGCGATCCGCAGCTCCTGCGCATCCACGCCAACCGCTCGGCGTTTCGCACCCTGCTCGAAGGCGAGCCGGCGCTCGCGCGGCTGCGCCGCCAGCGCGCGGTGCAGGCGGGCGACGACACCGCGTTCGCTTACGCCGACCGCTGGCGCGACTTCATCTTCGGCCTCAGCTATCTCTTCGAGGGCCAGGTGCTGCTCGCCGAACAGACGCTGCGGCCGGCGCTGGCGCGCGCCGAGACCGACTTCGGCCGGCGCGACTCGTTCACGTGCATGGTCGCGGCGGTGCTCGCTGCGGCGCTCTGGGAACGCGACCAGCCGGGCGACGCTGCGGCCGTCCTCGCCAACCGCCTCGACGTTCTCGAGCGCACCGGCCTGCCCGAGACGGTGCTGCTCGGCTTCCAGACGATGGCGCGGATCGCGGACCTCGAAGGCGCAGAGCACCGCGCGCTCGAGCTGCTCGGCGCGCTCGAAGCGGTCGGGGTCGCGCGCGAGCTGCCGCGCCTGCGCATCGCGAGCCTCGCCGAGCAGCTGCGCCTGCACGCACGGCGGTTTCGCGCCGAGACGTGCCGCGACCTCTGCGCGCGGATCGATTCGCTGCTCGCCGATCCCGCGTTGCCGCAGGGTCGCCTCTGGCGCCGCAACGTCACGCTGCTCGGCGACGTGGCGCACGGCCACGCCGCTGTCGCGGCGCGCGAATGGCGGCAGGCGGCCGAGCCGCTCGCGCGCGCCGAGGCGGTCGCGCAATCGCTCAAGCTCGGCCGCCTCCACATCGAGCTCGTCGGCCTGCGCGCGTTCGTCCTCGACCGCTGCGGCGAGAAGACGGCAGGGCTGCTGCGCGAGGTCGCCGACCTGGCGCGCACGTACGGCCTGCAGCGCGTCTTCGCCGACGGCCACCCCGAGCTCGACGGCTGGGCGCGCCAGGTGCTCGGCGGCGCCGCCGCCGGAGCCGGCGCGCCCGGGCCGCTCGCGGCGCCGATGCTCGCGCCGCCGCCGCGCGACGCGGCGCGGGCGCGATCGACGCCGAGCATGGCGCTGACTCCGAAGGAGCGCGAGGTGCTCGAGCTGCTCGCACGCAACCTCTCCAACAAGGAGATCGGCCGCGCGATGCAGGTCGGCGAAGAGACCGTCAAGTGGCACGTCAAGAACCTGTTCGCCAAGCTCGACGCCGGGACGCGCAAACAGGTCGTCTCGCGCGCGCACATCCTGGGGCTGCTCGAGACCGTCTAGGCGGCTCGGCGCCGGCGGCGCCCCCTCGCGTCCCCCTCTGCGAAGGGGGGGAAGCCGCCGACCGCGGTCCCTAATCTCGCTGCCTGACGGCCGCTTCCTCGGCCACGACAGGAGATTGCGGGCCATGGCCGTTTCGACCCCCACAGCGACCGCCGTCGTGCGTGCTGCCAGCCTCGGCTCGATCCAGGTCGAACCGCTCACGTGCGCGATCGGCGCCGAGCTCCGCAACGTCGACCTCGGCGCCGCGTCGCGCGACGTCGGGCTCGTCGCCGAGATCCGCGCGCTGTTGATGAAGCACCGCGTCCTCTTCTTCCGCCGCCAGGGCATGAGCCGCGCCGAGCACGTCGCGTTCGCCCGCCACTTCGGCGAGCTCGAAGACCACCCGGTCGTCGGCAGCGACCCCGAGCATCCCGGGCTCGTTCGCATCTACAAGTCGCCCGACGCTCCCGCCGACCGCTACGAGAACGCGTGGCACACCGACGCGACTTGGCGCGAGAAGCCGCCGTTCGGCTGCGTGCTGCGCTGCGTCGAGTGCCCGCCGGTCGGCGGCGACACGACGTGGGCGAACATGGTGCTCGCCTACGAGAAGCTGCCCGAGCACGTCAAGACGCAGATCGCGGGCCTGCGCGCTCGCCACAGCATCGAGGCGAGCTTCGGTGCCGCGATGCCGATCGAGCAGCGGCTCGCCCTGCACGCCCGGTTCCCCGACGCGGAGCACCCGGTCGTCCGCACGCACCCCGACACCGGCGAGAAGGTGCTCTTCGTCAACGCGTTCACGACCCACTTCACCAACTACCACACCGCGACCAACGTCCGCGTCGGCCAGGACGCCAGCCCGGGCGCATCGCTGCTGCTCAACTACCTCGTCAGCCAGGCGTTCATCCCCGAGTACCAGGTGCGCTGGCGCTGGCAACCGAACGACGTCGCGATGTGGGACAACCGTTCGACGCAGCACTACGCGGTGATGGACTACCCGCCGTGCCACCGAAAGATGGAGCGCGCCGGCATCGTCGGCGACGCGACCTTCTGATTCCGCCCCTGCCCCGACATCTCATCCAGGACCGCCATGAACTTCCTCGACGGATCGCTCTTCCCCGAGAACCAGGACAAGCTCGTCATCACCTGCGCGCCGTACGGCCCCGAGTGGCTGCCTTCGGACTTTCCCGACGACATCCCGGTGACGATGTCCGAGCAGGTCCAGAAGGCGGTCGACTGCTACAACGCCGGCGCGAGCGTGCTGCACCTGCACGTGCGCGAGCTCGACGGTCGCGGCTCGAAGCGACTGTCGATGTTCAACGAGCTGATCGCCGGCGTCCGCAAGGCCGTCCCCGAGATGGTGATCCAGGTCGGCGGCTCGATCTCGTTCGCTCCCGAGAACGAAGGCGCGGCGGCGAAGTGGCTTTCGGACGATACCCGCCACATGCTCGCCGAGCTCGACCCGAAGCCCGACCAGGTGACGGTGACGGTGAACACGTCGCAGATGAACGTGCTCGAGCAGATGGAGGCCGAAGACATCGCGGGCACGTCGCTCGCGACGCCGGAGATCCACCGCGCGTACCGCGAGATGATCGTGCCGTCGACGCCGAGCTTCTTCGAGGAGCACATCCGCCGCCTCTCGAAGGCGGGCATCCAGAGCGCGTTCCAGTTCTACAACATCAACAGCTTCGAGACCGTCGAGCGCCTGATCCGGCGCGGCATCTACCGCGGTCCGCTGGTCTGCAACTGGGTGGCGATCGGCGGCGGAATGGACCAGCCGAACGTCTACAGCCTCGCCAACTTTTTGCGCGCGATCCCCGACGGGGCGATGCTGACGGTCGAGAGCAGCATGCGCAACGTGCTGCCGGTCAACATGATGGGCATCGCGATGGGACTGCACGTGCGCTGCGGCATCGAGGACAACCTGTGGAACCAGTCGCGCAGCGAGAAGATGAGCTCGGTCGAGCAGATCAAGCAGCTCGTGCGCATGTCGCGCGAGTTCGGACGCGAGGTCGCCGACGGCCACGAAGCGCGCGAGATCCTGAAGATCGGCGTCTTCTACGACACGGTCGAGGAGACGCTCGCGGCGAACGGCTTCGCGCCGAACCCGAAGGGGCGCGAGCAGGGCTGGCTGAAGAAGGCGGCGTGACGGCGATGGCAGACAGCGCGGACCGATTCACGGTCCTCATCGTTCCCGGTCTGCGCGACGCCGTCGACGACCACTGGCAGACGCTGCTCGAGAAGCGCCTGCAGCGAGAGGCGCGTCCGGTTGCGAGCGTCGTGCCGATGGGCCGCGACGACCTGGGCTGCTCGGCGCGCGTCGCCGCGATCGAGCGCACCGCGCAGTCGATCGAAGGGCCGATCGTCGTCGTCGCGCACAGCGGCGGCTGCATCATGCTCGCGCACTGGGCGCGCCGCACGCGGCGCGCGGTCCGCGGCGCGCTGCTCGCGACGCCGCCCGATTTCGAGAAGCCGATGCCCGAGGGCTACCCGACGATGGACGCGTTGCGCGCCGGCGGCTGGCTGCCGGTGCCGCGCATCGCGCTGCCCTTCCCGAGCATCGTGGCGGCGAGCCGCAACGATCCGCTCGGTCGCTTCTCGCGCGTCACGGCGCTCGCGAGCGACTGGGGAAGCGAGGTCGTCGACCTCGGCTCCGCCGGTCACCTCAACCCGGCGTCCGGCTACGGCCAGTGGGCCAAGGCCGAATCGCTGATCGCGCGGCTCGCCGCCCTGCAATGAAACGGCAGGCGCCGACCGCCTTCCCGAGGAGAACGAACATGGCACGTGCCATCCGCCTTCATCACACCGGCGGTCCTGAAGTGCTCGAGCTCGAGAACGTCGACGTCGGCGCGCCCGGCCCGGGGCAGGCGCGCGTGCGCCATACCTACGTTGCCGTCAACTTCATCGACGTCTACTTCCGCACCGGGCGTTATCCGCTCGCGCTGCCGAACGGGCTCGGCAGCGACGCAGTCGGCGTCGTCGAGGCGGTCGGCGACGGCGTCACCGCCGTTCGCGTCGGCGACCGTGTCGGCTATCTGATGGGGCCACAGGGCGCCTACTCCGACGTCCGCCTCCTGCCGGCCGACGTGCTGATCCCGTTGCCCGCCGGAATCGACGACCGCACCGCGTCGACGCTGATGATGAAGGGGATGACGGCGCAGTACCTGTTTCGGCAGGTCTATCCGCTCCACGGCGGCGAGACGATCCTCTACCACGCCGCCGCCGGCGGCGTCGGCCTGATCGCGTGCCAGTGGGCGCGGGCGATCGGCGTGACGATGATCGGCACCGTGAGCACGGACGAGAAGGCGGAGATCGCGAAGGCGAACGGCTGCACGCACACGATCGTCACCAGCCGCGAGGACATCGCCGGAAGAGTCCGCGAGCTGACCGACGGCAAGGGCGTTCCGGTCGTCTACGACTCGGTCGGCAAGGACACCCTCGCTGCGTCGCTCGACAGCCTGCAGGTGCGCGGCCACCTCGTCAGCAACGGCACCAGCTCGGGCCCGGTTGTCATCGACACGATGCAGCTCGCCGTCAAGGGGTCGATCTGGGTGACGCGGCCGGCGATGATGCACTACATCATGCCGCGCTCGCACATGCTCGCGATGGCCGATGAGCTGTTCGGCCACGTGCTGGCCGGCCGCATCCAGGGCGAGCCGAAGCAGCAGTTCGCGCTCGCCGATGCCGCCGACGCGCACCGCGCGCTCGAGTCGCGCAGGACCGTCGGCGCGACCGTTCTCGTCCCCTGAGGAGACGAACATGCACGATCTGCCTCTCTCCGAGCGCGACGGCTACCTGTCGACGCCGCGCGCAGCCTGGTTCGCGTTCGCGATGACGGTCGGCCTGATGGTGTTCGACTACGTCGACCGCCAGATCATCGTCTCGCTCTTCCCGCACCTGAAGGCCGAGTGGGGCCTCTCGGACAAGGAGCTCGGCGCGCTCGTTTCCGCGGTGTCGCTGACGGTCGCGATCGGCGGCATTCCAGTCGCGCTCATCGCCGACCGGGTCAGCCGCGTCAAGAGCATCGTCGTGATGGCAACGGCGTGGAGCCTGGCGACGATCTCGTGCATGTTCACGCGCAACTACGGCCAGCTGCTCGCTGCGCGCGCCGTCGTCGGCCTCGGCGAGGCAGGCTACGGATCGGTCGGCGCCGGCTTGATTGCGAGCCACTTCCCGTCACGGATGCGCGGGGCGCTGATGGCCGGCTTCTTCGCCTCGGCGTCGATCGGCTCGGTGCTCGGCGTGATGCTTGGCGGGATCATCGCCGAGCACTGGGGCTGGAAGGCGGCGTTCGGCGTTGTCGGCTTCCCCGGGCTCGTCCTCGCGCTGCTGTACCTCTTCGTTCGCGACTACCGCACCGTCGAGCTGACCCCGAAGCTCGACGCAGCGACGCGATCGACGCGCGCCGCAGCGTCGCACATCGCCAAGGTGCTCTCGCGGTCGCGGACGATGCTCTGGATGTGCATCGGCGCGCCCGCTCAGGTGATCGTCATCGCGGCGGTCTGGGGGTGGCTGCCGAGCTACCTCAACCGCGTCCACGGCCTGTCGCCGAAGGACGCCGGAGTTCAGGCTGCGCTCGTCGTCCTCTGCGGCGCGGTCGGCAGCGTCGTCTGGGGAACCTGGATCGACCGCGCCGGCCGCAACCGGCCCGGCGCCAAGCTGCAGATGATCGCGCTGCTCTGCCTCGCGACGATGCTCGTTCTCGGCTTCGCGTTCGGCGCGCCGCTCGCCGGCATCGCGCTGGCGCCGAAGACGCAGTTCGCGCTGATCGCGCTCGGCGGCTTCCTGATGACGTGCACCGCCGGCCCGGTCGCGGCGATCGTCATCGACGTCACCCACCCCGGCGTCCGCTCGACCGGAGCGTCGGTGCTGTCGCTCTTCCAGAACCTGTTCGGCCTCGCGCTCGGCCCGGTCATCGCCGGCGCGCTGTCGGACGCGCTCGGTCTCGCGACCGCGCTCGCGATCATGCCCGCGTTCGGCATCGTCGCGATCGGCGCGATGCTGATGGCCTCGCGGACGTACGCGGCCGACGTGATCGGCGCGGCGATGCTGCCCGACGCTGCCGGCGCTGCCGCCGCACCGCGGCCTGCGCTCGCCTGAGCCGCCGACGATGGCCGCGCTCACCTGGCCGGTCGCGCCCGCGCGCGCGCGATCGCTCTTTCCGGGCGTCATGGCGTGCGGGGTCGTCGCCGCAGCGGCGACGTTCCTCGGCGATCACTACGGGGCGCCGGTGCTGCTGTTCGCGCTCCTGATCGGCCTCGGCATGAACTTCCTCTCGAGCGAAGGGCCGTGCGCGCCGGGGATCGAGTTCTGCGCGCGCAACGTGCTGCGGATCGGGGTCGCGCTGCTCGGACTGCGCATCACCTTCGCGCAGGTCGCGGCGCTCGGCTGGCAGCCGCTCGTCCTCGTCGTCCTCTGCGTCGCGATCACGATCGCAGTCTCGATCGTCGCTGCGCGCGCGCTCGGCTTCGAGCCGCTGTTCGGGCTGCTGACCGGCGGTGCGACCGCGATCTGCGGCGCATCGGCCGCGCTCGCGCTCGCCGCGGCGCTGCCGGCGCACCCGCGCAAGGAGCGCGCGACGCTCTTCACCGTGATCGGCGTCTCGGCGCTGTCGACGTTCGCGATGATCGCTTACCCGATGGTCGTCAAGGCGCTCGCGCTCTCGCCGCAGGCAGCCGGAATCTTTCTCGGCGGCACGATCCACGACGTCGCCCAGGTCGTCGGCGCCGGCTACAGCCTCTCGCCCGAAACCGGCGACGCGGCGACGCTCGTCAAGCTGCTGCGCGTCGCGATGCTCCTGCCCGTGATCGTCATCGCGACGATGATCACGCGCGCTCGTGCCGCGAAAGCGGCGGCAGCGCTCGCCGCGATTGGCGATGCGACTGCGCCGGCCTCCAGGCGCCCGCCGCTCTTGCCCGGCTTCGCCGTCGCGTTCGCGCTCCTCGTCGTCGTCAACAGCACCGGCGTCGTTCCGCACGCCGTGCAGACGCTCGGCAGCGACGTGTCGCGCTGGTTCCTCGTCGCCGCGATCGCCGGCATCGGCATGAAGGCGCAGCTGAAAGAGCTCGTCACGGTCGGGCTGAAGCCGGTCGCGCTGATGATCGGCGAGACGGTCTTCCTCGCCGGGCTCGTGCTGTTGCTGATGCGCTGGCTCGGCTGAATTGCCGTCCGGTTGTTGTCAACGCGGCTCGGTTCGCACGCAGGCGGCGGGCGGCCGATTCCCTCCATGTCCCCCGGGCCTGGCCTGAACGGCCGGCCCTCCTCCTCTACTTCCGGAAATCGGCCGCCCGCCGCCCGAGTGCGAAC